>DATJRE010000536.1:0-4293 GCA_035505095.1 Bryobacteraceae bacterium | reverse complement strand
CTGGGGATTTCTCAGGGGATCGTGCACTCTGTGTTGCTGCGCTCACCAAAATCTCTCCTTTAGACCTTGATGAAACGCCTGGAGAAGGTATACTTGGAACTGCGCGGCGTTCGTCTGCTCGTTGAACGAGCGCTGCGCCCTTTCCGGCGTTTCAGATGCTTCTACTTGCTAACAACCGAGCTAGTTTGGCGACGAGTACGGTTGTCTGTGAGGCTTGCTCCGGCGCGCCGGAGGTGGACGAATCAACGAGCAATACTCGTTACGGCAACCGGCGCAGATAGGCCGGCTGTACATAACGAATATTATGTAAACTTGTATGCGCCGACGCCGCCAGCCCTGCCTAAGCCCGCCTCACCTCGCCTTCTCTCAGAGCCCTTCCCAGATATCCGCGAGTCCCAGCTCGAACCCGGCTACCGGTCCTTCTCCAGCCAGCGAGAGAATTCCCGTGCGCACTTCGGCGCCGGTTTGGCCAGCACGGTAGATGTACACGGTGCGGGCGTCCCCATCGATCAGCCACGCGAGGTCGGCCCCGGCGCGCATCCACTCTTGCATCTTCTCCTGGGCGGCTCGTAGGCGGTCGCTCGGCGACATGACTTCGATCACGAATTCGGGACAGACCGGCGGGAATTTGCGCTTCTGCTCCTTCGAAAGCTGCTCCAGCTGGCGATTGGAAACCCACGCCGCATCCGGCGATAACGCCGCCCCGGTCGCCAGCACGAACTCCGCGCTGGACCCGAAAGCCCTACCACGCCCATCACGCCGGGCCCAATTGCGCAACTGTCCAGAAACTTCCACGGTTCGAAAGTCGGATTCCCCGCCCGCCGGTGGCACAATAACGATCTCTCCTTCCGCAGTCCGCTCCAACCGCAGATCCGGATTGGCCGTGCAGAAGGCGAAATACTCGTCATCGGTGATCCGGTGTTCGGGGTTTAAGGTGAGTTTGACCGGCAGCACTTCGTCCGGAAGGACCATCTGCATACTCCACAGCATACCGGATTCCGCCAGACGCCCGGATATTATGTCAACCTGTATGCGCGCCGACGCCGCCAGCCAACCTAGGCCCTCTTCACTCCGCCTTCAGGTTCAGATCCCTTCCCAGATATCCGCGAGTCCCAGCTCGAACCCGGCTACCGGTCCTTCTCCTGCCAGCGAGAGAATTCCCGTGCGCACTTCGGCGCCGGTTTGGCCAGCGCAGTAAATGTACACGGTGCGGGCGTCCCCATCGATCAGCCACGCAAGGTCGGCCCCGGCGCGCATCCACTCCTGCATCTTCTCCTGGGCGGCCCGTAGGCGGTCGCTCGGCGACATCACTTCGATCACGAATTCGGGACAAACCGGCGGGAATTTGCGCTTCTGCTCCTTCGAAAGCTGGCTCAGGCGGCGATTGGAAACCCAGGCCGCGTCCGGCGAAAGCGCCGCCCCAGTGGGCAGGATGAACTCTGCGCTGGCGTCGAATGCTTTACCGCGTCCGTCGCGCCGCGCCCAAATTCGCAACTGGCCGGAGGCGTCTCCGCTCCGGTAACTGGATTCCCCGCCCGCCGGTGGCACAACAACGATCTCTCCTTCCGCAGTCCGCTCCAACCGCAGGTCCGGATTGGCCATGCAGAAGGCGAAATACTCGTCATCGGTGATCCGGTGTTCGGGGTTCAAGGTGAGTTTGACCGGCAGCATTTCGTCCGGAAGGACCATCTGCATGCTCCACAGCATACCGGATTCCGCCAGGCGCCCGGGTGGGCACACAAAAAACGGCCCGGTCTCCGCTGATTGAGACCGGGCCCATGGGAAGAAACTGATGCTTTCCTGATGAGGGAAACTTGTTTACCGGTGGCCGTGACCGCCGCCGTGGCCGCCGCCTCCAGAGGGCCGGCCACCGCCGCCGCGCGGAGCGCTGTAACTCGGCGTGCTGGAGCGCTCCCGCGCTACCGGCGGAGCGATGCGCACCGACTGCGGCCCGCTGGAGCGCTGCGCTCCGCTGCCGTAAGCCGATCCGCCATAACCGGAGGCCGGGGTGCGCTGGCTCTGCATGGAGGAGCCACCTCCCGCGCCGCGCCACCCGCCGGCCGCTCCGGTATTGCCGCGGTTCCCTGCGCCGGGGGTCTGGGACGGCGTCTCGCTGAACCGCCGCCAGCCATTCGACCCTCCGTTCCTCGACGACCCTCCGATCGTCGGCGCCGTACCGCGTGAATAATTCGATCCAACCCCTCCGGCCCCGCCGGTCCTGGCGGCCGATTCAAAGCCGCGCTGCTGCTGGGAGAACGGCATCCGCTGCGCCGCGCCCGGCTGCTGATGGGTGAAAAAGTGGGTGTTGCTGAAGGTTCCGCCCCGCGGAACATTGGCTGCCGCGCGGTCGGAGAACCGCAGATTGGCACTCGTCGGACTGATCGGCATGCGCCCCGTGACCATCCCGGCCGCGCCAATCTGCGAACCGGAATAATGCATCGTGCTGCCGAACCGTCCAGCACGGAAATCCGCCGTGCTCACCGCCGAAATCCCGCCGGCCACCCGTGCGTTGCGGAATGAATTGGCTACAAATCCATTGGTTACGCCGAACCCGCCCGGCCGTCCGTAGAAACCGCGGCCCCACCAGGGGTGGAACATCTCATAAGGCGCCAGCGCCACCCAGCCGATGTTGCCGAACCCGAAGCCTACGCCAATTCCCACGCCGCCGCCGAATCCAAAGAAGCCCACCAGCGCCGGAGACCAGTAATGGCGCACGCCAAAAACACCCGGATACCAAGCCCAGCCAAACCCGGTCCGCCAATACCAGCGGCCATAATGATACGGCGCCCAGCCCCAGGGTTCGCAACCCACCCACGTCCAGCCATACCAGTCTTCCCAAACCCAGCGTCCGCACTGGTAGGGTGCCCACCCGGCTGCCACCGTGGGCGCCCACACATTTCCGTAGGCGGGGTCGTAACTCCAGGTGCCGGCGCCATCCATGTCTTCAGTTCCGGTGACGCCCGGGCCCACATATTGCGGGCTGACGGCCTGCTGCATGGCCTGATCGCGGCTAATGTTCCAGCGGTCCCAATCGTCCAGTGGGCCGGCCTGCACAATCTGGTATTCGGCATCCGCCGCCGCGCCGCGCGCCATCAGGGTCTGCCCGGTGTTCACCCATTCGTCACCGCGTGGGGTGAAAACCTCCACCTCGCCCGCGCGCGCGGTCACCTGGGTCTCCCCGGCGTCGTTAACCGTAATGCGATAAACTCCTTGCTTGGATGGCTTTATGGAGATGCTCGGAGTATCTACTTCAATATTGGCATTGCTCGGCCGCAACACTCCAAAGCTGATCGTGCCGCGGGCCAGTTCCATCTGGTAGCGCCCATCCTCAAGCTGGGTCAGGTGCAGTTGAACGTTGGCGCCCATGCGCAGCAGGTTGGCGTTATCGAACTGCACTTCGGCCCGCGAATTGGGACCGCTGGCAATGTAATCGCCGGCCATCAGGGGCGCGTTGATAATGCCTGCCACCCAATCGCCGGAATCGCCCCGCCGCACCGAAACATCGCCGTCAATCAAACTGATCCGCGCCACGCCGCGCTTCAGATCGTCCGGATCCTGCGCCCGCACCGGGAGGAACGATCCCGCTGCCAGCAATATGGCGCCCGCTACCGCGATGAACTTGAACTCCGGTACTCGTCCCATTAGCCGCTCTCCGAACACGCCCCTGGTGTTAGCACGGTTGGGGCCAAATGATAACTTCCTCATTTCACGGGCACTTACCGAAATCGGAAGGCTGGCGCCGGTGGCTGAAAACCACCATGCATGGCCGCGTTGCAGCACGGCTCTAATGGGTCAGTACCACGGTACGGCCCCGATATAACGTTTGGCCAGGAATTTCGAGCCGTGCCCTATCCATTACATAGTAGTCGGCCGGATTCGGAAACGGCGAGATCCGCCACCCTCCCTCCCGATAGCGTGCCTGGTAAAACTCCAGCACTGGCACCAGCCACGCGTCGGCGGCAATGCGAACCGTCCGGCCTCGCGCGTCCCTCCGCAACACGGCCACCAGGCCGGTAAGGTCTTCGGGCGCTCTCGCGGTCCGCACCGGCGGAGGAAGCACCAGCTTTGCCAGTTCTCCGGCGCTGGCATGGCTGAACGGAAGCACCAGCAGGAGAAACGCGGTAACCGTGGCGGTCACGAGCATTCGCTCGGTCCACGGTGCCCACTGCCGCCGTATGGCCAACCCCAGCGCAAGCGCCAGAAGCAGCGACGGGATCAGGAGACAGAAATTGGCGGCTACGCTCAAGCCCAGGCATACCCCAGCCAGGTTTAAGTTTGCCAATCCATCCATAT
>DATJRE010000535.1:0-9859 GCA_035505095.1 Bryobacteraceae bacterium | reverse complement strand
CGGTTATCGTCGTGCCCCACGTATTTCTGATAGAGCCGCGGGATGTTCAAATTGCGCTGCTTGGGGTCGCTCTCGCGCATGTACCAGTTGGCCACCAGTTCCATGCCGTCGGGGTTGATGCAGGTGAGCAGCAGGATATCGTCGTTGAGGATGCGCAGCGTCTCCGGGTCGTTGCGGCTCAGCAGATCGTAGGCCTCGGGAAACAGGGCTTGGGCATTGATCGATTCGGTGGCGTGCAATCCGCCGTCAATCCACACCACCGCCTTGCCCTCCGCCGCCAGTTGATGGGCCTGGGCGTCGTTGAGGCCTTCGGCGCGCGCCAGGCGCTGGGAGATCTCCTTATAGTGAGCCAGCTTCTTATGGTTGGCGGGCGAGGTGATGATGGCCATCACCATCGGCCGCCCCTCGGCCGTCTTGCCGTACTCCACCAGCTTCATGCGGTCGGATTCTTTGGCCAGCGTGTTCCAGTACTGAAGAAGCTGCGTGTAGTTCGCCAGGAAGTAATCTTCGCCTACGGTGTGTTCGCCCACTTTGGGCGGGCTGATCGTCTTCTGCGCGAAGGCCGGCCCCAGGGCGGCCATGGCCAGCACCGCGGCAAGGCGGGCAGCCGGTTTCCAGGAATCAGTGGACATAGGATCTCTCTCCTTGGTTCGGCCCGTTTAAAACTCCAGCCGCGCGCCTAACACCACACTCCGGTTGCCTGTGGCGGTGGTAATCTGGCCGAAACTGGTGCTATCGATGTTCAGGTTAGGCGTACCCCAGATGGGACGATTCAGTAAGTTAATGGCGTCGGCCCGTACGCGCAGCGTGATGTTCCGCTCCCTGTTAATGGTAACCGCCTTGGAGAGCTGCATGTTCAGGGTGAAGCTGCCGAGGCCCCGATAGGCGGCCTGATTCATCGACCCCAGCAATCCGGGCACCGGATTCGACATCAGCAGTTGGCCGTTGGCCCCCTGAATGGCGTAGAGCGTACTCAGGCTTTGTAGGCTGGACGGAATATTTTTGATCGACGGATCGGGAATCTGCGTCAGGCCGTTGAAGTAGACCACGTTATTGCCCACCTTCTGCACGCTTCCCGAGGGCAGCGGCCCCCATTGCATATCGGTGGAGGCGTTCCCGTTGAATGTATCCCCGGCGCTATTGCTGAAAGACGTCGGCGTTCCCGATTGCTTATTGAAGATCACCGCAGTCTGCCATTTTTCGACCAGGTGCGAGACAACTCCGTGGCTCGACCCCAGCAAACTTCTTCCGGGCCCGAAGGGCAGATCCCAGATGCCGCTGGTGCGCCACAGGTTGGGTATGTCGTAACTGAGTAACTGCTTGCTGAGATGTTCGTTGCGCAAGGTCAAAAAGTTGCTCACTTCATTTTGGGTGTTGCCATCGTAGCTTCCCAAAGTCTTGCTGCGCACGTAACTGCCTTGTATCTGGAAGCCGCCCTGGAAATGCTTATTGACTTCAGTCTGTAACGAGTTATAGGTGGAGTTGCCGTAGTTGCCCACCAGGTCGGCGGTTCCCAACTGCGGGTTGACCACCACAAAGTTCGCCGGAAGGTGGCCGTTCAACAACAGCCCGCCGCGGATTCCGGTGACGAACGTGTTGGACGCCAGGAAATTGGCAAACCCACCCACATTGTTGTTCAGAAGGTACGACTGCAGGGTGGTGCTCTGGCGCATTGCCTGCGATCCGGTGAGGGTGGTGCCATTCACCACGCCCACCCCCGGTATGTTCAACCCGTTGAAGATCTGGTTCAGCAGCGCGGCATTGCCGCCCGCGTCGGTGGTGTTGAAGGCGTTCAGAATGCCGTTCTCGAAGATATTCACTTCGTTGACGTTGGTGCCCTGCGTCAGCTTGGTCCCCTTGCTGGCCACGTAGCGTACGTCGAGCACCACGCCTTTGCCGATCTGCCGTCCCAGCGACGCGTTCCAATTCTGTACATAGCCGCGCTTCCATCCGCTGTCCGCCACGTCGATGCTCTGGGTGCTGCTGTTGTTGTCGTTGATGGGAATGGTGGCCATCGGCGGAGTGGAGGGCACCGGCAACGGCAGGCTGATCTGGCCGAGATTTTGATATGTCGATGGCGTAATCGATTGCGACGATCCCAGGCCGGGCGCGCCATACCCATAGATCTGGTTCAGCAGCGCCAGGAAGTTCTTCTCGTACGACACGAAATATCCCGCCCGGAATACGGTCTTGTTTTGGCCGAGCCAGGGCAGCGCCCACGAAAGCCCCACCGCCGGCGCGAAGTCGCGATAGTCCGGCTGCCAGGCCTGCTGGTTGGGATTGGGCGAATTCTTGCCGATCAGTTGCAGTTGCATCAGCGACCCGGGCATATAGCCGGGATTGAATTCCGACGCGAAGGTGGTGCCGGACACTCCGAAAATGCTTTGGGAGCCGCCCACCAAGTCCACCATTCTGCCATGCGCTTCGTAGGGAACGCCGTAATACTCCCACCGGACGCCCAGGTTGATGGTCAGGTCGTTGCGAAGCTTGATATCGTCCTGGAAAAAGGTGTCCCACTCGCGCGAGTCCCAGGTGTGCTGCTCCTGGCCGAAGGGCAGATACTGCGGATTCGTTCCGCCCGGCGAATAGAACATCTGGAGCGTGCTGCCCACCGACCCCGC
This sequence comes from Bryobacteraceae bacterium, assembly GCA_035505095.1. Classification (GTDB taxonomy): domain Bacteria; phylum Acidobacteriota; class Terriglobia; order Bryobacterales; family Bryobacteraceae; genus JOPF133. The sequence continues at coordinate 7,238 of DATJRE010000535.1, read as the reverse complement.
CAGCGTCGTGAGGAGGTTGCTGGCCAGAGTGGAATTGGCGCCGATTCCGGGGATGGTGGTGATGCCCTGGGTGCCCACGTTGCCGGTGCCCAGAGTCACGCGCGGAATCACGTCGAAGGCGTGAAAGCTGTCTTCATCCACAAACCGCAAATCGATGCCGGCCTTCAGCGCGTGGCGGCCGCGCAGCCAGGTGATCTTGTCGCCCGCCTGGTAGACGGGAGTGATGCGGCCTTGCGGGTCCTCGCTGCTGGAGGTGCCATAAGGGCTGGTGGGCCCGTTCAGGCTGATGATGTAGGGCACGCCACCGATCGACGGCAGCAGGTTGGTGCCCTCCGAACTGGACGTCCACGGGGCTTCAAATTGCAGGTGCGCCCGCTGCACGCCGATGCGCGCTTCATTGACCATGGAAGCGCTTAGCGTAGATACCAGCGCCAGCGACGCCACCACGGAGTGGTTCAGGTATTCGCCGGGCACGGAACTGGGATACTGCTGGCCATCGTTGCCGTTGGGGTAGTTCTCGAAATCGTGGTTGTAGCTGGCGGTTAGCCGCTCGGACTGGCTGAAGTTGTGGTCCACGCGCAGGTCCAGCGAATACAGATCGTCGGTGGCGGGACGCTGCCATATGTAAGCCGCCGTATTGAGTCCATCGCCGGCTGCCAGATAGTTATTCGGCAGTGGGATTAGCGCCAGGTTCTTGGCAATGATGCCGGTCGAATCGGGGGCCAGGCGGTTGGGGTCCAGCCCGAACAGGCTGACCGTCTGCAAGGGCCCGGTCGCGCCGCGGGGCGACACCGGATTGCCATTCAAATCCACCGACGGATTGTTGGCGTTGGCATTGCCGTTCTGCACGCCTGGATAAAAACGGAAGACGCCCTGCCGCGCCTGGCTGGTAAGCACGGTGTCGGTGACCGGGGTCTGCGTGTGGTTGATGCTGGCCTCGAACAGTGCGAAGAAAAAGGTTTTGTTTTTGCGGATCGGCCCATCCATGCGCCCGCCCACCTGGTTCAGAACCTGCACACTGCGCGCCACGCCGCTACGGTTGTTGGCCCACGTGTTGGCGTTGAGGTCGGTGTTGTGCGCAAAGTCGTAGGCGCTGCCGTGGAACTTATTGGTGCCCGAGCGCGAAACCAACTGCACCTGTCCGGAGCCGCGCCCGAATTCCGCATCCGCGGGCGACGTCACCACGCGCACTTCCTCCACCCGGTCCACCGTGGTGCTGATCATCTGGCCGGTGATGGATTCGAGTACCGCGTTGTCCTGAATGTTGGTGCCGTCCAGCGTGATGTTCATCATGTCGGTGCGGGCGCCGTTCATGTTGGCGCCGCTGGAGGTGGTCACCATGCCCGCCTGCGTGCCCACCAGTTCCATGGCGTTGCGGCCGGAAACCGGAAGGTCCTGAATGCGTTGCGAATTCAGTAAGCCGCCCTGGGAAGAGGTCAGATAATTGACCGAGTCCGAGTTGGCCGTCACTTGGACCGACTCCTTGGTGGCGCCCACTTCCAGAACCAGATTCTGCTCCAGGTGATCGCCCAGGCGCAGCGTGGTCTGGTTCCGGACCAGCTCCTTGAAGCCCTCCTTCTCCGCGGTCAAGCGGTAATCGCCGGGCGGCAGCGCGGCGAACAGGTAGACTCCGGAAGCGTTCGACGTAACCTGAGTTTGTACTCCGGTGTTCACGTTTACGGCGGTGATGACGGCGGCCGCTATAGCCGCCCCCGTGGCGTCCAATACGTTACCCGTCACGACGGCATCGGTGCCCTGCGCGTTGGCCAGGCACGCAAACAGAATCAGAGAGATCGATACTCGTTTCACAATGGGTCTCCTCGGAACTGCTGTCCGGACGGACTAAGCGCGCACAGTGACACGGCTCGGGAGCCGGTCGTCAGCTTCGTAGATCGCCGGACAAATCAGTTGGTCACGGAATGCGCTCGGAAACGGATTCCCGGCGCGAATGCTCGCCTCGGGGAGCTGTTGTGGGACGCCGCGCCTACATGGGCGGTAAATGCTCTTTGGATCGGAATTACCCCAAAGTGGTGTTTGATATTAGGTATCATCGGCGGGGCAGCGTTGTCAAATAATTTCTTACAAATTTGCCGGAATTGACACCACGCTAGTGCCCGCCAGACCACCTTCCCCGCAGTGGTGCTTAGATAGCCAGCCACTCCGCTCGCCGCTTCGCCGCGCGCAATCCGCGGCGCCCCGGCGAACAACGGTAAAATCGCGGATACACGTGAAGAGACCACTGCCCATCCTCCTGCGCCACATCCTGTACAACCTGCGTGGCGGCTTCCTGGTGCGGCCGATGGCCATCGCCCTCACGCTGGGGTGCGCCGGAATGCTCTGGCCGTGGCTGGAGAGCACCCACCCCGGCATCAGCGTCTGGGTGCCGCGGGCCCTGTTTCCGTCGCACGCCGATCCGATGGTGGCACAAGGCATCCTCGCCGATATTGCCACCTCCATCATGACGGTGGTCTCCATCGTCTTCGCCATCCTGCTGATGACCCTGACGCTGGCTTCCATGCAGTTTTCCCCGCGCATCATCGTCAGCTTTGCCAAAGACCGCGTCACCCAGTGGACCCTGGGTATCTTCCTGGGCACCTTCGCCTACTGCATGGCCGCGCTGCCCTCCGCGCGCTCCCGGCCGGCGCCTTTTGAACCGGTGGCTACGGTGCTGGGCGCCATGTTCCTGGCGGTGGCCTGCGTCGGCTGGCTGTTGTTCTTCATCTACCACATCTCGCACGCCATCAGCGTGAACCAGATTGTGGACCGGATTGCGGCCGAAACCGAAACCATCGTGGATGAAATGATGCCTTCTCCTCGCCGGTCCGTGCGCGTGGTGGAGCCGCCCCGGGAGGCCATCGAATGGACGCCCGCCGTGCCCAGCGAAGTCTCCGGCTACATTCGCGTGGTGGACACCGGCCGCCTGGTGCAGCTTGCCAGGATCTATCACGTGAAGATCCAGGTCACGCGGCGCGTGGGCCAGTTTGTGCCCGCCGGCATTCCCCTGGTGGAGGTCTCCAAAGCCGACCGGCTCACCCCCGACGCCGATGACGACGTCCGCGCGGCCTTCGATTTCGGCCCCTTTCGCACCCTCCAGCAGGACGTCGAGTTCGGCGTGCTCCAGATTGTGGACATCGCCCTCAAAGCCATCTCGCCCGCGGTCAACGATCCGACCACGGCGATTAGCTGCGTGGACCAGTTGAGCCGCATCCTCATCCGCTTCGCCTCCCGCGAGCCGCCCGAAGAGCTGCTCTACGATCCCCCGGGCGTGTTTCGCGTGAGCATCCAGTGGGTCGATTTCGACCACCTGCTGGATTCCGCCTTCGAGCAGATCCGCATGTACGCGAAAGCCGACGTGGCGGTAAGCCTGCGGCTCTTGCGCGCGCTGCGCGATATCGCCAGCGCCGCCCCGGACCGCCAGTTCCGCCGCAGCCTGCTGGCCAGCGGCAAGCGCGTGGTGGCCGGCTGCGCGGAGCGGTTGGGTGAGGAGGAAATGCGCCACTTGCGGGTGCGCTTGCTGGCCCTTGAGAAGGTTGCCGATCTGCGCCTCTGAAGGTGTACAATCAAACCCACCGAGGGAGGGTTCGGCATGACCATCGCGAGCCGTGCGGGACGAGGGATACTGGCGGCGTTCGCCGCGGTATTGTGGCTGTGCGCGGCGGCCGATGCGCCGCCCAATTCCCAGCCCAATCCCTATCGCACTGCCGAGCGCTGGTACCGGCTGCCCGAGGGCAGAACCATGGGGTCGTCGAGCGCCGTAGCGGTGGCGGCCGATGGACATATCTGGGTGGCCGAGCGGTGCGGCGTGAACTCCTGCGCCGGATCGAACCTGGCGCCAGTCCTGGAGTTCACTCCTTCCGGCGCCCTGGTGCGCAGCTTCGGCGCGGGCATGTTCGTCTTCCCGCATGGCATGACCCTCGACGCGGAAGGCAACCTGTGGATTACCGACGGGCAGGGGCGGGAAGGCAAAGGCCAGCAGGTTTTCAAATTCAGCCCCGAGGGCAAAGTATTGATGACGCTTGGCAAGGCGGGCGTGGCCGGCGACGGCCCGGACACTTTCAATCAGCCCAACGCCGTGGCCATCGCGCCCAACGGCGACATCTTCGTTGCCGACGGCCATAGCGCCGGCCGCGGCAATGCGCGCGTGATGAAGTTTTCGAGCGACGGCAAATTCATCAAGCAATGGGGCAGCCACGGCTCCGGACCGGGCCAGTTCGAAGTGCCCCACACGCTGGCGTTCGATACCCAAGGCCGCCTGTTCGTGGGCGACCGCGCCAACAACCGCATCCAGATCTTCGACCAGGACGGCCGCTTCCTGGCCGAGTGGAAGCAGTTCAGCCGGCCGAGCGGCATCTTTATCGATAACCACGATGTAATCTATGTGACCGATTCGGAATCCACGGATAAAGAAGGATACGGCCACCATCCCGGCTGGAAGCGCGGCATCCGCATCGGCAGCGCCCGCGACGGTTCGGTGACCGCGTTCATCCCCGACCCCTCCGACGGCACCGCCATCACCAGCGCCGCCGAAGGCGTAGCCGCCGACGCGCAAGGCAACGTTTACGGCGCCGAAGTGGGTCCAAGGGATGTGAAGAAGTACGTAAAGAAGTGAGGCGGCCGGGAAACAGTAATTCTTACGGCTTCCCTTACTCGGACAAGAACCTGAAGACCCTCATCGTGGCGGCCATCGACACTCCCATTACCGTGACCATCTTAAAGGATGACCAAGCCCATGACTACACCGGGTAACCGCACCGGGATTATCTGACTGCGCAGTCCCGCGGTTCGCCCACCCTGCACCGTTTTTCCCACCCGAAGAATCCAAACCACAGCGGTAGGTCCACAACAAAGGAGGAAACCCATGGACAGACTCAAGGGGAAGCGTGCTCTAATTACGGGTGGCACCAGCGGCATCGGCCTCGCCACCGCGCGCCACTTCCTGCGGGAAGGCGCTCGCGTGGCGGTAACCGGGCGGGATACGGCGACTCTCGAAAAGACGCGCCAGCAACTCGGCGCTGAGGTATTGGTCATTCCCTCGGACGCCGGCGATCCAGCCGCCCAGCAGCGGGTTGCCGAGACCGTTCATGCATCTTTCGGCGCACTCGACGTCCTGTTCGTCAACGCCGGCATCGCCGACCTTCGGCCGGTCGAGCAATGGGACGAAGCCGCTTTCGATCGCGCTTTCACGGTCAATGTGAAGGGCCCGTTTTTCCTTATCAAGGCCCTGTTGCCCCTCTTCGCCAACCCCGCTTCGATCGTGCTCAACGCGTCCGTCAACGCCCACATCGGCATGCCCAACACCAGCATTTACGGAGCCAGCAAGGCGGCACTGCTTTCGTTTGCCCGCACGCTTTCGGGCGAGCTGCTCCCGCGCGGCGTGCGCGTCAACGCCGTCAGTCCGGGTCCCATTTCCACACCGCTGTACAACAAGCTGGGCTTGTCCGACGCCGATCTCCAGGCCGTAGCCAAATCCATCCAGAGCCAGGTTCCCGCCGGACGATTCGGCAGCCCCGACGAGGTCGCTTCCGCGGTGGTGTTCCTGGCTTCCGACGAGTCCGCCTTCGTGGTGGGCAGCGAAATCTCAATCGATGGCGGCATGGGTAACCTTTGACCGTACCGCCGCCCGTGCCGCGCCCATCGGGACGCGGCTCTACTTACTCGCCAGCTTTCTGCCCGCGCTCAGGTTATCGAAATTCAGGATCGCGTTGAATACCAGGAAGTAACTGCCCTGTGTTTCGGCGCGCCAGAACGGGTTGTTTGAGAACAGCACCACGTGGCCCTGCCCGTACGGCGAATCGATCACGGCCGCGTGCTGTGCCAACTCGCCGCCGTTGTCGAGCAGGCCGGAAACCAGCAGCTCGTTGGAGTTGGCGTAGCGCAACACCACGCGCGGGCGCTCGGCCGGAGGAATCACGTTCACCGGATTGCGAAGCTGCTCGTCGGTCAGCGGCAGCGCTTCCCAGGTCTCCGCGTGCGGCTCTTCGGGAATCTCGGCAGGCGCCCGGCCCTGCGGAGTATCGGGGTCGTCGGCCGTGCCGCGTCCGGTGGGCCGTGAGCGGTCGTCACCGCCGCGCCGCCCTCCGCCACCGCCGCCTCCCGCCATGTTGCTCACGTTGAAGACCGGCGGATTGGAAGCGAAAATCGCCAGGTTGTCGGTGAAGCCATAGGCGATCGGACTGGTGGCATCCACCATTTTCGAGCGCAGCGCCGACCCGGTAACCTTCAGGTTGCGCGCTGCCGAAATGCTGACGCCCGGGGTGAGGCCGAAGGTGACCGCGAAATTGCTGGTGTCGTTGGACACAATCAGCAGGCCGCCCTGGCGCACGAATTCCTGCAGATGTTCCAGGCCCATCCACCCCATCCCCGGCCGCATGTCGTCCGTCTGGTCCGTCTTTCCCAGGTTGGGCGTAAGCGGCGTCACCTTCCACGGCAGCGGGTTCCCGTACATCGGCATGCCGCTGATGATGGCCTGCGGATTGCCGCGGCCGGCGGGCGGAAAGACAATCGCGTCGTACCGCGAGCGCAGATCGCCCCGCGCGGCCACTGTCTGCACGCTGATGTAATCGTAGGGCACCTTGAGGCGGTCGAACTCCATCCGCCACCAGCCCTCATGCTGCGTGCTGGTCCAGGTGTGCATCAGGGCGATGCGCGCGGCGCGCAGCGGATGCGTCTTCACCTGCGGCGCGGCATCCACGGCATAGGCTTCGATGCCCAGTTCCTGGCCGGCTTTGGCCAGGTCGGCCGACGACACGTCGCGCACGATGAACGAGCCGCGGTTGAACTTCCTCCCGGCCGCTTCGAACGGCTCCTCGGCGGCTTCAAAGGATGCCTGCGGGAAGCGGTAGCGCAGCGTGACCAGGGCATGGTCGGCGTTGTGGTTGATCAGGAAGATGCTGCCTGTGTTCTCCACGCCGCCCGGCGCTTTCACCGAACCCTCCACGCGCGTCATGGGAACATCCAGCACTTTGACGTCGGTGACCCGCGCCACCTGCACGTTGCTCAACTCGCCGAAAGTCCAGCCGGTGTCGTCGTAGACGCTCTTTTGCGGATCGTTGGGCGCCCAGTATTGGTAGTCCAGCAGCGTGTCGGCAATGCGGCTGTAAGGCTGATCCATGCGCAGAATGTAAGTGCCGGCAGGGAAGCTGCGCGGTTCGGCCTTGGGTTTTTCGTCGGCTCTGTGGGCGGCCCCATCGGTGGAACCGCCGGCGGCGCCGTCGGTGGCGCTTTCCGTGGCCGCGCCG
>DATJRE010000534.1:0-16515 GCA_035505095.1 Bryobacteraceae bacterium | reverse complement strand
TACGATTTCGTGCTCAAAACGGCCCTCGAAACCACTTCCGACAGCCTGGATGGCGCCCAGGGCGATCTGGGCAAGCGGACGGCGGATGTGGAAGCCCGCGACCAGCGTGAACGGAAGGCCATGGAGGACGCCATGAGTCCGGCCGACCGCGACGCCGCCCAGGCTGCGGACAAGAAAGCCGCCGCCGCAGCAGCCGCATCAGACGACAAGCAGAGGAAAGCGCCCACCCTGTACCGGCCCGGCGAAAAGAAAGACGACTCCACCAAGCAGGACCCGACTAAGCAGAATCAGCAATAGGGTCTGCGGCCTCCCATCGCGTGTGCGCCATCGCGTATGCGACGGGGGTACGCCAGCCCGGGAGCCATCCTCGGGGCTGGCTGGCTGATTCGGCCGTGGGCGGCAGGGTGGTACCTAACTAAGCGGCAACGCCTTGGCCGCTGCTGGCCGGTTCCACTGCGTCACCCGATTTCTGTGGTGAAATCCCCCCAAATTGCACCGGCAAGTATCGAGGCACGGCCATTTAGTTAGTTAACTATCTACAGCTTGTCCGGAACACGTGGGAACTGGCACAATACTCCAGAATGGGCGTCCTGGCACGAAGGCTTGTAGTGTGCCGCATTGCAGCCTTTTCTTTCATCCTATGCGCACCCAGTCTTGCCCATGCGCAAGGATCATCCCTCAGCCTGGCTTCCGGATCGGTGGCCAAGGGATCCTCCATCTCTTTGAACCTCTCGCTGGCCACGGGGAGCGGCGGTAGCCCGGCCGGCCTGCAGTGGACGCTTTCGTATCCGCCCGCCGACCTTACCTCCTTCACCGTAGCGCCCGGGCCTGCGCTAAGCGCTGCCAATAAGACGCTGAATTGCGCCGCCGCCAACGGACTGGTAACGTGCCTCGCCAGTGGTTTGAACGCTACTACGATCAACAGCGGGGTGGTGGCCGTAGTTACCGCGACGGTTGCGCCGGGAACGGCGAGCAACTCGGATTCGATCCCGATCAGCAACGCTCTGGGCGTTTATCTCAACGCCACTCCCGATACCACGACGGCCACCGGCGGAACGATCATCATATTCGACCCTGTTCCGGTGATTACCAGCGCGAGCACGGCGAACGGGACGGTGGGGAGTGCCTTTTCCTACCAGATCACGGCCAGTTACTCGCCGACCAGCTTCGGAGCCACTGGATTGCCCGGTGGACTGTCGGTCAATACTTCCACCGGGGTCATCTCAGGCACGCCCAGCGCGGCGGGAACTACGCCGGTGACCATCAACGCGACGAATAGCAATGGGACGGGGTCGGCGACGCTGACCATCACGATTGCGCCTGGTCCGCCGGTGATTACCAGCGCGAGTACGGCGAACGGGACGGTGGGGAGTGCCTTTTCCTACCAGATCGTGGCATCTAACTCGCCGACCAGCTTCGGAGCAACCGGACTGCCCGGTGGGCTGTTGGTTAACACTGCGACCGGGGTCATCTCGGGCACGCCGGGCGCGGCGGGAACTACGCCGGTGACCATCAGCGCGACGAATAGCACCGGCACCGGCAGCACCACGCTGACTATCACCGTTAAGTTGGGACCGCCGGTGATTACCAGCGCGAGCACGGCTAGCGGGGCGGTGGGAAGCACCTTCTCCTACCAGATCACGGCGAGTAACTCGCCGACCAGCTTCGGAGCCACTGGACTGCCCGGTGGGCTGTCGGTCAATACTTCCACCGGGGTCATCTCGGGCACGCCGAGCACGGCGGGAACTACGCCGGTGACGATCGGCGCGACGAATAGCAATGGGACGGGGTCGGCGACACTGACCGTCACGATTGCTCCTGGTCCGCCGGTCATTACCAGCGCGAGTACGGCCAGCGGGACGGTGGGTAGTGCCTTCTCCTACCAGATCACGGCGAGTAACTCGCCGACCAGCTTCGGAGCAACCGGATTGCCCGGTGGGCTGTCGGTCAATACTTCCACCGGGGTCATCTCGGGCACACCGAGCGCGGCGGGAACTACGCCGGTGACGATCAGCGCGACGAACAGCACCGGCACCGGCAGCACCACGCTGACTGTGACCGTGACGTCCGGGCCGCCGGTGATCACCAGCGCGAGCACGGCGAACGGGGCGGTGGGGAGCGCTTTTTCGTACCAGATTACGGCGAGTAACTCGCCGACCAGCTTCGGAGCCACTGGACTGCCCGGTGGACTGTCGGTCAATACTTCCACCGGGGTCATCTCGGGCACACCGAGCGCGGCGGGAACTACGCCGGTGACGATTAGCGCAACGAATAACAGTGGGACGGGGAGCGCGACGCTGACCATTACGATTGCGTCTGGTCCGCCGGTGACTACGAGTGCCACAACCGCCAGCGGCGCCGTGGGCAGTGCTTTCTCCTACCAGATCACAGCCAGTAACTCACCGACCAGTTTCGCAGCCACTGGACTGCCTGGCGGGCTGTCGGTCAATACTTCCACCGGGGTCATCTCGGGCACGCCGAGCGCGGCGGGAACTACGCCGGTGACGATCAGCGCGACGAATAGCACCGGCACCGGCAGCACCACGCTGACTGTCACCGTCACGTCCGGTCCCCCGGTCGTCACCAGCGTGACTACGGCCAACGGGACGGTGGGCAGCACCTTCTCCTACCAGATCACGGCCAGTAATTCGCCGACCAGCTTCGGAGCAACCGGATTGCCCGGTGGGCTGTCGGTTAATACTTCCACCGGGGTAATCTCGGGCACGCCGAGCGCGGCGGGAACTACGCCGGTGACCATCAGCGCGACGAATAGCACTGGCACCGGCAGCACCACGCTGACTGTCGCCATCACGTCCGGTCCCCCGGTGATTACCAGCGCGAGTACGGCCGGCGGGACGGTGGGCAGCACCTTCTCCTACCAGATCACGGCCGGTAATTCGCCGACCAGCTTCGGAGCAACCGGATTGCCCGGTGGGCTGTCGGTTAACACTGCGACCGGCGTCATCTCGGGCACGCCGAGCGCGGTGGGAACCACGCCGGTGACCATCAGCGCGACGAATAGCAATGGGACGGGGAGCGCGACGCTGACCATTACGATTGCGTCTGGTCCGCCGGTGATTACGAGCGTGACCACGGCGAACAGCACCGTAGGCAGCGCTTTCTCCTACCAGATCACAGCCAGTAACTCGCCAACCAGCTTCGGAGCCACTGGCTTGCCCGGTGGGCTGTCGGCTAATACTTCCACCGGGGTCATCTCGGGCACGCCGAGCACGGCGGGAACTACGCCGGTGACGATCAGCGCGACGAATAGCAATGGGACGGGGTCGGCGACACTGACCATCACGATCGCGCCTGGTCCGCCGGTGATTACCAGCGCGAGTACGGCTGGCGGGACGGTGGGGAGCGCCTTTTCGTACCAGATTACGGCCAGTAACTCGCCGACCAGCTTCGGAGCAACCGGATTGCCCGGTGGGCTGTCGGTTAACACTGCGACCGGCGTCATCTCGGGCACGCCGAGCGCGGCGGGAACTACGCCGGTGACGATCAGCGCGACGAATGGCACCGGCACCGGCAGCACCACGCTGACTATCACCGTTAAGTTGGGACCGCCGGTGATTACGAGTGCGACAACGGCCAGCGGTACCGCGGGGAGCGCGTTCTCCTACCAGATCGCGGCCAGTAATTCGCCGACCAGCTTCGGAGCAACCGGATTGCCCGGTGGACTGTCGGTCAATACTTCCACTGGGGTCATCTCGGGCACACCGAGCGCGGCGGGAACTACGCCGGTGACGATCAGCGCGACGAACAGCACCGGCACCGGCAGCACCACGCTGACTGTGACCGTGACGTCCGGGCCGCCGGTCATTACCAGCGCGAGTACGGCTAGCGGGACGGTGGGTAGTGCCTTCTCCTACCAGATCACGGCGAGTAACTCGCCGACCAACTTCGGAGCAACCGGATTGCCCGGTGGGCTGTCGGTCAATACCTCCACTGGCGTGATCTCGGGCACGCCGAGCGCGGCGGGAACTACGCCGGTGACCATCAGCGCGACGAACAGCACCGGCACCGGCAGCGCCCTCCTCACTCTTGCGATTGCTGCAGCGCCGGTCAACCCGCTCCCCACCATCAGCACGCTCTCTCCAGCCACCGCCACGGCCGGCAACCCTGCCTTCGTTCTGACCGTCAACGGAACGGGGTTCCTATCCGGCTCCGTGGTGTACTGGAACGGCGCCAGCCGCCAAACAACCTATTGGAGCGCCACGGAACTGACCGCGTCGATCACGGCGGCCGACATCGCCTCGGTGGGGACCACGCAGGTGACGGTTTTCAACCCGGCCCCCGGGGGCGGCATTTCCGCGGCCGTGGCGTTGCCGATCGACGCACCGGTTCCGGGCAGTTGCGCCTTTACGCTGGACAGCACCAGCACATCCCTGACCGAGACGGGCACTGCGACCAACGGCGTCACGGTGAATGGCGTGGTGTTCAACGGCGTTCTTCCGGAAGTGCCGCTGGCGGTAGGCATCAGCGCCACTCCGGGCACCAGTTGCAGCAGCAGCTATACGGCAACCTCGTCGGCCTCCTGGCTGGGGGCCACCGCGGGCACGTCCGGTTTCACCTACACGGCGCTGACCAACCCGAATCCCCTGGCCCGCTCGGCGACCATCACGGTGGCCAACGCGGGCGGCGGCGGCGCCACCTTTACCGTTACGGAGGCTGGGGATCCCGAACCTCTGTTGAACCGCCAGGTGCGGGCGCTCTATCAATCGGTATTGGGGCGCGACCCGGATTCAAGCGGCTTCGCCTTCTGGACGGGAATCGGTTCGGCTGGATTGGGCCAAATGCTCGACTCGTTCCTGACCAGCCCGGAAGCGTTCAACAGCGATTTCGTGGTGATGGCCGCGTACCAGGCTGCCACCGGGGCGGCGCCGGCCTTCGCTCCGTTCACCGCGGCCGTGGCCCCCATCCGTGCCCAAGGTCAGACCGCGGGCGGTCTGTTTAACTCGCTGATTCCTCCCGGTTACACGGTGCAGAGTCTTTATCAGAACCTGTTGAACCGCGCGCCCACCTCCGCGGAAATCGAAGGCGCGAATGCCGAGGGCCTGGCGGCGTGGTTCCAGACCCTCATTGCGTACCCGTCCAACACCACCCCGGTGACTGCCGCGAACGACGAGTTCATGAGCACCGGAACCTACAGCGCCAGTGCGGATCACAGCAACGGGCTATACATCGCCATGCTGTACTTCGTGATCCTGGGACGCGATTACGACCAGAGCGGTTATAACTTCTGGGTGGGCGTCGCCAACAGCGGCGGGCCGGGTCTTCTGTTCCAGGGGCCGGCCGGTTACCCGACCCGCATCCAGATTCTGGGACCGGGGACGCCGGGCCAGGGTTTCGCAGGCAGTCCTGAATTCCAGGCACTGTACCAGGCGCCAGCGCCAGCCAACGTGCCGGTAGTGACGCCGGAAGCCGCCACGGTGCGGACGGGGCAGGCTCCGGTGTCACCTCCAGCGCCCGGCGCCCGGGCAACGGCCACCACCTCCGCCGCTTCGCCGCGGCCGTGCGTCCAAGGCGCGCCAGGCACAGGGTGCGGCGAGGCTCGACCGCCAATCGTGACGGACCTTTTCTGCGCTCCGAAACTGATTCCCGCCGGCGGCCAGGCGACCTGCGAATTGAGGGTCCTCTCCACGCCCGCCGCTGCGCCGGTCCAGATCACCAGCAGCCAGGCACAGGTGAAGGCTCCCGCAACGGTGTTCACTCGCGCCAATCAGACGCACCTGACGTTCCAGGTTGCCGCCGATCCGGCAGCCGGAAAGCAAGTGGCGACGATCAGGGCCGCGGCGGGCGAATCCGGCGCTGAGGATATGATCGAGATTCAGCCGGCCTCCGTCCCGGTATGGACCGTCCCACGCACGCGGGCCGCCCAACCGGGAGTGGCGCTCGGCTTTACGGTAGGGGCGGTCGATCCGGCCGGTCTGGCGGTGCAACTGGCGGCCTCCGGACTTCCCGCGGGTGCATCCTTCGATGCAGCCAGTGGCCGTTTCGAGTGGATTCCGTCGGCCTCCCAGCGCGGCTCTTACCAGCTCACGTTTCGTGCCACCAACACTGCACACCAATCCTCATCGGCGGAGGTGACCGTGACCGTCGGCTCGCCAGCACCGCGTTTGGCCCGCGCAGAGCGCTTGCAATGTAGCCCCGGCGCGGTGGCCACTTTGAACGGCAGCGGGCTGGCAGAGGTCCGTCCGAGCCCGCCGGACCCATCTGGGAATCGCGTCACCCTGGGCGGCACCAGGGTGAGCATCAACGGTCAATATGTGCCGGTGATGGCGGCGTCCGATGAGCAGGTCCGTTTCCTCTGCCCGGTTTTGGGGCCGGAAACGGAACTGGAAGCGACGGTCGAAACGGATGCAGGCGTCAGCGAGGCGTTGCGGGCCCGGATGCAGGAAGCCACGCCGGTGATCTTCTCGCTGGACGATGCGGGCCAAAACCAGGGCGTGATTTCGGTGGCGGGCACGGCCGACCTGGCGATGCCGCGGAACTATCGCGTGCCGTCGCATCCGGCCCAACCGGGAGACGGCATTCTGATCTGGAGCACCGGTTTGGGCTCGCCGGCCGCCGTGTCGCCGCGGGCGGTGCAGGTCGAAATTGGAGGCGCGGAGGCGGAGGTGGAGTCCGTGCGGGCCGCACCAGGGCATGCGGGTGTGTATGCGATTCAGGCGCGGGTACCGGCGGCGGTGAGTTTCGGCAACACGGTGCCGGTAGAACTGCGGGTGAACACGCCGGCCGGAAGGCAGTTCGCGAGCAACTCGGTCACGATGGCGGTTGAGCCGGTCAGGTGATCGCAGGGGTCTGGCTACCACGCGCCGTCAGCGGGCACTCACCGGGCACACCACACCGGAGACTGCTGGGCAGCAATCAAGGACGCGGCAGGAGAATTTATCGCACCTGGGGGGCCACTTGTAAGTATTTGAAAAATCACCGATCCACGGGTGGCTTGGGAAACAGTGGCGCATCATCTCCTATTTTTTGGGTCCGGCACCGGTGCCCGGCGGCGCGGCTCACACACATTGGCGTAAGCGGAACAACGATATAAATTGGGAGCGCAGAATCGATTTCATGCGGCCTTTGACATGCTCTGGTTTCACGAGCGGCGGCACCGATGGCAAGAATCATTCGCAGGCCATGAAATCGTCCGGTCTCAATCAGGGAGTTACTTGGATGGCAGGCATCTTATGGGCGTGGACGGGCCAGCGCCGCGCTCCGGGTGTATCTTTCTGCGTTCTGTTGGTTGCATTGACGAACGGCCTTCAGGCGCAGACGTGTTTGTCGCTGTCTCCGGCCAGAGTCAGACCGGGAGCCACCGCAGTTCTCGACCTTTCGATGCAGTCGCTATCGGGAGACCATCCCGCGGCCGTTCAATGGACGTTTCAATATCCGCCCGCGAGCGTCAGCAACATCACGGTGGATGACGGACCGGTGTTGGCCGCGGCCCGCAAGACGGTTTTTTGCGCGGGAAATGCGGGCGTGTACCGATGCGTGATCGCCGGCGTGAATCCGAATGAGATTTCGGACGGCGTGGTGGCCCGGGTCACCGCAACGCTTACCGCCAACGCTCGAACGGCAGCCGTTCTGGTTCATAATCCACGGGCCACTTCCGCCAGTGGGTATTTCATCCCGGCGTATGCGCAAGATGGTACGATTACCGTCCTGTATGGATTTTCCCGGCGTGAACCCGATTCCTCAACCCTGGCAGGCGGCCGGGGACCCTGTTCCGGCCAGACGCAGGAGAAAGACAAGTAAATGGACGACAAACCGCGCGGTCGATTGCTAAACCGATGCGCTGGAGCCAGTCTGGTTGCCACCAGCGCCGGCATTCTGGTTCTCGGCTGGATGGGCACGGCATGCTTACATGCCCAGGCACAGGCCCCCGGACAGGTACAGGGACAGGTCCAAAACGGCGATGTGACGGTGCCGTTACCGGCGCCCGGCTTCCAAGTGCGCACCCTTTCGGCATACGGCGTTTACTACTCGAGCAGTTTGCCGACGAACGGCGGCATCCCCCAAGGCGGATCGAATCTTCCTTCCGATTTCGGCTTTGGCGGGAGCGCCGAAATCGACTGGACGAGATTTACCGATCGTTCCACTTTCTCCCTGACTTATACTCCGTCTTATACCGGTTTTGTGCGGTATTCCTCCCTGGATGCTTTGAACCACGCGTTATCATTGAACACCACCCGGCATCTGGCGCCCCGCTGGAACTTCGGCTTCTCTGTAACGGGCAGCCTCAGTACTTTCGAGGAGTCGTTGTTCGCTCCCACCACCCTCGCTACCGCGGCGTCTCTCCCGTCGAGCTTTCAGGACCTGGCTGCCGGATTGTTGCAAGGGCAATTCGCCAATAATCCGCTGTTAGGTTCCGTTCTGACCAGCGCGCCGCTGGCGCAGTCGCCATTGAACACCCTGCTTTATGGGGAGCGGATGTTCAGCGCGTCAGTGCAATCCTCGCTCTCGTATTCCTACTCTCCGCGTCTTTCACTGAACTTCGCTGTGGGGGGATCTCGCACGCAGCATCTTTCCGACGACCAACCTTTGACAACCACGAACGGCGCGCTGAACCTGGATGCGACTTCGGGCCGCGCGAGTATAGGGCTTTCCTATTCGCTCTCGCCGCTTACCCAAATCAGCGCCAGTGTGGCATCCAGCCGGACGGTTTCGCCGCTTTACGATTTGTACAACACTACGTCGCTACTCTCGATAGGCCGGACCTTCGCGCACCGCTGGATTCTGCAAGCCCACGGGGGCGCGGGGGTCACTAACCCGGTGCGAGAGACCTTGGGACCAATACCGGTGAAGCCGTATCCTTCAGGCGGCGGCGCCCTGACTTATAAGACCACCTCGAATACGTTCCTGGTTTCGTATGATCGGACGGTCGCCTCTTCTTATGGTTTGGGCGCCACCACCAGTTCTTCGGCAAACGCTACCTGGCGTTTCCGGATGCCCGGCCGCAGTTGGTGGATTGACACCTCTTTTGGCTGGCAGCAACTCGGAGAGAGCACCATCCTCAACACGACCGGATGGCGGTCGACCACGGGTTTTAACCAGGCAGTGGGCACGCATATGGCTTTTCGGCTAGAGTACGCTTACCTGAACTACTCCGGGGGGTTGCAGGGATCTCCGTACAACCTTTCGCAGAGTGCGGTTCGTTTCTCGGTAACATGGTACCCGCCTGCCAACGCCCTCCGGTGACGGCAACGCGCGGGAACCGCTCGATTCTCGGAGCAGTACGGCCGATTCTCCTGATTGGCTTCTGTTTCCTTTCGATTCGTGCGCATGGCGGCGCAAGCAATGCCTGTGACTTGAATGGCGATGGAGTGGTGGATGCCGCGGACGTACAAGCCGCCATCAATATGATCATCGGGATTTCTCCCTGCACCGCCGCGATTGCGGGAACTAACGTCTGCGATGTGGTGATCGTGCAACGGGTGGCCAATGCCGTATTGGGCGAGCCCTGCCTGACCAGCACCGGGATCCACGTAGTGGTGCTAAGCTGGACAGCCAGTACCTCTTCCGATGTAACCGGTTATAAGATTTACCGGCGAACGCGCTCGGGAACTTACCGGCTGCTGGCCACTCCGGGTAACGTAACCAGTTACCTGGATACAACTGTGATATCGGGGATAACTTACATCTATGCGGTTAGTGCGGTGAATAGCAGCAACCAGGAAAGCGGCCTTTCTGCGGCGACGCGGGCGGTCATTCCGACTCCCTAAGTGATTTGGTTCTTATCAGCGTTCATCAGCGGCTAATTGGTCGGGAGATCCCCCGGCTCTGCAGGGAGGCAGTAGAGGTTTGACGTATCCGGCAAGATGCCTTCCGTCGCGCCCGAAGACGGCGTGTGAGGATCGGCGCCGGGAAGCCGGCGGTCGCGGTTTTGGGTGGTTGCGATCGGGCCCCTTCGCGGGGCCAGCAACCCAAACGCCTCCGGCTGGGCCGGGGGACCGTTATTCTTTTCGGCTTGGTCCAAGACCTGAAGCCGCTGATGAACGCTGATGAACGCTGATAAGAACAACTCTTAAAATCTTTGCATCGATGGCCGGTTCTTGCTGATCTTCTCCTACTCGTAGCGCAGCGCCACCACCGGATCGATTCGGGTGGCGCGCCGCGCGGGCAGCGAGACGGCCAGGAACGACACCACGGTGAGCGCCAGGGCCACCGTCACGAACACTACCGGGTCGCGTTCTTTGACGCCGAACAGGAAGGTGGACATCAGCCGAGTCAGACCGATGGCGGCACCCACCCCAACCACCACGCCGACCGCGGCCAGTTGCATCCCCTGGAAAACCACCATCCGGCGCACGTCCGCGGAACCGGCCCCCAGCGCCAGGCGGATGCCGATCTCCTGGGTGCGCTGCTGCACCGAATACGCCATCAGTCCGTAAATGCCGATGGCCGCCAGGAACAGGGCCGCGCAGGCAAATACGGTCATCAGCAGCATGTTGAATCGCGTCCGCGAGGTGGAGCGCGAAATCACCTCGTCCATGGTGCGGATGTCGGATAGCGGCAGCCCGGTGGACTCGCGCAACTGCTGCTGGATCGGCCCGCTCAGCAGGTACGGATTGCCGCGGGTGCGCACAATCCACTTCAGGGGCGTGATCCGCACGTTGAGCGCGTTGAGCGCATCGGTCACCTGCGGGTTGGGCACGTACATGGTGGGGCCGGGGTCGCGGTTTAAGCCGCCATCGCGAATGTCGCCCACGATCCCCACGATCTGGCGCGGTTGCTCGGCGGCCAATTCCGACATGATGCCGTGGCCGATCCAGATCTTGTCGGCCAAGGGATCGGACTTCGGCCAAAACCGCCGCGCCATGGTCTGGTTGATGATAACTACGGGCGGCGCGCTGGCATCGTCGCGCTCAGTAAAGGCCCGGCCGCGGACGATAGGGATGCGGAAGGCGTCGAAATATCCAGGCGAGATGGTCAGCCAGCCGCCACCGCCATGAAATGCCGTGCCCGGCTGCAACGCCCGTCCCATGATGGTGAACGGCAGCCCGTAGCCTCCATCCAGCGGTACGCAGCACGCCGCCGTGGCCACCAGCACGCCGGGCAGCCCGCGAAGTTGCTCGGTGCCATCCCGAATCAGCCGTTCGATGGCGGCGGATTTGTTGTATTGGTTGCCCGCCAGCGACATCTGCAAGGTGAGCACATTCTCCGCGTGGAAACCGGGGTTCACCGAGCTAAGAGCCAGGGACGTGCGGATGAGCAGCGCGGAGCCGATCAGCAGCACCACCGCCAATGCCACTTCGGTGACCACCAGCAGGGTGCGGGCCTTGTTGTGGCGGAAGCCGGTGCCGCCGCGGCCGCCGCCCTCCTTGAGCGTGCCGGCCAAGTCGGGACGCGAGGTCTGGAGCGCCGGAATGGAGCCGAACAGGAGGCCGGTGAACAACGCCGCCAGCATAGTAAAGGCCACCACCCGCCAATCCACCACCACCAGCGACCCCGCCAATCCCACGCGCGGCAGATTGGCGGTATTCACCGAGAGCAGCGCCCGGATGCCGGCCACGCCAATCACCAGCCCCACCACCGCTCCGGCGAAGGCCAGTAGCACGCTTTCGGTGAGCAATTGCCGGACGATGCGCCCGCGGCCCGCGCCCACCGCCACGCGAATGGCGATCTCGCGGCGCCGCCCTACCGCGCGCGCCAGCAGCAGGTTGGCTACATTGGCGCAGGCGATCAACAGCACCAGGCTGACCGCGCCCAGCAGCACCAGCAGCGACGAGCGCACGTTGCCCACCATGGCCTCGCGAATCGGCTCCGCGCTGAAGCTGCCATTCGGCCCCAAGGCGCCCGGAAACTTGCGATTGTACTCCTGGGCCGACAGCTTCAAGCGCGCCTGCGCCTGTTGCAGAGTCACGCCGGGTTTCAGCCGGCCGCCAGCCTGGAAATAATGGCCCTGGTCGCGTGTATCGGGGTCGAGCTGAAACGGCACCCAGACATCCGGCGCCGGACCGAAATCGCGGAAATCGAAGCTCGGGGCCAGAATGCCGATCACCACGTTCGGCTCGCCGCCCAGCAGGATGGTCTTGCCGAGGATGTTAGGATCGGCCGCAAACCGCCGCGTCCAGAACCCGTGGCTCAGCACCACGACCTTCGGCCCGTGAGGCAGGTCTTCCGCGGCGCTGAAGGTCCGGCCGCGGAAAACCGGAGCGCCGAACAGCTTGAAATAATCGGCGCTTACCTGCGCGGATTGAAGCTGCTCGGGGGTGGCTCCGCCGGTCAGGTTCACCACCCCGGTGCGAAACGCGGCGACATCCTGAACCACGCTGGTCTGCTCGCGCCAGTGCTGAAATTTGGCGGGCGAAGCGGCTGTGCCCGATCCTCCGGGCGAGGTATTTTCGAAGAGCACGATGCGGTCCGGTTCGGGGAATGGAGCGGGTTTCAGCAGAACCGAATTAACCACCGAGAAGATTGCCGTGTTGGTCCCGATGCCGAGCGCCAGCGCCGCCACCGCCGCAGCCGTGAAGCCGGGGCTGTGCCGGAACGTACGCAAGGAATGTTTCAGGTCTTGCAGCAGAGTTTCCATTGGCGTGTCCGAATTCCGCTTCCGATACGGTTTAGACGCTGCGGGACGCCGGAAGTGCCTAGCGAATCAGCGCCGGACTACGAGCGTTGGCTGGGCATAAGGCAGGCGGCGGCCCGTGCGCCGCCGCTCCATCGGGTAAGTACTGCGCTGCCTAATTTGCGAACAGGCCCTGGAATTCCGTACTGCCAATGAAGCCCTGGTTCGGCGTGCCCGGCCCCAAAATCTGGATCCGCGTGGCGTAGCCCGCCGATCCCTGGAACAGCAGGCCCGGTCCGCCGCTGTTGGCCACGCCGGTCCAGAAGGCCAGGCCGCTCGGGTCCGGATCGCGGCTCAGGGTTACGAAATAGATCATTGTCGCGTACAGGCCGTTGGTGTGATCCACCGAGTGATAGATCCCCGTGCTTTGAAACTCGTTGCTCGGCGCGCCGACCGGTGTGGTGCTCGAGGGGTACCCGACGATGGTCTGGAAGCACGTGCTCAGGCCCGTATTGATGCAGGCCGAATCGGCCCCCGTCGGTGCACGGCCCAACAGATTCTGGTACAGATTCGTGGAGCTGTAGCCCGCGGCGGTGAGCGAATTGAACAGGCCGGCGACCGTCTGGGCGCCTGCCCGAAGCCTCGCCACCGCCGCCGTGAATTGGGCGAACGAAGGCGCCGCGCCGGTGGCGGCCTGGTACGTCGCCATCACCGCAAAATCGCTGTTGAAGGCCTCCGGGCTGGTCAGGAACGAGTCGGCCATCTGGCCTAATCCGGCGCCGCCCGTCCCGGTCCAGAAGGCGAAGCCGCCGGGGTCGGGGTCGCGGCCCAAAAGCTGTTCGTACAGCGCATACACCTGCCGGTAGACCTCGCTGTCGCCGGAGCCCCCCTCCGTAACGGCGTAGGCGGCCGACCCGGCTGCGCTGGACACCGTGATGGTATAGTTCTGCTGCCCGTTGTGGGTGTTGTTCAGCAGCGTGTAGCCCACGGCGCCCGAGCCGCTGCCGTTGGCGCCTGAGGTAATCTGCAGAAACTCGGGGTTGGAGGAAGCCGCCGTCCACGCGCCACAGTTCCCACCGGGGGTAACCAGCACGCTGGCGGGGGCTTCCGGCAGCACGCCGCAGTTCGGCTGGCCGGAGCTATTGGGACAGGTTTCCACGGTGGAAGTGCCCGTGGGAGGCAGACTGGCGGAGAGGGGTAGGAAGCTGAAGGAGCAGGTACTGCTGCCGGGCGCCGCTACCGTGACGTCGAACTGGATACCGGCCACCGTGATGCTGCCCGTAATCGGGCTGGAAGTGGTGTTGGCCGCTACGGACATGCTCACCGTGGCGCTGCCCGTGCCGCTGGCGGCGGAGGTGAGGCTGATCCACGAACTGTTGCTCGTGGCGGTCCAGCCGCAGGTGGGAGCGCTAGCGGTGAGAGACGTGGCGGTGGGTCCCCCGAGGGACGGCAGGGATGCGTTGACGGGGCTGAGACTGAAGGTGCATTGAGCGGCTCCGGCTTGCGTGACCGTGTAGGTCTGGCCGGCCACCGTGATGGCGCCGGTGCGGGCCCCACCGGGGTTGGCCTGCACCGAATAGCTCATGGAGCCGGTGCCGCTGGCGGGGCTGCCGGCCGTAACGCTCAGCCAACTGACGTTGCTGGCGGCGCCCCAGGGGCAACCCGCCGTGGCGCCTACCGAAATCGTACCGGAGCCTGCCGCGGAAGACGGCGATGCGCTGGTGGGGCTAATCGAGTACGCGCAGGCGGGTGATGCCGTGAAGCGGGCCAGGATGGCGTCGTAATCGCCCCCATTGTAGATTCGGTCGTACGCGCCCGCCGTGGTCGGGAAAGCATTGGACGTGGTACGCCCGCTCACCAGCAGATCGGTGGAGCTCAAGCCGAACCGGGCGCCGCCCTCGTCCAGCCCGGAGGTTCCGAAATAAGTGCTGTCCACGAGACTGGTGATCGCGCCATCGAACAGGGAAATGAAGATATCGCCTGAGCCGCCATAAGTTGCCTGGTAAGTGCCCGGCGTGACGGGAATGTTGTTGGAATAAGTGATTCCGGAGAGAACCACGTCGCCGTTGGGAGCCACATCGGCGCCCATATATGCTTCCTGGTCTTCGCCTCCGAAGAGGGTGGAATAGAGCAGCGTGGAGCCGGTGGGATCGAGGTGCGCGGCAAATCCGTCCTCGGCGCCGCCGCCGTACACCCGCTGGAAGGCTCCCGGAGTAGTGGGGAAGTTATTGACGCCAGTCGTCGTGTTGGGACCCGTGACGCCGGCCATCAGCACATTACCGGAGCTGTCGATGTTGATGGTGCAGACCGCATCGAATCCATTGCCGCCTATCAGCGTCGAGTAAATCAGGGACCCTCCATTGGGTGCGACCTTGGAGACAAATCCGTCACCGCCGCCTCCCTGGTTGACTCGTGAATAGGCGCCCGCCGTGGTGGGGAAGTTGGTGGAGGTAGTCACGCCGCCGATGTACGCGTCGCCGGCGGAGTCTACCCGAATCCAATTGCCGTAAACGAAATTGATTTTCGGAGGCGCACTGCCGATCGAAGGGTTCTGAGCCTGCTCATCCCCGCTGCCGCCCAGATAAGTCGAATATACAAAGGCGTTGCCCGTGGGGTTCAACTTAGTGATGAAGGCATCGTAGTTGCCTCCGCCAAAGGATGTTTGAAGCGCCCCTTCGGTGACCGGGAAATCGTATGAGGCGGTACTGCCCGAGATATAGACGTTAGCTGACGAATCCAGGGCGATGCTATAAGCGTCGTCTCCCAGGCTGTCCCCGTTCTCGTCGACTGAACCGCTTCCCCCCAGAAACGTGGAGAAATAAAGCTGGTTGCCGGCGGGCGTCAGATGGCTGACGAATGCGTTCTCCACACCGTACAAATACGGCTGAACCGCATTGTACACCGGGAAATTGTAGGAGTCCGTAAAGCCGGTAACATACAGGGAGCCATCGCTGCCCACCACGAACGCATTCTCGCCGTCCTCCACGCTGCCCCCCAGGTAAGTGGAGTAAATCAGGGCGCTTCCCTGCGGGTTGAATTTCGTAACGAAGACGTTGTACGTGCCTTCAAGTATGGTTTCGTCGGTCTCCGGAAAATTGGTGGAATAGGTAATGCCGGCGGTATAGATTCCCGTGGAGTCCGCAAAAATGTTCTGGGCATCCACAAGATCGGCGGCGTTTCCGCCCAGATAGGTCGACCACACCAGGATTGGATCGATCACCAGAGGCAGCTTGTGGTTGTAACGCGCCACGGCAAATTCAACTCCGAAGTTCTTGCCCACGCGATAATTCGCGGCCACCGGGCGCCGCACGCCGTGATCGTCCTGGTAGACTACCGGTTTTTTCCAGCGCACCGTACCCGCCTTGGTATCCAGGATCAGGTCTCCTTCGCTGCTCAAATGGATAGCCTGAGCGCCTTGGAACTGTACCTGGATCGCATTGACGTCCGCGCCGGGCTGCGCCACAAAGTCGTACTCCAGGGCGCCCTGGTTCCCGTAATACACCAGGTCCACCTTGGGATAGATATTGCGGTAGGCAATGCGGCCGTAAGTGGCAATATCCGTATGCCATTTGGAAGCGTCGCGGCCCAGGAAGTAATTCACTTTGCCGGGCAGCGGGTCGAGCGCCTCGATCGAACTGGGCGCCTGGCTGTTGCGGTACACCATGTGCAACGAGGCGTTATGGCTATTCTGCGCCGCGAGCTCTGCCCTCGTCCGGGGGGCCCTCGGAGTTCCGGTCAGCGGCGCCCTCACGTTCAGCACTGCCTGGCTGGCGGTGAGGAACAGAGTCTGGCGGCCGCCGCGCACCAGGTATTGGACCTGCGAATCGGTTTGGCCCACGTTGGCTTCAAAGCTCAATGGCGCCTGCGGGACCTTTGGCCCGCTGGTTGGCGGGCTGACCTGCGAGAAAACGGATTGAGAAAACAGCAGTAACGCGCTCGGTGCTATAACTCCTATTACTAGACGATGGTTAACGGAACGACGGTTCTCCAATGTTTGTCTCCCC
>DATJRE010000533.1:0-91974 GCA_035505095.1 Bryobacteraceae bacterium | reverse complement strand
AGAAGATCGAGGGCGTTACGACCGTGGAAAACCAGATCGAAGTGCTTCCGCTTTCCCCTAGTGACGACCGCATTCGGTTGGCAGCTTACCGGGCGATTTATTCAAAAGCGCCGCTGCAACGATACCAGCTAAGTGCAGTACCGCCGATTCACATTATTGTCAAGAACGGGAACATAACGCTTGAGGGGGTCGTGGCAAATGAAGGTGATAAGAACCTTGCCGAAATTGCGGCGAAAGGCGTGCATGGGGCCTTCAAGGTTGACAATAACCTTCGAGTGGAGGAGTGATCACCGGGCAAGCGGCCCCTCCATCATGGAGTTCACTCAGACTCTCTGGCCGAGGCACTGCCTAGTTCGCTTTCCAATTCTTCAATCGTGGGCAGGCTGCCTTTCAATTTCTCCGGAAGACTCTCGGCTAGCCGGTACTCGGATATTCCGATGGGCTTGTTAATATCGCGAAGCGCATACTCAGCGACGAAGCGATTTCGGGTCTTGCAAAGAATCATGCCGATGCTTGGCTGGTCATCGGGGTGACGCAGTAGGTCGTTGACGGCTGAGAGGTAGAAGTTCATCTTGCCGGCGAACTCCGGTTCAAACGCCGTCATCTTCAGATCCACCACGACAAAAGCCCGTAGTTTGAGGTGATAGAAGAGGAGATCGATGAAGAAGTCCTCGTTACCGATGGTGAGCCGATACTGACTCTCCACGAACGCGAAGCCGACGCCCAGTTCCAGCAGAAACTGCCGGAGGTGATCAAGCAACCCGCGCTCCAGATCGCGTTCGTGGGCATCGGCGCGCAACGTAAGGAAATCGAAATTATAAGGGTCTTTCGTAATGTCGCGTGCCAGGTCGGACTGCGGCGAAGGAAGCGTGCGATCGAAATTCGCAACCGCTTTGCCTTGCCGGTGCATCCGCCCTGCTTCGATTTGGAGCACGAGCACATTGCGGCTCCAGCCATGCTGAATTGTCGCCTTTGCGTACCAGATGCGATCCTCGGACGTAGCCAGCTTTTCGAGGATGGCGAGGTTGTGGTACCAAGTGATTTGTGCAAGCACAGCTTGCACAATTGGCTCCGCAGGCCACGCTTCCGCGAAAGCACGCATATACTTCAGGTTTCGGGGCGAGAGTCCCTTCATGTCAGGGAACGATCGCTTCAGGTCCGTCGCCAGCCGATCGATCACCTTGGCGCCCCACTTTTCACGCTTTTGTCGATCGAGAATATCGCGACCAATCCGCCAGTACAGCAGGACGAGTTCCCGGTTGACCGCGAGAGATGCGCGCAGTTGCGCCGCTTGAATCCGGCTCTTCAATTCTGCGAGGAATTGGCCGTAGCTGTTTGGCACTAGCGGTTCCATTCGCTTTATTTCCTCTATGGTCGTGGTTCACCTTTGAGACTCCACACGCAGCTTGTTGCTTTCCCCGACTTGGCCGAAAGTATTCACTACCCAACCGTGCCAAAACCGTGTCTAAACTCGTCGTGTTGAAGCCGCTGGGGTTAGCTTTGAGCGAAAAGCAGATTCCCCAAATTATTGAAAACACTAAGAAGTGCGGAGAATTAAAAGAACCGTTGGAGCCGGATGGGATGCGCCCAAGGCAGGTGCGCTACCAGGCTGCGCTACGCCCCGACATTTTGTGCTTCTTTGATTTTAAACCACTTCCAGAATTTGCGATACTGTCAAGCCATCAAAATCGGCCCAAAATGGCCCCGAGCGTCGAAAACCTATGGCAAAACCGCCAGTTTAATAAACTCCTCCATGCCAACTCGCCTGGCCCTCAATCGGCCTTCCGGTTCAACTTTGCGCCGCCTCCCTTTTCATCTGCAGTTTCATCGAAGATCCCGGCGTGCGGGTCGCCCCCCGGTGTTCCGTACAGGCTGGGTTCCGTGCTGCCCGGCGGAACGCGCCCGCCTTCACGCTCATCCAACGGAAGGTGGACAGACCCTTGGTTCCAGCCATCGCATTCCCTGTCGTGTGTACAAGCTACCGCTTGACTGCCGCGCCCGGTTCCTCGACGTCGATCAGGCGGTCGGCCGCTACATTGCGCAAGACCTGCTTGCGCCCGCTGGGCCACTCGATATCGACCTGTCGCGCCACAGTCTCGGATCCAAGGCCGAAATGCACCACCGGGTCGCTGGAGGACGCGTACCCTACTGCCGATGTCACATGATTGACCTGTTGGCCGCCGGCCGTCGAGAGAACCACCCGCGCGCCAATGGCCTCCCGATTGCTCGCGCGTCCCTTAAGGCGCAGGTTCAGCCAGTGATTGGCGGACTCCGTCACGTTGCGCAACAATATGGCGGGCTCGTTCAGGCGTGTGACCACTGCGTCCACTCGGCCATCGCCATCGAAGTCGGCAAAGGCCACGCCGCGATGCAGGGCGGGCGTGCCCGTTTCGGAGGAATCGAAAGTGCCGTTCCGCAGGTTCCGGAGCACGAGGTTCGGCTCGCGGGGCTGGCGATCGGAGAACTGATCGGTGTTGGTCTGTACGTCGCCGCAAGCCACGAAGATGTCCTTCCAGCCGTCGTTGTCGAAATCGTAAACACCGGCGCCCCAACCGTTGTGGGTCCCGCTGATTCGCCCGATCCGGCTCTTGTACGTGGCGTCCATGAAGACCCCGCGGCCCAGGTTGCGGAACCAGGTGAACGTCTCACCGAAGAGGGCCGTCACGAAAATATCTTCATTGCCATCGTTGTCGAGGTCGCGAAAATCCACCCCCATTGACGAAAGGGCAACGCCGTCATCGTTCAGCCCCACGCCCGCATTCATCGCAACCTCGGTAAACCGGCCGTTGCGTTCGTTGTGAAAAAGCGAATTGGGAACGGTGTCGTTGGCGACGAAGATATCCATCCAGCCATCGTGATCGTAGTCGGCCACCGCAACCCCCATGCCCTTGCCGGGCGAAGCGGCGATGCCCGAACGGGCGGAGACATCGGTGAAGGTTCCGTCGCCGTTGTTGTGGTACAGGCGGTTTTGCAAGGGCTGGTAGAAACGAGGGTGGCAGTAAGTCCGGACGGTTCCCGTGCCACACCAAGGCTCCCGGGCGGGATCCCACTTGACATAGTAGACCACGAACAAATCCAGCCTTCCATCGTTGTCGAAGTCCGCCCAGGCTGCGGATACCGCCCACTGGGTAGATTCGAGGCCAGCCTTCCGGGTTACATCTTCGAAGGTTCCGTCCCCACGATTACGGTACAAAGCATTATGATTGACGCCGAACACGAACAAGTCCACGTTACCGTCGTTGTCATAATCGCCGGCCGCGGCGCCTATGTCATACCCGTCGCCCGCCACGCCGGCCTTGGCTGTAACATCCTCGAAGGTCCAATTTCCTTTGTTGCGATAGAGCCGGTTGGAAAACCGCGAACCGGTCTTCTTCAACGATGGCTGCTCGGCTCCGTTGGCGAAAAAGATATCGGGCAATCCATCGTTGTCGAAGTCGAAGACGGCCACGCCCCCGGGCATGGTTTCGATCTGGTGACGGTTCGCGGTCGCGGAGTTCTCGAGGACGAATCGGACGCCGCTGCGGGAGGTCACATCTTCGAAGCGGATGGCGCCGGCTTCCGCGGCGCGCGATTGCGGGCGGACGGCAAGCGCCAGCAGTGCGGCCGAGGCCAGCACGAAGGCCCATTTCGGATGCGCTCCCATCAGTTCGGCTCCGAGACACAGCGCCGCCACGCCGCCAGTTGCCGGTCGGCGTCGGCGCCCTCTCCGCCCTGGCGCAGGATCTTCGCTAGCAGGTTGTAGAGACGACAATCGTGAGTCGGCAGGCCCTGCTCCAGAATCTGCTTTGCCTGGCTGCCCTTGCCCATTTGGTACAGGGCCCGGCCGAACTCAAAGCGAACCTCCGCGGAGTCGGGCGCCAGCCGCAGAGCGGTTTCGAAGTAGGGCAGGCTCTCCGGGCCTCGCCCTTGCTTGAAGAGGAACTGTCCCAGCGCGAACGCCGGCCGGTAGGAAGAGCTTTCCAGTTGCAGGGCCTGCCGGTACGCGCGCTCGGCCTCGGCAGATTGCCCGAGTGTTTCGTAAGCCAGTCCGAGGCCCTCATAGACGCGGGATTCGCGAGGGGCAAATTGCAGGGCGGACCGGAAATCCTCCACGGCCTTCTGGCAGTGGTCGGCTTCGCACGCGGCTCGCCCGGCGAAATACCAGGCGTCGGAGTCGTTTGGTTGGAGGGCCACCGCTTTCTCGAAACAGCCTGCCGCGAGGTCCCACTGTTGCCGCGCGCTGTAGACCCGGCCCTCAAGGACGTACGCCTTCGCCATACGGGCATCCTGCTTGAGTGCACGCTGCGCCTCGGCGAGGGCCTCATCGAGCCGGTTGAGATTCAGCAGCGCCGCGCCTAAGAAGACACGGACGTCCGCGCGTTGCGGACAGAGCTTCAGGTAGTCGCGGTAGAGGCGCACGGCATCGTCAGAACGAAGCTGCCGGTAGCTGGTGTTGGCCTCTTCGAGAAGCCGCGCGGCATCCGCATCCTGGCATTGGGCAGGAAGTCCGCGCAGCAATACAATTCCGATCACGCAGCCGCGCAACATCGCCCCCACCCTTCGCGCATACGGTCCAGATCGCCACCCAGCGCTCGGATTCCCAACCACGGCATCGCCAGACGCACGGCCTATCGCCCGTCTAAACGGCGCCGAACGGGCAGTTCGCGGATGGGATTGCCGCTCAATTCCCCCAGGTCCACCGGGGACGGGCGCGCCTGAAAAGAGACGGTCAACTCTCATTCCAGCCCCTCATCGTTGAACGCCGAACCAGCACGTGGCCGGAATCCGCCGGAATGGCCGGAATCTCCACTCCGGGCGCCATCCACCCGATCCAGGCACTGGATGCCCGGATTCCCATACGGC
This sequence comes from Bryobacteraceae bacterium, assembly GCA_035505095.1. Classification (GTDB taxonomy): domain Bacteria; phylum Acidobacteriota; class Terriglobia; order Bryobacterales; family Bryobacteraceae; genus JOPF133. Next base: position 87,132 of record DATJRE010000533.1, on the reverse strand, counting down.
GTCCCATCCGGCAACTTTGCCCGTTTCTTGACAGAGACGCTGGTGATGACGGCCGCACGGCCCGGGTTGAAACGCAGGTGGTCCGGATCTTTTCCAAGGCACTCGATTTGGGTGTCCACGCTGGGCCAAGTATTGTGAAGGCGATAGCGCCCACTGTAGGCTCGCAACCAACCTCCGGAGGTATCGCTAGCTGTGGTGGGCCACCCATACGAACATGGATTTGACCCGCGGCTCGTTCCGGATAAACTCCTCGAAGCCTTGCGCCGGTCCTGGACCGCGCCGGTGTTTGTGAACGCTCCGTTGAACCACTTCTCGAAGACCTCGGTACGATTGACCTCACTGGTATCCACCGGGTGGTCAGGCGTGAGACTGGCTCTCCATCCTGGGTCGAGTATATCCCAGAAGGAGTTGGATGCGCCCAACAGGCCGCGCCAGCCGCACCACCGCAGCCCCAATGCCGGTTCCGCGAAGTGGTAATCTAACCTTCGCAATGGACTTGAATCGACGCGACTTCATCGCGGTGCCCGCCGCCGCCGTGGCCGGCTCTTTATTCGCGGCCGAAACGGCTGTGCCCTGGCAGCGCAAGATCCGCCGGGTCGGCCAGACCAATATGACCGAACACGATCCGGTGGTGCTTGACGTGGAGCAATGGGCGGACTACTGGGCCAGCCTCAAGGTGGACGCCGTGCTGGTGAGCGTCACCGGCATTCTGGCGTTCTACCAGACCAAGGTTCCCTACCACCGCAAGGGCAAGTTCCTGGGCGCCCGCGACTTCTTCGGCGATTGCTGCGCCGCGGCCAAAAAACGCGGCCTGCACGTGATTGCGCGGATGAGCCCGGATCTCAACTGGGAGGACGCCGTAACGGCCCACCCCGAGTGGTTCCAGCGCGATGCGCAGGACAATCCGGTACACCACACCGAGGACCCACGCCTGTTCCGCACCTGCATGTTCACCACCTACATGACCGATTACGTGCCGGCCATCATGCGCGAGGTGAATTCGCTGTATGACATCGACGGTCTCTACACCAACGCCTGGCCGCCTCTGGGCGCACTGCCGGTCTGCCATTGCCAGCAGTGCCGGCAATTGCCGCCGGCGGGAAGCATCGAGTATTGGGATCAGTTCAACGAACGCTCCGTCTACCTGTGGAAGTTGTACGATTCCATCGCCAAGCAGAAGCGGGCGGCCAACTTCTATTTCGCCAACCTCGGCGGCGGCGTCCGCTCCACGGTGGACCTGGTGAAACTTGGCGAGATCTGCGAGTGGTTCCAGTGCGATAACCAGGGCCGCGGCGGTGACGACACGCCCATCTGGGGCTGCGCGCTGCAGGGCCGGGTCTGCAACGCCGTGCAGGAAGGCAAGATGTCCACCAACGTGACCGCGGCCTGGTCCACCGGAACGCCCCGCTGGCGCAATGTGTACAAATCGCGGCAGGAAGAACAGATGTGGTTTGACGAGACGCTGGCATCGGGAATGGCGCCCTATCACCACATCATCGGCGGCGAAAATGGCATGGGCGAAGACCGCCGCTGGCTGGAGCCGGCCCAAACCTATTTCAACTGGATGGCTCGCCATGACGTCCATTTCATCAACAAGCGCTCCATCGCCAACCTGGGCGTGGTGATGGGCCAGCGGACCCAACTGTTCTACAAGCCCCCGCGCGGGGCGCTGATGCGGGAGTACCTGGACGGAATCTACTACGCCCTGCTCGAAGGCCGCTTCCTGTTCGATTTCGTGCATGAAGACAAGCTGGCGCCCAAAGACCTGGCGAAGTATTCCGCGCTGGTGCTGCCCAACATCGCGCTGCTGAGCGACGCCCAGTGCCGGCAATTGCGCGAATACGTGGACGCCGGAGGGTCGCTCCTGGCCACCTTCGAAACCAGCATGTATACCGAGCGCAACCAGCGCCGCCAGGATTTCGGCCTGGCCGAGGTGCTGGGCATTCGCAAGGCCGGGGAAATCATCGGCACCACAGGGAATGCCTACCTGGCGCGCATCGAGAAGCCCCATGAGATCCTGGCCGGATTCTCCAACACCCACTGGATTCCCGGCGCCCAAAACCGGATTCCCATTGCCCCGGTGGAGGCCCCGGTTCTGAGCGTGGTGCCCGGCTTCGTGGCCTACCCTCCGGAGCTGTCATACCCGTTGCAGCCCCACACCAATGAGCCGGCCGTGGTGGTGCGGCAGAAAGGCAAGAGCCGCCTGATCTACTTCCCCGGCGACATCGAGCGGACCATGTGGCGATCCGGCCATACCGACCTGGCGCGGCTGCTGCAAAACTCCATCCGCTGGGTAGCGGGCGCCAATCCGCCGGTCACGATCGATGGCGAAGGGGTGATCGAAGCTTTCGCCTGGGAGACCCAGGCCGGTTTCGCCGTGCACGTCCTCAACTACACCAACCCCGCCATGCACCGCGGATGGCTGCGGACCTTCTATCCCATCGGGCCGCAGAAGGTGCGAATGTCGCTGCCGGCGGGCCGCCGCGTCACCCGCGTCGAACTGCTGCGGGCGGAGACCGATGTGCCGTTCAGCAGCGGGTCGGGCGCCATCGAATTCACCATTCCGAAGGTCATGGACTACGAAGTGGCGGCGCTCCATTCGGCATGATCTCCCGGATTCGCGGCGGCGCTGGGGTGTCACGCAACCGAGGATTTGGTCGGGAGGTCCTGGCTGCGGCGCCCGCAAAGCACCGATCGGTGATGGAAATTCGCTATCGTTGTAAGTACCTCCTTTCATGAGCAGCGACCGCAAAATCGTCAAACCGAAGCCTCTGAGCGGCTTCCCCGAGTGGCTCCCCGAGCAACGCCTGGTGGAACTGCGGTGGATTGACACCATCCGCCGCACCTTCGAAGCCTACGGCTTTTGCAATATCGATCCGCCTTCGGTGGAGGACGTCGACGTGCTGGTCTCCAAGGGCGAGGACGCCGACAAGGAAATCTACGGCGTCCGGCGGCTGGGCGGCGGTGAGATGCGCGATGAGCCCAAAATCGCGCTGCACTACGATCTCACCGTGCCGCTGGCCCGCTATGTGGCGCAGCATTTCAACGAATTGTCGTTTCCCTTCAAGCGCTACCAGATCCAGCGCGCCTGGCGCGGCGAAAGGCCCCAGGAAGGGCGCTTCCGCGAGTTCTACCAGTGCGATCTGGACGTGCTCGATACCGGGGAAGTGTCGCTCCACTTCGATGCCGAATTGCCGGTGATCGTCTACGAAATCCTGCGGCAACTGCACGTCGAGCCAGTCACCATGCACATCAATAACCGCAAGGTGCTGCAAGGTTTTTATACCGGCTTGGGCATCGCCGACGTGGTGGGCGCTATCCGCATCCTGGACAAACTGGACAAAGTCGGCGCCGAAGAAGTGAACCGCCTGTTAGTGGACGATCTGCACATTGCGAGTGCGGTGGCCGCGCAGTGCGTGGCGCTGGCTTCCATCCGCACGCCGGATGGCTCATTCGAAGAACGCATCCGCGAGTTCGGCGTGCATTCTGAATTGCTCGACACCGGCATCGCCGAATTGAAGTTCGTGATGCAGGCGGCCGAAGCCATCCCGGCGGGCGTGGTCTTCGCCGATCTTTCGGTGGCGCGCGGTTTCGATTACTACACCGGCACGGTGTACGAGGGCAAACTGTCCGCCTTCCCCGGCTATCCCTCGGTGTTTTCGGGCGGCCGCTACGACAATCTGGTGGGCGGCTTTCTGCGCCAGAACCTGCCAGGCGTCGGCATGTCCATAGGCCTGACGCGCATTTTTTCCAAGCTGCTGGCGGAAGGACAAATTGCGGTCGGCGCCTCCTGCCCCACTCAGATTCTGGTGATTCAGTTGCCCGAAACGCCGCGCGAGCAGGCCATGCAAACGGGCCGGGCCCTGCGCGATCGCGGCTTCAACGTGGAGGTCTACCACGAGTCGAAGAAAATCGGCCACCAGATCCGCTACGCCACCCGCAAGGGTATCCGCTACGCCTGGTTTCCCGATCCCGCCAAGCACGAGGTGAAGGACTTGGCCAGCGGAGAGCAATCCCCTGCCGATCCAGCCACTTGGGCGCCGGGGAAATGATTCGCTCCGACCGCCTGCCGGTGGATGGTTACGCGAATAGCCGAGCGAGCCGCCTTTACCCGCCCAGAATTCCCAGCCGCTTCCCCACGTGCTCGAACGTTTCGAGCGCGCGGTCCAGTTCCGCCCGCGTATGCGTAGCGGTCACGATGGTGCGGACGCGCGCCTTGCCTTTGGGCACCGTCGGGAAGCCGATACCGGTGGCCAGCACGCCTTCCTTGAACAATTCTCGCGAAAGCTGGTGCGCCAGCGCGGCCTCGCCCACAATCACCGGGGTAATGGGCGTTTCGCTGATGCCGGTGTTGAATCCCGCGCCCGTCAAGCCGCGCTTGAAATAGCGGGTATTCTCCCACAGCGTTGCAATCCGTTCCGGCTCCTGTTCCAGCACGTCGAACGCCGCCAGGCAGGCAGCCGCCACGGCGGGCGGATGCGAGGTCGAAAACAGGAACGGCCGGGCGCGGTGGTACAGAAACTCGATCAGGTCGCGGCTGCCGCAAACGTACCCGCCCAGTACGCCGATGGCCTTCGAGAGCGTGCCCACCTGGATGTGCACGCGTCCGTGGATCCCGAAATGGTCCACCGTGCCGCGGCCGTTGCGGCCCAGCACACCCGAGGCGTGTGCATCGTCCACCATCATGATGGCGCCGTGGCGCTCGGCCGCCTCCACCAGGCCGGGCAGCGGGCCGATGTCGCCATCCATCGAAAAGACGCCGTCGGAAATCAGCAGCTTGCGGCCCGGCACGCCGTCCAGTTCCGCCAGCAGGCGCTCGGCCGCGGCCACCTCCTTGTGCGGAAACACGTGAATCTTGGCGCGCGACAGCCGGCAGCCGTCAATGATGCTGGCGTGATTCAATTCGTCCGAGACGATGTGATCGTCGGGCGTCAGAATCGCCGAGACCGTCCCGGCGTTGGCCGCGAAGCCGGATTGAAACACCACCGCGGCTTCCACTTGCTTAAAGGCCGCGATGCGCTCCTCCAGTTGCATGTGCAGCCGCATGGTTCCCGAAATGGTGCGGACGGCGCCTGAGCCTACGCCGTATTTGCGTACCGCCTCAATGGCGGCTTCCTGCAGTTTGGGATGCGTGGTCAACCCCAGGTAATTATTGGACGCCAGGTTGATCACTTCCTGGCCATCGAAACGCGATTCGGCGGCGCTTTCCGATTCCAGGATGCGCAGGCGCTGGTACGTGCCTTCGCTCTTCCAACTTTCGATCTGTTCGTGCAGATATGCCAGTGGATCGCCCATCAACACCCAGTCTAACAGCCAGGGTGATTTCAAATCGCGGTGCGTTGTAACCTGTATTCTATGGGGCCACACGGACGCTTCAGGGGGGTGGAACACCCCAAGGGGAAGACTTCCGATCATCTGCGCAGCGCGCTTCCGCTGCTCAAGGAACTGGTTCGCCCGCGGCGTGCTCTGTTGGGCCTGGGTTTTCTGCTGATGGTGGTCAACCGCCTGTGCGGCATGGTGCTGCCCGTCTCCACCAAATTCCTGATCGACAACGTCATTGGCAAACACAACGTGAAACTGCTCGAGCCGCTGGTGGGGGCCGTCTTCATCGCCACGCTCATCCAGGGCGGCACTTCCTTTTCGCTCACCCAGTTGCTGTCCAAGGAGGCCCAGCGCCTGATTGCCGAGTTGCGGCGCAAAGTGCAGGAGCATATCGGGCGCCTGCCGGTGGCCTATTACGACGCCAATAAAACCGGCGCGCTGGTCTCGCGCATCATGAGCGACGTGGAAGGCGTGCGCAACCTGATCGGCACCGGCCTGGTGGATTTCATGGGCGGCATCGTCACCGCCCTCATCGCTCTCGGCTACCTGCTGTGGATCAGCCCCATGCTCACCTGCATGGCGCTGCTGTTCATCGCCGTCTTCGGCCTGGGCCTGAGTAAGGCCTTCGGGCGCATCCGGCCGATTTTCCGCGAGCGCGGGAAAATCAACGCCGAGGTACAGGGCCGGCTCACCGAGTCGCTGGCCGGCGTTCGCGTGGTGAAGGGCTATCACGCCGAGGCGGCCGAAGCCAACGTCTTCGCCGGCGGCGTGCAGCGCCTGCTCGATAACGTCATCAGCTCGCTCACGGCAATTTCGCTGATGAGCCTCTCCGCCACCACGCTCATGGGCCTGGTGGGCGCATCGGTGATGTATGTGGGCGCACGGCAGATCTTCGCCCACCACATGACCCTGGGCGATTTCTTCAGCTTCACCGCCGTGCTCACCTTCCTGGTGGCGCCCATGTTCCAGGTAGTGGGAATCGGCACCCAGGTGACCGAAGCGCTGGCCGGTCTGGACCGCACCCAGGAAGTGCTGCACGAGAACCCCGAAGATCAGGACCCGCATCGCACCGGCGCCGTTGGCGCCATCGACGGCCTGGTGACCTTCGAGCACGTGGATTTCGCCTACGATCCCGCCCATCCGGTTCTGCACGATGTCAGCTTCGCGGCCCAGCCCGGCATGGTGACGGCCCTGGTGGGGCCTTCCGGCGCCGGCAAATCCACCATCATCAGCCTCGTCGCCGCCTTTCACCAGCCCACCGCGGGCGCCGTCCGGCTGGATGGCGTAGACCTCTCCACGGTGCGCTTGGACGCGTACCGCGTGCATCTGGGCGTGGTTCTTCAGGATACCTTTCTGTTCGATGGCACTATCCGCGAAAACGTGGCCTTCGCCCGTCAGGGCGCCACTGAAACGCAGGTTCTGAACGCCTGCCGGATTGCCCGCGTCGACGAATTCGCCGAGCGCTTCGACAAGAAGTACGACACGGTGGTGGGCGAGCGTGGCGTCAAGCTTTCCGGCGGCCAGCGCCAGCGCGTGTCCATCGCCCGCGCCATCCTGGCCGACCCGCGGATTCTGATTCTGGACGAGGCCACTTCCAGCCTGGATTCCGAATCCGAAGCCGCCATTCAGGAAGGGTTGGCGTATCTGATGAAGGGCCGCACCACTTTCGTGATTGCTCACCGGCTTTCCACGATTCGCCGGGCCGACCAGATTCTGGTGGTGGAGGAAGGCCGCATCGTGGAGCGCGGCACGCACGAATCGCTCTACGATATGCACGGCCGCTACTACGATTTGTACACCCGCCAGCACGGCATCGATGCCAACCTGTTCCTGGCTCCCGGCGAAGGCGATTCGGTGCCGGAAGCCCTCGAAGCGCCGCGACTGGCCGTGGCCGCGCCACCCTCCGCGGCGTCCCTGCTGCGGGGAGGAACGGCATAGCCAACCACCAGCCCTTGGCGGCGGCCGGTTTCTCGATCCGGCCACGCCGCCGCAGTCAACGGCCCCACCTGGAAGGGTAACGGCTATCGGCATCCCTACCGCGGCGGTAAGCCGAACAGCCGCGTCATGCGGTTCGCCCGCGTGCTGACGCGTCCGGGGTCTAAATCGACGCGGACCGCTCCATTGGGTGCACCACCGCACCCTGGCGCGCCGGGCGCTGCCCCAGCCGGCCCGCCGGCCGCGATAGCAGCCGCGCCGAGTTCAATATAAACACCATCTCCGAGCTCACGTGGATCAGCGCCGCCAGCACCGGGTTCAGATATCCAAACGCCGCCAGACCCACTCCGGCCGTATCTACCCCCAGCGTCCCGGCGAAGTTGGTCATGATGATGCGGTGCGAGCGGCGGGCAATCCGGATCACCTCCACCACCTTCAGCAAGTCGTTCCCCAGCAGCAGCACGTTGGCGCTTTCGCGGGCCACTTCGGTGCCCGAACCCATGGCGATTCCCACGTTGGCTTCCATCAGCGCGGGCGCGTCGTTGATGCCGTCGCCCACCATCGCCACGGTTTTGCCTTGCGCGCGAAGCTGCCGAATGCGCGCGAGCTTCTGCTCGGGCAGAAGTTCCGCCTCCACGCCATCCACTTGCAGTTGGCTTCCCACGGCCCGGCCAATCGCAGCCGTATCGCCGGTCAGCAGAATCGTCCGGATGGACATGTCCCGCAGGGATCGCATCGCCTCCACCGCTTCGGGCCTCAGCACATCGGCGATTCGCAGACTGCCCAAAAACGCGCCGCCATGCGCTAACAGGATCTCCGTGGAGTAATCCGGCTCCGTCGCAGACGCGGCCACCGTCACCCCCTGCTCGGCCAGAAACGGCCGCGTTCCCACCACCGTTTCCACGCCCTCCACGCGGCAGCAAATGCCCTTGCCCGGGGTGTACGAAAAGCCCTCCGGGTCCACCGATTCCACACTCTCCCGGTTGGCCGCCTTCAGAATCGCGCGCCCCAGCGGATGCTCGGAGTACCGCTCGGCGCTGGCCGCCACGCGCAGCAGCCGCTCGCGTGCAATTCCCTCCGCGGGTTCGATGGCAATCACCTCGGGATTACCCAGCGTCAGCGTGCCGGTCTTATCCAGAACCACCGTGTCCACCTTGCCCAGCGTCTCCATGTACAGGCCGCCCTTCACGATGGCGCCTTGCCGGGCAGCCCGCCCGATGGCTCCCAGGATGGCCAGCGGTGTGCCCGCCGCAATGCCGCACGCCCCAGCCACAATCACCACCGAAATTGTGGAGCGCGCGTTGTGCGTCAGCAGGAAAGTCAGAAACGCGCAGCCCAGCGCGAAGTACACCAGGTAGCCCGCCAGCCGGTCGGCGGTCTTCTGTACCGGCGCGCGCGAGTGCTCGGCCTGTTCCACCGCCTCAATGATCTTGCCGAAGGCGGTGTCGCGGCCCACGGTTTCGGTGCGCACTTCCAGCACCCCGGATTGGTTCACCGTTCCCGCATAGACCCGCGCGCCGGGAATCTTTTCCACGGGCATGGATTCGCCGGTGATGGCCGCCTGGTCGAGGAACGAGTGGCCGCGCACCACCGCCCCATCCACCGGCACGCGGGCGCCCGGCCGCACCAGCACCACATCGTCCGCCCGCAGCTCGCTCCACGGGACCGCCCGCACGCCGTCCGGCCGCCGCACCTCCACCTGCCGCGGCAGCAGATTCAGCAAGTCCTGGATGGCGCGGCGGCCTCTACCCACCGTCAGCCCCTCCAGCACTTCGGCGATCAGGACGAAGAACACAATCAGCAGGGCCGTGAAAACTTCCCGAATGGCCAGGGCCGCCACCAGCGCAATAGTCATGGAAAGTTCCATGGTCATGCGCCGGGTGAGCAGATCGGCGAAGGCCTCGTGGAAGATCGGATAGCCGCCGATCAGTACCGCCGCGAAGCCCACCACATCGAAACGCCCCAGCGGCTCCCAGAGCCGCAGCCACGTCACCCCCACCGCCAGCCCCACCAAGCCGATGCGCGCTAAGTCCACCCGCTCCACATGGCCCCCGCCATGCTCATCGTGCCCTTCGCGGTCCTGAGCGATTGGTTCCGGCATCGCCCGTTCCCATTCTCTCTAAAAGTGGAAGCCGATGGTAGCCGTCAGTGCGCGCGGTGTGACGTAATGCGTCCCGCTGAAGGTCGAGATGAAATTGTAAAGCGCTTCCTTGTTGGTCAGGTTGACGGCCGACAGGCGCAGGCTCCACTTGCGCTTCTCGCCGTGGAACAGGTTATCGTCGCCAACCGAAAGGTCGAACAGACTGCGCGATGCGATGCGGGGTGGGTTGTGGTCGTCGTTCTCGGTGCCTGCGGCTGGAATCGAGACGTACTTGGACGCATATTCCGATGCCGGGCACAACCCGGTCGGGCTGATCGACATGGTGGGAGTGGCGTAGACACCCGCGCAGGATAGCCCCGCCTGGAACTGCTGGTCGGGCGTGATCCCGGATACATCCACGATGGTGTCGGTGCCGTTGGGCCCGTTGGCGCAATTGCCGCCCGCGCAAGGCACCGGCCCGGCTACCAGGCCGCTGTCGTAGCGCCAGTTGAAGCCCAGCCACGGTCCGTTCTTAAACGGCTGGTACTGCACGTGAGTCGTTTGGTTGAACTTTTCGTCGTGGTCGATGCGGAATACCTCGCTGCCTACCGGGGCGGCACCGATCCCGCTCACCTGCGGCTCGAAGAAGCGCGCCGCCACGCTGGACATCACGATGAACGCCGACAGGCCGTGGAAGTTCGGCATGCTGCCGCGAATCGCAAAGCCGGGAATCTTGGAACGGCTCCATTCAATCGGGAACGTGATCGGCGTATCTCCCAGCACGCTGAAGTCGTAAGCCAAGTGGGTGTACTTCCAGATGTACTCGCCATCCAGCACGAAATACCGCCCGAAAGCCTGCTCCAGGCCGGCATGGAACTCATTGCGAAAGCCCGGTGACAGGGGCGTGTTGCTGACGCATGGAGTAATCGTGCTCGACATAATCGCAGCGACCACCTGGTCGTTGCAGCCTTCGCTCGAAAGCACCAGGTTTTCGTTGAACGGTGTTTCCAGCGTGCGGGCATAGGAGACGCGCAGCACAGTACCGGAGGGCTTAATATTGTAAGCAATTCCCAGCCTTGGCTCCGGCTGCGTTTGCGTCACAATGCCATCGTAAATATCGCCGCGCAGTCCGAGATTGAAACTCCAAGGCCCCTTGGTGATGGTGTCCTCCACAAACAGCGCCAGCTCGCGGATGTTGGCGTGGCCATAATAGTGGTACAGGCCGCTGGTGGAGTTGGGACAGCCGTCGGAGGCGGGTAACGTACCGGTGCGCGTCAGGTCATAGCAACCCAGCAGCGGAATGAAATTCGGATTCATCGTAAGCTGGCCGGTGCAGTTCGCCGGATCGGTCAGTAACGGGTTGGTGTCGGGGCTTCCATCGGGATTGAGGCAGGGGGCATTGTTGGTCGGATCGACGATTCCGATGGCGTCCTTCTCCGTCAGGATCGTGTCCATGTAATTGGCGCCTATTTTCAGATTGTGGATGCCCTTCACGTAAGACACGTTGGCGCGCAGCCCAAGATTGGTCAGGGTGCGGTTCTGGCCCACGGTCTGGAGTTGCAGGTCGGGTGTCAGATCGGCGAATGGGTCGCGGCTGGGATAGTAGTTGTACTGATCCTGCCGCGCGTAGGCACCCACGGTGACTATGGTATGGGCGCCGGAAAGATGCGTCCAGGTGGGCGCGATGTTGAACGTCTGAATTTTGGAACGCTGGTCCTGCGATCCCACCACCTGGCCGTTGGGGCCGATGCCGTTGTTGTTCACCACCAGGCCGTTCCAAGCGGTATCGTCCTGCGCATCGTACGAGTTGGGGGTCTGGAACCAGGAACGTGTGAATCCCAGGTTGATGTTGAAGCTATCGGAGGCCGAAGGCTTGAAGTCGATACGGTCGAAGAAATTCTCCTCGTTGCCGTGATCGTGCATGATGGCAAATTCCGGCCCGTCCAGAAACCGGCTGGTCTGCAAAGCATTCGCCGAAATGAAATTGCCCCAGGTCTTACCGCCATCCAGAAAATCGAATCCGTCGTTGGTCGTGCCGAAAGATCCGTAAGACGCCGTCACATCGCCGTGGGGTGCGGTGACGCCCAGCCCGGAGCGCGTGGTCACAACGATAATGACGCTGTCCTTGTCCCCATATTCAGCGGGTGGCGCGCCTTCGATCACTTCCATGGATTCGACCGCGTCCACCGGAATCTGGTTCGAGAAAACCTTGCTCTGCTGGTCCGTAATCGGCTGTCCGTCCAGCGAAAACGAGTTCGAAGCGTGATCGCCCAATCCGTGGAAGAGACCGTTGGAATCGGCCGCAATCCCAGGGGAAGCCAGGGTCACCAGCGAGCTGAGTGACGACGACTGGTTCTCCAGCGGCAGCTTATCGAACAGCGCCCGGTCCACGTCGGTGTGCGTAGTGGATACATTTTCGACCAGGTCCGCCGCCGCAGTCACCTCCACCGTCGTCGACGCCGTGCCTACCACCAGGGTGGCGTTCACCTGGAGAGGCACGGCAGTTCTCACCGAGACGTCCTGCGTGTTGGTCTGGAATCCCGCCGCCGTTACCGTCATATGGTAGTTGTTGAATGGAATATTATCCAACTCGAACTTTCCCTGACCGTCCGTGACGGCCTGCTCATCGTAGTGGGAAACCGGGTTGGTGATATTCACCAGCGCGCCCACCACGGCGGCGTGCGAAGGATCGAGGACCGAACCCTGGATCGTCCCCGAGTTGCTGCTGGTGGTTTGGGCCAGCGCGAGACTTGCGGTGAAACAGACAATTACCGCGGAAGCAATCTTCGTCATTCCTAGATTTTGCGGAACCCCCCGGCCGATACCTAACACATTCCGGTAGGTGGCCTAAGTTCGGCGTAAGTGGGCCGGATTCCGCCACAGGCGGCCTGAACTCCGCTCGCCGCCAAGTTACTCCCGTCCGCCGGTTGCGTTAAGTAGCGTACAGGTCTGCGTGCTCGGAGCCGCGACCGTGAGGCAGCGTTCCCAATTCTGGTCTGTTACACGACACTTAGGTGCCTGACAGCGATGTTGTGCCGTTGTGTGGACAGACGCTCCCCGACAGCCGCGGCTCCTGGTGCGAGCCACGAGCGTGAGCGGCTGTTCCGGTAAGCGGAAGAACGCAGGGGCCTGCCGCTCGCTGGCGATGGGCCGCCACGTCCGACACCGCGCCCCGCCCGCCTACCGCCGCAGAAGCTGCTGATCACCGCGCCCGGCCGCTGCTGGCGATGGGCCGCCGACACCGCGCCCTGCCCGCCTACCACTGCAGAAGCTGCCGGACGCCGCGGGCCTGCCGCTTGCTGGCGATGAATTCCTTTCCGTTGGCCAGGGTGATGAGCCACCTCTGGCTCGTCAGGGCGCTCATCTTGCGCACGTGATCCACGTTCACCAGGGCATTGCGGTGAATACGCCGGAAGCCCGTATTCCGCAGCCGCTCCTCCAGCACCTTGAGGGTCTGGGTGGCTTCGTACCTGCGGTCGGCAGTGACAATCCACACAATGTCGCCCTCCGCCTGGAATGCGTAGATCTCGTCCGCGCTCAGCAGGAAAAACTCTTCGCCGGTGCGCCCCACAATCCGCCGCGGAGCGTGCTCCGTCGTCGTCGCGGCGATCTCCTGCAGCCGCGCCAGCCGCTCCATCACATCTTTGCCGCTCAGCCTTCTGGCCCGCGCTACCGCCGCCTCGAGGCGCTCGTGCCCCACCGGCTTGAGCAGGTAATCCACGGCCCCCGCTTCGAAAGCTTGGATGGCGAACTGGTCATAGGCCGTGACGATCACGATCGCCGGCAGGTTCGGGCCGTGCTCCAGGTTCCGCACTACGTCCAGGCCCCCCATCACCGGCATCTGCAAGTCCAGCAAAACCAGGTCCGGGTGCTGCCTGGCAATCTCCTCCAGAGCCTTCGAGCCGTTGTCCGCCTCGCCCACCACCTCCACGTCCGAAACCGCCTCCAATTCCTCCCGCAGAATTTTCCGGGCGATCGGTTCGTCGTCCACGATCAACGTTTTCAGGCTCATAATGGTCCAGGGCCTAGATTCTTGTACCATGCGGACTCCGAAACGCTGTACGCTTTTCTCTCCAGCGGGCGGGAAGAATCCACCAGCGATCTGTCATGGCTCGCAGACGGGAGTGCTCCCGCGCTCCTTCGCCACGGCCCTTCGCGTGCACGGGTGATCGAGGGAACTCATGCGGGCCATCTTATTGCTATGCCTCATCGGGATCGGCGCCCCGTCTGCCGCGGCGCAGGTTTGCGGCCGCTACGATGTGCGCGGAGCGTACGGAATCCAACTCTACGGCACCACCACCATCGGGGCCAATGGAACGCAGCCCATGGCGGGCATCGGGCGCGTGTACTTCGGTGACGATGGCGGGGTCACCGCGGTGACCTCCGTCAACCTGGACGGCTATTTTCTAGGCAACCCGGTCACGGGGACTTACACCTTCAACAACCATTGCGCGCTAACCTTCGACGTGCGGGACCAATCCGGCGGGACAGAGCACTTCCGCGGCACCGCCACCGAGGGCGGCCAGACGGTCGAAATCCGCCAGACCGATCCCGAAACGGGCGAGCGCGGTGTGCTGGAACGGACCCCCGCCACCTGCCGGAACGCCAGCTTTCAAGGGGTCTTCACCTTCTCGCTATCGGGCACCGCCTCGCAATTCGACACCGAAGAAGCCCCCGGCAGCGCCTTCTCGATCGAAGGCACTGTCACCGCCGATGGCGCCGGCAACCTGGTGTTTGCCTCGGCCGCGGGAAAGACCACCGGCACCTACCAGTTGGATTCGGATTGCGTGGCCGAAATCGAACTCGGCATCCTCAAGGGCGATTCCGCCGGCATTCTGAAACTGCGCGGCGTGCTGGTGAAGCAAGGCAAACTGCTGCTGGCGGCCGAATCCGACCCGGCGCGGATCGCCACCGCCCGGTTCACCGCCAAGCAGTAGCCTCACGGCTGCGAACGCCGGGCCGCCCCGCGCTCCACCTTGTTTTCGGCCGTGCCCCAGATCTCCTGGCGGCTGGTTTGGTGCACCAACCGCTGTAATCTGGACAACTCCTGCAGCCGCTCACCGCCGCAGTCATTGCCCTCCACGGTCGAAGCATGCGCCACCACCGACCGTAACGACGGCATCACGGATTCCCCAATTGCCAGGGACGCCAGATTGGCCAGCGCCCGGAGTTGCGCAATTTGGGCCAGGATTTCCTGCTGCAGGCTCTCCGGAATGGGGCGATGTTCCTGGAGCAGGCTGCGCCGTTGCTTGGAGGACTCAATCAACGCGGCGATCGTCAGGCTCAGACTGGAGTAGACGTCCTTCCGAAACGCCCAGCGCAGATCCTGGCTCCGGCCCTTGGCGGCAATTTCGGCCTTCAGGCGCTCCACATCCAGGGCATTCTGCCGATTGGCGGCGTTTTCGGCCGCCCTGCGTCTGCCTGCCAGCCAGACACCGATCAGCACGCCGCCCGCCCCCAGCATCCCGGATAAGCAGATCGGGAGTAGCGCCATCCAGGCGTTCTGTGGTGGCAATCCGGCACGGGAAACACCTTGGCCCTGGCATACCGCGGTAAATGCCAACGCGGCCAGAATGAGGCGGCGCATGATTCCGTGAACTCCCTCCGGCTTGATTGTAGACCGAAGTGGACACGCACCGCAGAGCGCTGGGTGCGGCAGGCGCCATTCGCAATCCCCGCGTCACCGCCGCTCGGGTCGCCCCAATCCGCCATCACCCAACCGCCGTCGCCCAATCGGCTCGTCGCACACCCGGCCGTCCACCCAACTCGCCTGCCACGAGTCCCGCTCTATCGCCCCGTCCGCCGCCAGTCCACCCCATCACCGGGCCCCCCACCGCGGCCGCCATCCCCACTCTCCGAATTCTCATCCAATTTCAGATAATTTTCGGCGCCCGCCCCCACTTAACAGTCAGGGGCGCGCTCTTCGGGCGCGGGGGGAAAATGCCAAAAACAATCGACCTGCTGTTGGGAATTGCCACAGTCATGCTGCTGCTGAGCCTGGTGGTCACGGCTGTGACGCATTACGTGGTCAGCCTGTGCAACCTGCGCGGCCGGCACCTGCGGGCTGGGCTGGCGTCGCTCTTGGAGCGCCTCGATCCGCGCATCGGCTCGCGCGACGCCGTTTCGCTCGCCACCGCCATGCTCCAGGACCCGCTCATCTGCGAAACCGGCGGCAAAATGGCTTCGTTCCTGCACCGTGCGCAATTCACCCGCTTCTGCCTCAGCCTGGCGGCGGAAGCCGTCGGGAACTCCCCTGCGGAAACCCCGCAGGACGACCCACGAAACTACGCTCAGCCGGCGGAGGCCCTCTACTGGACCCTGCGGGCCCACGGCATCGCCGATCCGCGCGCCACCCTCGACCGTATCTCCCTCCATGCCTTGGAGTTGGAGCACGCCCAGCCGGATCTGCCGGAACTCGCGCGGCTGGAAATGGCGGTGGTCTCGGCCGCGGCGGCGCCCTTCGTCGCCAAGATCAACGCCTGCTTCGATCAAACCATGGACCGCGTTTCGGCGCGATTCACCACCGCCGTGCGCGCTGTCACCCTGGCGGCGGCTCTCGGATTGGCTTCGTTTTTGCAACTCGACTGCCTCGCCATGCTCAACCACCTCGCCATGGACGAAGGCCTGCGCAGCCAGTTGGTCAAGGCGGCTTCACCCCGGCCCGTAGAGTGGGAGTTGGTGCCTGTCCCGGCCTCCTGGAACGAATGGCGCCGGCAGTGGACATCGGGCGAGAGCGGTCCCCCCGGCCCGGCGCGCCTGGGCGGCATCCTCGTCACCGCCATGCTGCTCAGCCTGGGTGCGCCTTTCTGGTATAGCCTGCTCGGAGGAACCCTGCGCCTGCGCCCGGCCCTCGACACCCGCGAAGACCGCTCCGCCCGCGCCCGCCGGTCCCAAAGACCGGCCCCCGTGATTCCGTTTGCCGCTACTTCTTTACCGGTTTCTTCAACTCGGCTTCCAGAATCGGGCGAATGGCTTCCAATTGGAGGGAGCCGTTATAGCGTTGGCCGTCGATGAAGAACGTCGGCGTGCCGCCTACTCCGGCTTTTTCGCCTTCGGCTTCGTCGCGCTCCACCGCCTTCCGGGTCTCCGGAGCGTCCATATCGCGGGTGAACCGCATCATGTCCATCCCCAGTCCGCCGGCCAAGGTCAGGATCTCCTGGCGGGAAAGCCGCGTGCGGTTGGCAAACATCAGGTCGTGCAATTGCCAGAATTTGCCCTGCTGGTGAGCGGCCAGCGCCGCCTGCGCAGCCAGCGCAGCCTGGGAATGCTGATCCAGCGGAAATTCCTTGAAGATCAGTTTCACCTGCGTGGGGAAGGCCTTCATCACCGCGGCCACCTGCTTCACCGCCTGCGCACAGTAGGGGCACTGAAAATCGGAAAACTCCACAATGGTGATGCGGGCATTGGCCGGACCCAGCACCGGCGAGCCTTCGGTGTGCAGCGGCACCGGGTCGTCCAGAATCTTCTCCGTGCGCGGATGCGAAATCGGCGAGGCTTCCACCGCGGCAATGGCGTCATCCACGCTCTTGCCGGCTCGCAGCGAATCGGTCACGATCCCGGCGATGCCTCGGCTGAACGAGCAGCCGGAGTCCTTGGTGCGGCACTCCGCCAGCTTCATATCGCAGCCGCAGGGGCACGAGCGCATGCGCAGCAGTTTGAGCGCCGCGGCCTGCCTGGCGGGCGTCAGCCCGTGCAGATCCACGCCCGGCAGGGTTGTGGCGGTTTTCCAATCCTGCGCCAGCAGCACCGCGGCGAAGACCAGGCCCATGACGCCCACGGCACGTGGGCCCACTCGGAAAGCATCCATATATCCTATTGTAGTGGGGAATGGGGCAGTCCGAGGGTCTTCTGCAGCCAGGCGATCATCTCCCCTTTCCAGTGCTGCATGTCGGGCGCCCGCCAGCCGCCCATCCCGTGGCCGCCGTTCTCGATGGTGATCAGGTCGCAGACCGCGCCCACCCGGTGCATGGCCTGGCACATGGCCGGCGATTGCTCGTACGACACCTGGTCGTCCTTGTTACCGTGGATGCACAGAAACGGCGGCATCCCCCGGTGTACGGCGAAGATCGGCGAATCTTTGTGCAGTTGGGCCAGGCCCGCCGCATCCAGCCGGTCGACCCCGAAATAGTGGATCCCGGCGCCCTTGGCCAGGTGGCGGTTGAGGCTGGTCATGTTGAAGCGCTCGGGATGATCGCGCCGCTCGAGCGACAGCTTGCCGTAATCCACCGGCCCATAAAAATCCACCACCGCGGCAACCTTGGTTTCGGGCGTCTCGTGCGTGCCGGCGTAGTTCACCAGGAAGCCGCCGGCCGATTCTCCGATGATGACCATCTTGGCGGGGTTCAGCCGGTACTCCGCGGCGTGCGCCTTCACCCAGCGGATGGCGGTGTTCAAATCGTCGCTGGCGCAGGGGAATTTGAATTCCGGCGCCAACCGGTAGTCGATGCTGAACCACGCGAAGCCGGCGTTCGCCAGCGGCTCGAACAGCGGACGCACGTTGGTGCTCTTGCTGCCTTCATCGAACCCCCCGCCGTGCACCAGGATGGCCGACGGAAACGGCCCGGCGCCATCCGGAATGTGCAGGTCCAGCAGCAGCGCCTTGCCGCCGGCGTTTCCGTACTCCACATCCTTCTTGTCGAGCGGCGCGCCCGCCAGCCCCATCGCGCCGGCCAGCGCCACAACCGAAAGTAGTCTGTACATGGAGCCCGATTGTATCAACCGGAGCTGGAAGAAATCGCCGGTGTGCCGGAGCACCGGAAGGGAGCGTACCGGTCAGGGCCGTGTGATCAGAAAGTCTTCGCGCAACCCTTCCGCGGGTATAGCCCCCAGTTGCTTCAACAGCCCGAGCTGATCCAGGCTATTCCACGCCTCGGCGATCTTGCCCCCCGAGAGGCGCACGATCAAAATCCCGCCAAAGCGGACTCGCCGTCCACTGGGAGGAGGTCCCAGCACCGAGCCGGTGTGCGTGCCCTCAGCGGTAATACGCACCGCCACTTTATCGCCCTCTGCCAGTATGTCGTGAATTTGGACGTGGAGGTCCGGCAACGTCTGCCGCAGGTTTGAATAGAATATTTTGAACGGGGCTTCGCCGCGGCTCTCTTCGTTCCCTTCTCCCAGGCCGATCGCCACCGCATCTGGGGCACGCAATTCGTCAATCAGATCCGCGCGGCCCCGGTTCCAGACCTCCTCGAACCAGCGCGCGACCAATGCCTTGTTCTCCCGCTCAATGTCCGCAGGTGACATGGCATGAACTATATCACGGCCGCGTGCCCTACCACGCCACGTCCACAATCGCGTCCTGGCCTTTTTCGGCACGCAGGCGGATGTGCAGATTCCTGCGCGCGGCGTCCCAAAACCAGGCGCCGGCAGCCAGCCGGGCAAGCGACGGCGCTTCCTGGTAGCGGTGCTCCTCGAAGCTCACCGTGCCGGGCCGCTCCACGTGGTGGACCACCCACTGGTACGTGCGCTGCGATTTCGCCTCAATCTCCAGGCGCATCACATCCGCGGCCGGGGCGGCGTGGACCTGCGTCCAATCCAGCGCATCGTTGTCGAGCAGGAAAAACTCGGCCGCCAGTTTGGGAAAGTAGTGCAGCTCCACTTCGCCGTTAGCGTCCAGCGGCACAATCGAGCCGTTGCGCGCAAACACCGGCAGTGCGGCCGTGTCCACGCTGATGGTCTGGCGGCCGGTGGTGACGGCGTTGGTTTCGAGGCTGGTCCATTCGCCGGGAGGCAGGTAGACTTGGCGCCGGTTGCCCGGCTGGCAGATGGGCGCCACCAGCATTTCGTCGCCCAGCAGAAACTCGTCGGCGTGGCGGGCGCATTCCGCGTCAGCCGGAAACTCGAAAGGCAGTGGGTGCCAGAGCGGCAAACCGCGGTCGCGCAGCTCAATGGCGTAGGCCGCCAGGAACGACGTCAGCTTGCCGCGGAATTCGCTGAGGCCGATAGGCGCAGGGGCCACCTCGAGCACCAGCGAGGCCACCTGGCGCACGCGCTCGCGCAGTTCCGGCGCAGCCGCCGCCCACGGCATCAGGCTCAGCGCCGGCTCGTTCATTCCCGACAGGGCGGCGTGTACCAGGCGCAGCACAGTAGCTTGCAGCGTGGCCCATGTGCCAGGGCCCGCGGGCGCTACTTTCCACACCGTGGAAGGGCCGCGCACCGGGTTGGCCTGCTCGAAGATCTGCTTGGGCGTGGTCCCGAAAAAGAAGTAGTAATCCACCGCCGGCGCCTGCACCCGGTAGCGGTCCGCGGGAGTGAAATCGAATTGAAACGGCCCCGCGCCGGGGTGATATTCCCCATAGCCCGCGGTGGAAAGCAGAAAGGCATTCTCCGCGCGCACGGCGCGGCCGCGCAGGTTGAAGCCGGCGTCGGTGTTCGGCCCAAGTCCGTAGAAGCGGACCCCCGCGGGCGCCTGCCGCTCCCAAATTACGCCTCCGCCCGGCGCCGCCGATGGCTCCGAAAGATCCGCCATCACCGTCTCGCCCAGGCGCTCGACCGAAACCAGCAGACCGCGCTTGCGCAGCGTCACTTCCAGATTCCGCGAGCGGATGCGCAGGGCGCCCGGGTCTTCCTCGATGTGCAGATCGAAGCTGGCGCCCGGATCGTCCTTCGGCGCACCCTGCGGCGCGGCCAGCGGTCCTTCCAGGCTGCGGCGGAAATGAAACGTACTGGGGCTGACCCACACCAGTTCGGCGCTGCCATGGTCCAGCCGCAACTCAATGCGGTTACCGTGAGGAACGAACGACAGGAGCGTGGCCACCGCCGCCAGCGCCTGCGGAGGCATTAGAGCAGCGCCATCTCGCGCTGGATTTCGCCGGTAACGATTGCCTCCTTCTCGCCCACGAACATGTTGATCTCCGACCGCACTCCGAACTCCGGCAGGTACACGCCCGGCTCGATCGAAAAGCAGGTCCACGGGCTGACGCGCCGCTCATCGTGGGTTTCCAGATTGTCCATGTTGGCGCCGTTGCCGTGTACTTCCTGGCCGATGGAATGGCCGGTGCGGTGGGTGAAGAAAGAGGCGTAGCCGCGGCTGTCGATGTAGCCGCGCACGGCGTCATCCACCTGGTAGCCGTACAGCGGATCGCCCGCGGCGATGGCGCTTTGCACGCGGTGAATGCCGGCATCGCGTGCGCCCGTCACCACCGCGAACACGTTGCGCATTTCGTCGGTCGGCCGGTCGCCGCAAAACGCCGTCCAGGTAATGTCGTAATAGACGGAGCCGGGTTGATCGAGCTTGGCCCACATGTCCAGCAGCACCCAATCGCCCGGTCGGATGGGCGCGGTGCAGGCTTCGGTCGGCTCGTAATGCGGGTTAGAAGCATTGGCGTTGGCGCCGACAATCGGACCGTGGTCGGTGAACAGACCTTCCTTGGCGAAACCGTCGCGCACGAATTGCTTGACCTCCAGTTCCTGCAGCGGCGCGCCGTTGCGCGTGCGCTCGTGGATCAACTGGAAGGCCCCGGCACGCACGCGATCCACGCGCCGCCCGGCTTCCAGATGGGAATCCAGCCCCGCCTGCGTCCAGCGCGCTTCGAAGGCCTGGATCAGTTCGGCCGAGGTGGCCACCTCCACGCCCACGCTGCGCACCAGCTCAATGGTGCCGCCATCCACCATGGAAACGTACGGCACCGCGCACAGCGGCGAATACTGCATGGCCACCCGCCGCATGCCGGCGGTGAGGCGGCGCAGCGCGGCCACCTGCTCGGTCCAGCTCGAATAGGGAATCCGTTCGCCGGGCAAATCCCGCAGCATGTGGCGCTCGATGCGATGCTCCATGCCGAGCGGCTCGCCCTGGGCGGGGATCATGTAATACCACCGCCGCGTGGGCACGGTGGTGGTCGGCAGCCCGAGCACCCGGTAAGCCAGCGGGTCCCGCAGGTGATGATCGAAGAACAGCCAGCCATCCAGCTTCTGATTGCGGATTTCCCGCTGAATCTTTTCCAGGTCCATAGCGCTTCTTCAGTCTACCGCGCGGCGCTGTCCCGGGATGGGGCTTTGCCCCGGTTGGAGGCGTGACAACGGTTAAGCCGGGCTGCGGGAGCCGGCCATGGGATCCTACGGTAATCTACCCGACGCCTGAGCAGGGCATCGAGGCCCGATCGCGCTGGCCCGCTTCCCGCCCGAGCCCATGCGAAAACCCCCTGGCAGACCGGGACGCGTCCGCCGTCCCGCCGGTCTGCCTCTCCGGCCTTCCCGTGTAAGATGGTTCTGAACTGAAGGCCACCTACACTCCCGCCGACCCGAAATACATGGCGCAGAGGCGCCTGCGCCACCACGCGCGCGTGTTTCACTTGTGGGCGATGGGCGTAGGCGCAGTCATCTCGGGCGATTTCTTCGGATGGAATTTCGGGCTGGCGTCGGGCGGATTCGGCGGCATGCTGCTGGCGGTGATCGTCATGACGGCCATGTACCTGGGGCTGTGCTTTTCCATCGCCGAAATGTCGCCCGCGTTTCCGCATGCCGGCGGCGCCTACTCCTTCGCCCGCACCGCCATGGGGCCGTGGGGCGGCTACATCACCGGCCTCGCCGAAAACATGGAGTACATCCTCACGCCCGCCGTCATCGTGGTGGGGGTGGGCGGATACCTGGGCGCCATCTTCGGCACGCCGGCCTCGCGGGAGCCGTTCTGGTGGCTGGTGTGCTACGGCGTATTCGTGGCGCTCAATATCTGGGGCGTCGAAATGGCGTTCCACGTCACCGTGGCGGTCACCCTGGTGGCGCTGGCGGTTCTGGCGGCGTTCTGGATCGGCGCCGCGCCGCACTTCTCGCTCGCGCGCTGGGCCGCACCGTACTTTCCCGCGCACGTTTCGCCGGGGCGCGCCACGCTGCTGGAATTGCCCTTCGCGCTGTGGCTGTACCTGGGCATCGAACAGCTTCCGCTGGCCGCCGAAGAGAGCCACGACCCGGCGCAGGATATGCCGCGCGGCATCCTCTACGGCCTGCTGACGCTGATCGCGGTTTCGTTTCTGACGGTGGTGCTGAGCGCCGGCATCCCTCCGGGCGCGGCGAAAGTGGCCGTCTCCAACGAGCCGCTCTTCCTGGGCTTCCAGACCATCTTCGGGCACGGCATCGCCACGCGCCTGCTGGCGCTGTTCGCCTGCACCGGGCTGCTGGCCAGCTTCCACGCCATCATCTTCGCCTATGGCCGGCAGATTTATTCGCTCTCGCGCGCGGGCTATTTTCCGACGTGGCTTTCGGTGACCCACGGTTCGCGCCGGACGCCGCAGCGTGCCCTGGTGGCCGGCTCGGCGCTGGGATTCGCGGTGGCGCTGGCGATTCATTTTCTGCCGCAGGGCAGCCCGGTGGGCGCCATCCTGCTCAACATGGCGGTATTCGGAGCGGTGCTGGCATACGTGCTGCAAATGGCGTCTTTCATCCTGCTGCGGCTGCGGTTCCCCGGCATCGCGCGGCCGTACCGCAGCCCCATCGGCATTGTGGGCGCCGCGATTGCGGCCCTGATTGCCACGGTCACCCTGGTGATGCTGTTCACCAATGCCGATTACAACAAGGGTGTGATCGGCGCGGCCATCTGGTTCCTGCTGGGCATCGGCTACTACGCGGTGCACGCGCGCCACCGCCTGGTGCTGGCGCCTGAGGAAGCCTCGGCCTTCGCGCACCGGCAGGAGGCTCCACCGTTATGAACCTGGCCACGCTGCTAGCCAAAGCCTCTCCGGCGCGGTCGGGCGATTGCCTGGCGGGGATCGCCGCGGCCTCGGCGGAGGAGCGCGTGCGGGCGCAGATGGCGCTGGCCGATGTGCCACTCAAGGCCTTTCTGGCCGAACCGGTCATCCCGTATGAATCGGACGAAGTCACGCGCTGGATCTGCGATTCGCACGATGCCGCGGCATTCGCGCCCGTGGCGCACCTGACGGTGGGAGAATTCCGCGACTGGCTGCTTTCCGAGCAGGCCACCACCGAGGCGCTGGCAGCGCTCGCGCCGGGCATCACACCGGAGATGGCCGCGGCGGTTTCCAAGCTGATGCGCCTGCAGGACCTGGTGAGCGCGGCGCGAGAATGCCGCGTCGTGACGCGCTTCCGCTCCACCATCGGGCTGCCCGGCCGCATGAGTACGCGGCTGCAGCCCAACCACCCCACGGACGATTTGAAGGGCATTGCGGCCAGTGTGCTCGACGGCCTCTCCTACGGCAACGGCGATGCGGTGATCGGGGTCAACCCGGCCAGCGATCACCTCGCCACGGTGGAAGCCATCCTGGACCTGCTCGACCGCATCCGCGAGCGCTACCGGATTCCCACGCAGACCTGCGTGCTGGCGCATGTGACGACGCAAATGCAGGCTCTGCGGCGCGGCGCGCCCATCGACCTGGTGTTTCAGTCCATCGCCGGAACCGAGGCCGCCAACAAGGCCTTCGGGGTGAACCTCGCCCTGCTCGACGAAGCCTGCCAGGCCGCCCGCGAACTCGGCCGCGGCGAGAACGTGATGTACTTCGAAACCGGCCAGGGCAGCGCCCTTTCGGCCAACGCCAATCACGGGGTCGACCAGCAGACCTGCGAAGCGCGGGCCTATGCGGTGGCGCGGCGCTACCGTCCTCTGCTGGTGAATACGGTGGTCGGATTCATCGGCCCCGAGTATCTTTACGATGGCAAGCAGATTATCCGTGCCGGCCTCGAGGATCATTTCTGCGGTAAGTTACTCGGCGTGCCCATGGGCTGCGACATATGTTACACGAACCACGCCGAAGCCGACCAGGACGATATGGATGCGCTGCTGACTCTGCTGGGCGTGGCGGGGTGTAACTACATCATGGGCGTGCCCGGCGCCGACGACGTGATGCTGCATTACCAGAGCACCAGCTTTCACGACGCGCTGTATCTGCGCGAGACACTGGGCCTGCGCCCCGCGCCCGAATTCGAGGCCTGGCTGGAAACCCGGCCGCCGCTGCTGCCTGCGCCATGGCTATTGACCTGAGGTCGTTCACACCGGCGCGCGTAGCCCTGGGGCGCACCGGCCACAGCCTGCCCACCGCCGAACTGCTGCGCTTCCGCCTGGATCACGCCCGCGCACGGGACGCGGTTTACCAGCCGCTCGATCCGCAATCGTTAGGCGTACCCCATCAGCTTTTGACCAGCGCCGCCGGGGACCGCGCCACTTACCTGCAGCGTCCCGATTTGGGGCGGCGGCTGAGCCGCGAATCGCGCCAAGAGTTGGTGAAGGGCGATTACGAAGCCGCCCTAGTGATTGCCGATGGTCTTTCGGCTCCGGCGGTGCACCGTCACGCCGTGCCGTTATTGGAAGCTCTCCGGCCTTACCTGGCGGACTGGCGGATGGCGCCACTGAGCGTGGTCTTACAAGGACGCGTCGCCATCGGAGACGAAATCGGCGAGTTACTCGGGGCTAAGTTAGTGGTGATGATGATCGGCGAACGCCCCGGACTAACTTCCCCGGATAGCCTGGGTATCTATCTCACATGGGACCCGCGTCCCGGGCGCACGGATGCCGAACGGAACTGCATCTCGAACGTGCACACGGAGGGCATCGGTTACGAGGTGGCGGCCCGGCAGTTATCGTTCCTGATGCAGCAGGCGCGCCTGCGGAGGATCTCAGGGATTCACTTGTCGACGACAGGTTACGAGTTAGCCTGAAGATCAGCCAGCGCCGCGCGGAATCTCTCGAGAGTATCGGCCGGCCGCGGAACGCCCAGGTGCGCCCGCGATTCGCCCCACGAGATTTCAATCCATTTCGACGGGTGCGGGACGCGGAAGCGCTGCCACGCGCTGCGCTTTGCGGGATCAACGAGCTTCCACCGGATCGCATCGGGCGGGCCGATTTCGACGGGAGGCGGATTGCGGCGGTCCAGCCGGTAGGCCACCAGGAGCAAACCTTCGCGGCCGAGATAGAGCACTCCGAAAGAGGCGATCTGCGCGGTGGCCCACGAGCAAGGCAATTGATAACGGAACTGGCGATCGGCGGGGGGCGGGGCGATAAAATTCGGCTTGCCCGTATAGACTCCCTCCGCGGCGCTCCTTGCTCTACCTCGGATTGATGCAGCCATGAAGACGCCAAAGCACAGTCCGGCCGCCGCACACGCGGTGACGCGGATGATGAGAGGTTGCTGGAATGGGGGAGGCGGAACGAAGAACGAGAAAACCAGCATCCACAAGCCGAACATTCCGCCGGCAAACCAGCGCGTCCGCCGGAAGACTCCGCTTTCGTCGCAGTCGTAGGCTGCCAAAGGCTGAAGGTTTTTCAAAGGGTGAGGCCCGTCAGTCATCACTGACTGCCGGTTCATCTTCCGGCGCGCGCCCGTCGCCTGACCGGCGATCAGCGCCATGAGGACGACAAGGAGCAGGATCGCGTAACCAATGCCGGATGACATCCGGATCATGCTACCACACGGTGGCTTTGGACCAGCATGGAACGCAGCGCTCCAGAATGGAAGAGCCTGCTGAGCGCCGCTTGCGGATTGGTCCCGATTCGCGGAAGCCGCTTACCGGTGGCTGGCCTGGTAGTGCTCGGCCAGCAGGTCCTCGCCGAAATCGCCGTTGAAATCGCGCCACACGGAGTGGATGTGGTTGGCGTTATTCTGGGTGTCGTCGAACTCAATCAGAAACACCGGCGTCTGTATGCGGTAATAGTGCGGCTGGCCGCTCTCGATGCCGCCCGCCCAGGCGAACCACGCGTTGGCCTCGGTCTTACGGAACTGCTCCATGCGCATGTTGGCAATCTGCGGCGGGAAATCGTCGGCGTATTCCTCCACCAGCCCGGTGAGAATCTCCTTCTCTTTGGGCGTCATCTTGGACACTTGCAGACCGTTGGGCTGCCCGTTCAGGGCGGCCTTGCGGGAATCGAAAGTAATGATGTCCTTATACGCGGTCTTATCTACAATCGCCGTCTGGCGCTGCGATTCGCTGAGGGATTTGATCAGCTCGCGGCCGATATCCTCCTCGCGCATGAGGGCCCGCAACCCGGCCCGCGGACCTTCCTTCACCTCCGCCGGATTGGCGCCGAAGAAACTGGGAGTGGACGCGATGCGGCCGTTGGCCACCGTGAAGTTCAGACTGATATGGTGGCCTTCGAAGCGGTACCCCCAGGTGCCCTGGTCGGAAGGCTCGCCGAAGATCGACATGTAATATTTCTCCGGGTCGCGCTCGGGGCCGGTACCCTTTTCCATTTCTTTGAGGATCTGGTCGAGGCTCATGATGGTGTGCGCCTTGATGATGCCCTGCTCGGAAAGGCCCGCCGAAAGCAGCGCCTCGGCCAGGTGCTTCTGCGCCGAGTTCATCTCGCGCAAGGCCACGCCCTTACGCTCCAGCGGAACGAAGTGCCAGTTCATACGCTCCTGGCTTTCAAACGGGAATGTGGTGCGGGCGCGCTGTTCCGGGGTCAGCGCATTCAGGTACGCGCGGGCGGCATTGGTCATCACTCCCTGCTGGGTGGTGCGTTCAAAGGCCGCCGCCAGCAGAGCAAACCCGCAAATCGCCAACAGCGGACGCTTCCATTTTTCCATGCCCCCTCCTCCCTGTGACCATACTCCGCGCCTCGCGGTTTTGCAAGTTCAATCTTGGCCGCCAATCTTCGTCGCAGCCGCGGGCCGCGGGCCGGGCGGGATTTTCAGCGCATCGCTTCCGGCGCGCTGAGCACGTCGATCCGCTCCACCATGCGAATCCAGCGGGCTTCGCGCTTCTCGCCGGGAATCACCAGGCGGAACGGCCCCTGCTGCGAGGGAAGCGGCGCGCCATCCATGCGGTCGGCCAGCAAGGCATGGGTGTCGCTGAAGGCCGGGTCCAGTTCGGGCAGCGAAAACAGGACCCGATAGCCATCGTGCGCGGTCATCACCAGGTACCGCGTGAGCAGCGTTCCGCGGAGAGCTTCGCCGGACGGCACTCCGGCGCGCTTGAGAATCTCAAACAGCGGCACCCCTTCGTAGGTATGATCCTGGTTGTCGTGGGTGCGCACCTGGACCTTGGTGCGGGGCATGCCGGCCAGGTCGCTTAGGGTGAGAGTGAGTGCCGGTTTGGCGACGCCGTCGCGGCCGGAGACGCCTTCGATTCGCAGCGAGGGTTCGGCGGCCTGGAGAAGCAGGATGCCCAGGATCGCGTAGAGGGCGCTCGAAAGGATTTTGCGCATAGTCTTAGACTACGACATCCGGGCCGCGGTCAATTGGAATCGCGCCAGGCGCTTTGCCCGTCCAGGTCTACGCCGGCGCGGTTGAGGTCTCTGCGGGCCACTCGCCATAGCGCTCGTCTCCGATCACCGAGGGAAGACCGGCGGATTGGTCGGCATGGGTCACGAAGTACGGGCGTAGTCCGTAATTGCCGATTCCGTGGATCTCGGCGCGATCCACATAGATATCGAGTGGTAACGACCAGACCGCGGCGTGTTCCAGGAGGGCCTTCGCCCCAATCGGAGACAGGACGTAACACTGAGTGCCAAATGTCCACGATCCAAGCAAGACCAGTTGAAAGTCATCCGGGAGACAGAGCATCGGCGCGGTGCCGTCCCCTTCCCTGGTGAGACCGAGACGGATCAAGGGAAATCTCGATATGAGTTTCGAGGCGTTGTCCAGCGCGAGAAGAAACGCGTAGTCCACGTCCACATCGTCTTCCATGATCACCAAGGGTTCTCGCGCACTCAGGCATCGTTGCCAGAGAAGGTAGTGGCTGGCAAAGCAGCCGATCTCGCCGGCGGCCATCGGCCGATGAAGGTCGCGCCGGGCGGCAGCCTCATTGTATCGAGAGATGCCTACATGTTCACCACGGAATGCGTCTACTCCGGCAAAGATCTCGAAGGTCAATCCGATTCTTGCCAGGTTGGATTCGATCCATTCCCGGCGATCCGTCGATCGCACCAGATTGATTACCGCGACCCTCATCGTTCTTTGACTCTTGGATGGACACGAAGCCCATGGCACACCTGCTCCACCGGCCCGAAAATGATTTTCAAAACTAGCATAGCGCCGGAGTAGGCGCAAGTGGAAGCTCAAGGCAACCCGGCGCGCGCGAAAAAGTTTTGCGCCAGTCCCGGGAAACTCCATGAAACATCATTAACGCGGGCCGCAGAAACTTTCGGAGCGCAATTGCGCTTAACCTCTCGTGATGCCCATGAGGCAAACAGGAATTGCGGATAGGAGATTCCGATGAAACATTCATTGCTTTTCACGTTCACGGCTGTTTTGGCCATAGGGACTGCGGCGTATGCCCAGAAATCCGAGGTCGGCAAGCGTGCCGAAAACCAGCAACAGCGCATCGCGCAAGGGGTCAAGTCCGGGTCGCTGACGGCCCGCGGAACGGCCAATCTGGAAACCAAAGAGGCGGCCATCAACCACGAAGTCAAAGCCGACCGCAGTGCCGACGGCGGCAAGCTGACCGGACAGGAAAAGAAGACCGTCAACCAGCAGCAGAACCATCTGAGCAAGCAGATCTATACCGACAAGCACAATGCCGCCAGGCAGAATTACGGCAAGAGCGAAGTGGGCCAGCGGCAGACCAATCAGCAGCAGCGGATCGGCAACGGCATCGCATCGGGCAAACTGAGCGCCGGGAAGGCCGCGCGGCTGGAGAACGGCGAGGCAGGGGTGAACCAGGAAGTCCGCGCCGATCGCCAGGCCAATGGCGGCAAGCTCACGACCGGCGAGAAGCAGCAGGTCAACCAGCAACAGAACCAGTTAGGCGGCCGGATCTATAATGCCAAGCATTAATCGGCGCTGCCCGACCGTGCGCCGGCGGCTCGCGATCGGGCGGCCCGCCGGCGATTACTCGTTGGCCGAGTTGCTGCGCGAATCCAGCACCTGGCGGACCTTGCGGGCCAGCGCGTCGGGCAGGAAGGGCTTCTGCAGAAACGCCGCGCCGGATTCCTCGATTCCATGGTGGACGATGGCCTCGTCGGTGTAACCGGAGATGAACAGCACGCGCATGTGCGGGCACAACGGGCACACGCGGCGGACGAATTCCGGCCCGCTCATTTCCGGCATCACCACATCCACCACGGCCAGGTCGATTTCCGGGGAATGCTCCTGGCAGAGCCGGATGGCCTCTTCGCCGCGGGTGGCCTCCAGCACGCGGTAGCCGCGGGCGGCCAGCACACCCGCCATGAGCTTACGGACGCGCGTCTCATCCTCCACCACCAGGATGGTCTCGGCGCCAGTGAGGGGCGCCTGAGGGGCGGCTTCTTCCACCGCCGGAGTGCGTTTGCGAGCCTCGGCCAGCGGCAGGTAGATGCGCGCGGTGGTTCCTTTGCCCACCTCGCTTTGGAAAGCGATGGCGCCGCCGCTCTGGCGAACGATGCCGTAGGCGGTGGCCAATCCCAGGCCGGTGCCCTGGCCGGGGCTTTTGGTGGTGAAGAACGGCTCGAACAGGTGGCTCTGGGTCTTTTCGTCCATACCCACGCCGGTATCGGTGATGGCGATTACCACGTGCCTGCCGGGGCGGACGCCGAGGCGCTTGGCGGAGAAGCTCTCGTCCAGGCTGACCAGAGCCGTTTCGATGGTGAGCTGGCCGCCGTGGGGCATGGCGTCGCGCGCGTTCACGGCCAGGTTCATGATGACCTGCTCCAGCCGGCCGGGGTCGGCTTCCACAGAATCCTCGCTGGCGGTGGGAATGGTCACCAGGTCAATGTCTTCACCGATCAGGCGGCGCAGTAGTTTCTGGAGCTGCATCACCAGGTCGTTGATGCGCACCGAGCGCGCCTCGAGGGGCTGGCGGCGGCTGAAAGCCAGGAGCTGGTGAGTGAGGGCGCCGCCGCGTTCGGCCGAGCGGCGGATTTCCTCGAGCGCCGTGCGCTGCGAATCCTTCAAATCGCGGCTGGCCAGCAGCATGTCGCTGTAGCCGGTGATGACGGTCAGCAGGTTATTGAAATCGTGCGCTACCCCACCCGCCAGGCGGCCCACCGCCTCCATCTTCTGGGCCTGCCGGAACTGCTCTTCCAGGCGCACGCGCTCGCGGCGCATGCGCACGCCGCGCAGCTCGCGCTCCACGGCGGCATTCAGGCGCATCAGGTTGCGGCGGCCCAGATGATCGGCCGCGCCGGCCTTCAGGGCGGCCTGCACGTCGGACTCGTCGGCCTTTCCGGAAACCACGATCAGGGGCAGGTCGATGCCGCGGTCCTGGATGATCCGCAATGCCGCCAGGGCTCCGAAGTCGCCCACCACAAAATCGCTGATGGCGATATCGAAGCGCGAGGAGAAGGCCTTCAGCAACTCGGCCTCACCGGAGACATGCTGGAAAATGGGATCGTAGCCGCCGCGGGTCAACTCCGCGTGTACGGCTCCGGCGCCGCTGTCCCCGATGTAGAGAACGTGTAGGGCTACAGACATCCTCTGGCCATCCGAATAGGATTCATTCATGGATCGTACACCCAATCGCCTGTTCCTTTCCTCACCCTTTGTGCCCAATTACACAAAGAAGCTACCAGTACCGGTACTACTGAACCCTAAATTGACAGTTTAGATGGTTTCTGACGGGGAAGAACGGTAAAAAGGCCGCAAAATGCCGCCCCCCCGAAGCCCAAGAGTCAGCGTCAAAAAGTATCTAAAGTGAGCGCTAAATTTGCAGGCAGGCACCGGCGGAGAGATTTTTGCGGTCCGCTGCGGACGGCCTACGCTGCCGGGTTGCTTTTCCGGCCGCTGCGGGCCCGCGGATTCGTGGCCGGCGGACCGTGGACGGGCAGGTTTTCCGGTCGGATGGGGACTATGGGCTTGGGGGCCCGGCGGCTATTGCGGCAACTGGCGGAGCAGCGCCGGGAACATGGCCTGAACGAAGTTCACGCCGATCTGCGTGGCGCCATTCACATCGTTTTCGCGCACCGGCACAATCACCCGCACCAGGGAACTGTCGCTGCGGTTATAACGGATGGAATCCACCACCAGCCAGAACTTGGCCGCGAACTCGTGGGCGATGATGCGGTTGTGGCTCTGATACCAGTACAGCGTAACCTCTTTGTCGTCGCCATGTTCCACCACGAACTGGTTGATCGCGATGGGCCGCGGCCAACCCGTCACGGGGACCTGGATGGTGGCCGAATCCACCGGCTCCCAGCCTTCGCCGGGCAGGCAGTTTTTGGGGGAGTGCGGCGCCTGCCCATAGCGCTGGGATTTGAAGAACGCGATGTAGAAGATGATGGGGGTGCGGGAATCTCCAACGTACTCGCGGGTGAGGGTGTCGTCGGCCTTCAGGATGTCCAGAATTTCCGGCGGGGTGGGGATTTCGCGCACCATCCGGTAGCCCGGCAGAGACATCGGAAACGTGGACAGCGGCGCCACGGGCGGGGTCTTCTCGGCGCGCATCGCCAGGGCGTAGAAAACGCCGCCCTGCAACAGCAAGGCCACGGTCAGCACGCGCGCGTATTGGCTATGCAGGAAGTTCACCGAGGCGCCTCCGGGCCGGCCAGCGGCCGATCCTCACCAGCAACCGGTGAATGCCAATCAGAATCCCCAGCGCGATGAAGAACGTGACTAAGCCCATGGCCTCATGTACGGCGCCCTCGGTAAGGGCCGGATTGATCAGGGACGCCAGGCCCGTCAGGGTGACGCGCCCGGCATTGGCCAGGATGGCGATGGGCACGGTGGAGAAAAACAGGGCCGTGCGAATCCAGGTCTTCTTCTCGAAGAAGTGCCCGTAGACCAAGGCCAGGAAAGTGAGCGAGAGCAGCGACCGGATGCCGCTGCAAGCCTCCACCACATCCAGCCGCTGGCTGGGCAGTTCCAGCACGTTGCCTTCGCGCAAGACCGGAATGGAGAAGGCCGTTAGCGCATTCTCGGCCAGACGGCTGGCCATCAGTTGCAGCGGGAAGGTAATGCGGGTGTAGATGACCGACGGAATGGGCATCATGAAGAGCAGCAGAAACAGGGGGAAGCGGAGCTTCTTCAGAAACGGCGGGCCGCCCAGCATCCACACCATGCCGACGAGGGTGACCACGAAGGACAGGCGCGCCAGAAAGACCTCCGCGCCCAGGGTGGCGATCACCAGCAGTAGCGCGCCCCCCAGCACCATCCCCAGTCCCCACCAGCTTGGCTGCGGTTTGAGGGCCAGCAACTCGTCGCGGCGCTGCCACACGATATAGCCGGCCACCAGGGGGACGAAGAAGCCGTGGCCCATGTCCTCGTTGTGAATCCAGGCGTAAATCAACGCCCGCAGGATGGGGGCGTAACAGACCAGCAGCAGGAGCCCAAACCAGGCCGCCGGGTACCACGACGCGCGCGTAGTTTCGGCGTTCGTGGCCGCGGGGGTCATTAGCTCATGATAACAACCCCGGCAAGGAGCCATCTGATTTTCGGAGGGCCCTTGGGCGCGGTCGATCACCCGCACCTCTCATTCGCTTTGCGCGCTTTGCAGGCGTAAGCCGGGCTGGCGCTGGATGGCGGCGAAAACGGAGGGCCGGTATCGGCGGGGATCTCCCACGGTTTCAGCGGATTGGAAGCTTGAAGCGCTCGGCCAGCCGGGCGCGCAGCATGAGCATGTAGGAGGCGACCGCGAACCGCGGCGGACTGGCAGGCTGAGCGCCGGCGGTGCAGGAGAGCGCTGCCGCGAGGCCGGCAACGGCTCGAAATCGAGAGCGCGGTTTAATTCTCGGAGGGGTGTTCGGCGCGGTCGATCACCAGCACCTCCACCGGGGCCTTGCGCGCGTGCAGGCGCAAACCAAGCTGCTGCTGGATGGCGGTGTAGAGGGAAGGGCCGGTATCGGGAGGAATTTCGCCCGGCTTCACCGGCTTGTCGCTATCGGGCGACCACTCCAGCTTGACGTTGAAGGCGCCCTGCAAGCCGGTTCCATTGATTACCGGCACGGCCATGGTACGGGACAGCACCCAGGCGAAATGGTCCATGGTGAGCGCCTTGGCGTCGATGCGGCCGCGCCTGCTGTCGGTGCTGGCATTGGCGCTCTCGGCTTTTTCGAGCTTGGGACCGTTCTTGGCGACCTCCAGCACCAGGGCGTCCAGCAGGCGGGTTTCGCGATGCAGCACCAGCTTGAAGCGCTCGGCCAGCAGCGTTTGCAGCATCACCATGAGGGCAGCGTCGCCGACGGGCTGGTCGGCCTTGGCGGCGATTTCGAAGCGGTCGGTATCGAGCCACGGCGACCCGCCGATGATTTGGCTGGGGCCTACGCCGTAGGCGCCGATGATGCAGCGCTTGAGGGTAACGTTGCTGGCGGTCATCCGGCCGTGACCGGTGGAGATGCCGGAAGACCCACGGTAGATGTCGAGAGGAATTGGCTTGATGGAGGCAACCTCGAACCGCGGCGGCGCGGCGGTCTGCGCGCAGGCGGCCCAGGAGACGGCAAGCGCGAGACCGGCAGTGGCTCGAATCATGGCAGTCCTCTGCCGGTTAGACGGCGGTACAGGTGGAAGTGTGGACGGGGAAGAATAAGAGGGTGAGGGCAGCGCGCGGCGCGTTCACGGGTTTCTCATACATTGGGCATAATAGAACCATGCCCTCGCGGCTCATCCCGCTGTTTCCGCTGAACGTGGTGGTCTTCCCGCGCACGCAGTTGCCCCTGCACATTTTCGAAGACCGCTACAAGGAGATGGTGGGGGAAGCGATCCGCGACAGCTCGGAATTCGGCATCGTGCTGGCGAAGGACGATGGCATCGTAAATGCTGGCTGCACCGTCGCCGTGGAAAAAGTGCTCCAAATGTATCCCGATGGGCGCATGGACATCCTCGCGCAGGGGAAACGGCGGTTCGAAATTCAATCCCTCAACGAAGAGAAGGCATTTTTGCAGGGCGAGGTGACCTTTTTCGATGACGAGGAATTCGCGCCCGTCCCGGTGGAAGTGCGCCAATTGGCGCTCGATAACTATCAGGAATTGAGCCGCCTTTCCAACGCCCGGGAGCATTCTTCGCCCGACCTTACCGATCCGCAGCTCAGCTTTCAGCTTGCGCAGGCGGTGCCGGACCTGGATTTTCTGAACGGCCTGCTGCGGCAGCGCTCCGAAAACGGGCGGCTCAAACAGTTCAACAGCTTTCTGGCGGAATACATTCCGCGCCAGCGCACCATTGAGCGCATGCGCCAGCTCGCACCGACCAATGGCTTCGGCGGCAAGCACGTGGAGTTATAGGGACCGATGCTCTTCGCCACTCGCGCTAAATCGAGCCGTTCGACCGGCGCGGTGGCCTTCGGCTTTTCGGCCTCGGTACACGGCGTGGTGCTGGGTTGGCTGGTGCTCTCGACGCCCTTCAACCCGGCGCCGCGCAAATCCGTTTACGACGAAGTCATCCGGCCGCATGAGGACCACCTGGTCTGGTACAACCTGCACGACAACCTGCCGGATGTATCGCCCTCCGCCGCGTCGCGGGACCGGCGGCCTCCGCACGCGCGAATCAAGTTCCACCAGACGCTGGTGGCGGGCACCAAAGACCGCCCGCACGACCGCCAGATGATCTGGATGCCCGAGCCGGCAGTGCACACGCCCAAGCTGCCTCCGCTGCCGAATGTGCTGGCGGTGGCGCCCCGGCCGGTGCGGCCATTCGTGCCGCCGCCAACGCCGCGGACCACCGCTCCGGCGCCGCTGCCCCCAACGCCCAAAGCGCCAGTCCTGGCCCTGGATGTGCCGGCGTACCAACCGGCGCTGCCCAAGGCGCCGCTTCGCCGGTTCACTCCGCCACGGCAACGGAGAGCGGCTGTGCATGCGGCCGCGCCGCTGCCCGAGGCGCCCACCGCCAAGACGCTGGCCGTGGCCATCCCGGAGTACAAACCCGCGTTGCCGCTGGCGCCCCATCGCCGATTCACCCCGCCGCCGTCGGCCCACCGCGCCGCGCTGCCCGCGCTGGAGCTGCCCGAGGCGCCGGACGCCGGGACGTCCATGGCGGTACAAACGCCGGCGTATCATGCGGCCATTCCGGCGGCGCCGCTGCGGGAATTCACTCCGCCGCCGCGCAAAGCCACAGTTGCCAAGGGCGCCGCGCCGCTGCCGGATGCTCCCGCGGCGGCTTCTGCGCCGCAGGTGGCGCCGGCGGCCGAGCTGGCCATCGCCGGCCTGGACCCTACCAAGCTGACCGATCTGCCCAAGCCGCCCGGATCGCGGGAGGCTAACTTTTCGGCCGGTCCGGACGTGCGCCCCAAAGGCGGCACGACCGCGCCCGGCGATACTAACACGCGCGTGGTGGTGCCGGGACTGCTGGCGCGCGGCGGTACGGCCGCCATTCCCGGCGCAAGCCCACCGGCGCGGCCCCGGCCGATCGACCTGCTGCACCCCCTGGACGCCGTGCTGCCGCCGCCCGAGCCGCACGCCACGCGGGTTTCCGATGCGCCCGATCCGCTGCTCGAAGGGCGCGTGATTTACACCATGGCCATCCAGATGCCCAACATCACCAGCTTTTCCGGGAGCTGGATGGTGTGGTTCGCCGAGCGCGACTCGATGGGCGGGAAGGTGGACATGCAGCCGCCGGTTCCGCTGCGCAAAGTCGATCCCAAGTACGTGGCCACGGCGGTGGCCGAACGCGTGGAAGGCAAGGTGCGCCTCTCCGCCATCATCCGCAAGGACGGGCATATAGACCAGGTGGTGCTGCTGCGCCACCTGGACCCGCGGCTGGACCAGACCGCCGAGGAGGCTCTCTCCAAATGGATCTTCGAACCCGCGCGGCGCAACGGCGTGGCCATTGACGTGGATGCGGTGTTTGAAATTCCTTTCTACCTGGCCCCCAGGCCAAAATCCGACCGCTGATGCGCCAATACCTGATCATCGACGCCGACGACACGCTGTGGGAAAACAACATCTACTTCGAGCGCGCCTTCGACGAATTCGTGGAGTTTCTGGACCACTCGTTGCTCAGCCCGCGCGAGGTGCGCGACGTGCTGGACGAGATCGAATCGGCCAACGCCCGCATTCATGGCTACGGCTCGCTCAACTTCGGGCGCAACCTGCGCCAGTGCTACCAGCGCCTGGTGGAGCGCGAAGTGGAAGCGGACGACCTGCGCACGGTGATGGGATTCGCCGAGCGCATTCTGGAGTGCCCCCTGGAGGTGATTGAGGGCGTGGAGGAGACGCTGGCGTACCTGGCCGGGCGGCACGACCTGACCCTGTTCACCAAGGGACACGTGGAAGAGCAGCGGCTGAAGCTGGACCGCTCCGGTTTGGGTGGATTCTTCGGCCACACGGCCATCGTGAAGGAGAAGGACGCCGCGGCCTACCTTCGGCTGGTGGCCGAGCGCGGCATGGATCCCGGCAGCACCTGGATGGTGGGGAACAGCCCGAAATCGGACATCAATCCGGCGCTGGAAGCGGGGCTGAACGCGGTGTACGTGCCGCACCCGCACACCTGGGTGCTGGAAAAGCAGGAGATCCGACCGGGCGCCGGGAGGCTGCTGCGCTTAGAGCGGTTTGAAGCGCTGCGGGGGCATTTCTGAGAGACGGATGGGACGGCGGCGCGGGATCGGCCGCCTCCGACGATTTCGAAGAGCACCAGGGAGCATTGGCGGATACTTCACCTCCCGGCTTTGCGCTCCTATAACGCGGTTTCTGTTCCCCTGCCTCTTCCGCGCACCGCATCCCGTGCGGGCCGGCTGGTATATCCCCTGTGGGCAGTAGTTACCCGGCCGGACCTGCTCCCGCCTCTAGTTATGCAAGCAATGACGTGCTTGCAAATTCAACAAAACATTTGGAGAACTCAACCATGATGACGATGAAGAATGTGATTCTCGCGGCCGCCTTCGGGCTCGCCAGCATGACTCTGGCCAGCGCCAAGACTTACAACGTGGCACTCCACGCCTCCACCAAGGTCGGCTCCGCCGAACTGGCCGCCGGAACCTATACGCTGAACGTGAACGGCCCAGTGGTTGTCTTCACCAACGTCGAGACCGGCAAGCGCCAGATGGTGCTGGTGCACTCCACCGATTCGAAAGTCGACTATCAGCGCACTTCCATCGAGCTGGTTGACCAGAGCGGCTCCCAGAGAATGGAAGCGATCGAGCTGGAAGACAGCAACAGCAAACTGGAGTTCTAAACGGCCCGCAGAGTTCTCCAAGCGCGCGGCATACTCTGTCCCACCGCGGCATCGCCCGCGAGTGCGCCGCGCGCGCTTTCTCCGGCCGCCCGCCGCGCAATGGTCGCCGGGCGCCCCGTGCCGGTAAAGGCGATTCCGCTACCGTGTGCAAAGCGGGCAGAACAATCCCCAAAGTCCCTCAGGGCTTGATTGGCACCAGCCGCACGGCGTATCCGCCGCCAGGAGCAAGGTGGGCTTTGAGGTGCGTGGAGCGCTCCACGGTTCTCTTCACGATGGAGGTGTTCTTCGGCAGACTATCCGCGTCGTCGGCATCGGCATAGATCTCGGCCCGGTAGCGGCCGGTTCCGAGAAAGCCCAGGGGCAAATCAAGGTCGCGGGGCGTCCAGTTGGTCATGCTGCCAAGGAACCATTCGTCACCGCGACGGCGTGCCATCGTAATATACTCACCCGGCAGGCCATTCAGCACTTTACTCTCATCCCAGGTGGCCGGGGCAGCCTTGATGAACTCAAACGACGGCTGGTCCTTATAGGCAGCGGGACGATCCGAGACCATCTGGAGGGGAGCCTCGTACACCACGTACATGGCCAACTGGTGTGCCCGTGTGCCCATCACCATGGGGGCCTGCGAGCGCGCTTCAAACTCCGCCTTGGTGACGTTGTTGAAGCCGCCGGGCGTGTAATCCATGGGTCCCGCCAACATGCGCGTGAAGGGTAGAGTGACGTGGTGGTCGGGATTGTCGCGGCTTCCGGCCTTCGATTGCTCCATCCCCGCCACGGCCTCATATCCAAGAACGTTTGGCCAGGTGCGCTCCATGCCGGTGGGCTTGGTCGCGCCATGGAAGTCCAGCATCAGGTGATGCCGGGCGGCGAGTTCGGCGACGCGGTAATACCAATCGATCCCACCTTGATCGTCACGCTCGATAAAATCGATCTTCAGGCCGGCCACCCCCCACTTCTCGTACAGGGGGAAGGCTTGTTCCATCTGCCGGGCCGTGTCGGCGTAGCCGAGCCAGATCCAGATCTTCACCTTCTTGGACGCCGCGTAGCGCACCAGTTCCGGAATATCGACGCGGCCATTCATTTTGGTGATGTCTCCCCGGGCGGACCAGCCGGCGTCCACCAGCATGTACTCGAAACCCGACTGGGCGGCGAAGTCCACGTAGTATTTCATGTTCGCGGTGGTGTAAGCACTCTTGCCATCCGGCCCCAGGCTGCCGCTCCACCAATCCCAGGAGGCCTTTCCCGGCCGAATCCAGGAGGTGTCCTGGATGGCCGACTCCGGGTTCAAGCTGGTGACCACGTTGGATTCGATCAGCCGGCCCGGCTCGGTGCCCACCAGCAGGACTCTCCAGGCGGATTGGTGCGGCAGGGCACCGGCCACGGCAGTATCGGGATCGTCCAGATGAGGCGCCAGCCGGCACTCGAATTTATGGCTGGTCCATCCTCCGGAAGGGTTAGTCAGGTACATGGCCGCGTATCCCTTGAGGTCGGCTTCGGTGATCGCCATCCAGGCCACTCCCGGCACTTCCATCAGCAGCGGGAGTCCCACCAGCACGGAGCTGGCGACACCGCCCTGGTTGGAAAGGCTGCTGGCAGACAGCTTGATGAATTCGCTTTCGTACATGCTGCGGTAGTTGGGGAGGAATAGGGCATAGATGAAGGGATCTTTGCTGATCCGAAACTCAGTTCCTTCCTTGGCCAGCCGGAATTCGCTGAGCGAAGGCTGCTCGGGAACCACATACCGAAAGGCGACGGCGTCGTCGTAGGCCCTCGCTTCCATCACCAGCTTCCGGCCGGGACTGCCGTTCTCATCGAGTTCCACGCGAAGGGCGTTGAAGTAATTGCGCACCGAGCTGGCTTTTCCGGCCACCAGGCGATAGGTTTCATCCGTTTTCGACCCGGTGGAGTTCACGATCCGGACGTTCGTTCCCAAGGGAGGCTGGTCTTTCAGATCGAGACGAAGCGCGGACGGCTCGACCAGAGCTTTGCCCTGGAACGAGACTTCATAAACTAGTTGGCCGCCACCGGGAGCTGGTTGGAGGGTGGAGGGCGCCCCGCGACCCGATTGGACCATGGAGACGGTCCGGAAGGTGATCGCCAAGCGACCGTCCGGGGAATGCAGCACGGACTGCGCGACGGCAACCGGGTGGATGAGCAGAGGCAGAAGGATAGCAAGACGCGGAAACATTGGTCATTCACTCCTTGTCTATGAACATAGTCTGATACAAACCGCGCAGTTCGGCACAGGAGGTCCTTCTGCTATCTATCGCGGTTCGGGCGGGCGCGTCGCGTCCAGCAGAGGGGCAGGCGCACCGCGTGGATCGCTGTTCCGAGGGAAGACGGGCGGCATCCGCGGCGCATTGAAGGCAACGGCGCAGGAGCACACCGTAGATCGCTGTTCCCGCGCGCCCGCCAGATGGCGTCCGGCGCGGCCACGATCGCCGCCGGCCGGCAGACACGAAACGTGCGTCCCGGCTCGCCCCACGGGGCCGGCTGGCGACGATCGAGCGGCGGGAAGTGCCGACCGTCGCGGGCCAGGTCGATTCGATGTCGAGCCGCGCCTGTTCGCAGACGGGCGAACCTAAACACGCGGCCGCTTGCCAGGTCCGCCGGGCGTTTAGCGTGTGGTTCCGGCGGAGCGGTGTTCCTAATTGATCCCGACCTGCTTCATCCGGCGTTGCGCCACAACCGGCGCGATCCTAACGAAGGCGGGCGTGAAGATTTGAAGGATGGTACGGTTGCGAGACCGGGTCGTGATGCGCCGACACGACCGGGCGTTGCGTCATCCACGTGCCAAATCTGCGCCATAAGCGAAGCAGCCAATTCAGCATGCTGACTCCTTGCGGGCACAGTAACACAATTTCGCAGCGCTATCCAGCCCTCTCAATGCCTTCTCAG
This sequence comes from Bryobacteraceae bacterium, assembly GCA_035505095.1. Taxonomy (GTDB): domain Bacteria; phylum Acidobacteriota; class Terriglobia; order Bryobacterales; family Bryobacteraceae; genus JOPF133. The sequence continues at coordinate 47,007 of DATJRE010000533.1, read as the reverse complement.
AGGCGGAAGACGGCCCAGTCGAACAGGCCGCTGTCTGGCGACCTTCGCGGGCTGAACCTTGGCCGGCTGGGACAACGCCGGAGACCACGGCGCGCTCGCGGGCCCGGCGGACTCCGCGGCGCGAAAGTAACGCCCGCCATGCGCCGCAGCCCCGGGGCATCCGGCGATGAATTGAGAGGCGGGCCGGCGGCGGCGGCGACGGTTGCCAGCCGATCGCCGCGCCGGAGGCGGGTCGCCGTCTGGCGCGCGGCGGTTTCGGCGCACTGATCCATGGTGCCGGCAATTTTCGCCTTCAAAACCGCCCTCGCCCCGCAGGCCGGAAAGATCTTCGGTCCCCGATCCGGGAACGACAACCCAGGTCGCCCTAATCTTGCCGTTCTCGACGATTTCTGAACCTTGCAGCACGAAGGTGCCCCGGCGTTCCCCAGTTTCCCGCGAAATCGTTGCAAGCTGACGAGGCTGGCAGATTTATCGTCGCGGAGCACCTGTAACGCCCGAACCGGCGATTCGCCATCAATTTCTCCGGTGAACGTTTCGTTCAGACGGAGATTCATTAATGCGGGGCCGGCGGTTTGGTCGTACGGCTCGGCTTCAGAATGCTAAACGGTAATTCTTGCTTCGGCTCTTGCGCGCGTACGCGACTTCGTGGTCTTCTTGTTCCGCTGATCCGCTCGCGCGCGACAACCAGCTATTCCGCTCAGTGTTTGGCTGCGGCCTGCCGATTCCCCCGCATATCGGCTGTCAGGATGCGCCAAACCCGCGATCCGTGAGATTGGTTCCGCTGGCGTGGGACCCCGGCGCGGACCCCACGGGCTGGTAACCCGGACTGACCCGGCGGTTGTTTGTGATAGAGTAGACAGACCCCGGTAGATCAAGCTTAAGGACTAGTTAAAGGTATGGGAGCCAGCAGCCGTAGTGTGTATGTTATTTCCGATCTCCACCTGGGAGGCGTTTACGGCGAGACAGCGCGGGGGCGCGGCTTTCGCATCAACACCCACGTCAATGAATTGGCGGACTTCGTGGGAGCCGTCGCCCGAGAGCCGCAAACCGAGTTGGTCATCAACGGAGACATAGTCGACTTCCTCGCGGAACGGGAGGAGGCCCCACCATACTGGAATCCCTTCACCGTCGATCCCGAAGCTGCCTGCGCCAAGTTACGGGCCATCGCCGATCGGGACCGCCCATTCTTCCAGGCTTTGGGGGCGTTTCTCGATGGGGGGCATCGCCTGACGATCCTGACCGGCAACCATGACATCGAGCTGGTGCTGCCGCCGGTGCGGCGGAAACTGAAGGAGGTCATCGGAGTCAAGCCGACCCACGATTATGAGTTCATCTCGAACGGCGAAGCATACCAGGTCGGGGATGCGCTGATTGAACACGGCAACCGGTACGACCAATGGAATGTCGTGAACTATGACGGCCTGCGGCGGATCTCGTCGCTCCTTTCGCGCCGCCAGCCGGTTCCGGAAAAATACGATTTCGAGGCGCCCGCGGGCAGCCACATGGTGGCCAGGGTAATTAACCCCATTAAGGAAGATTATAAGTTCATCGATCTTCTGAAACCGGAGACGGATGTCGCGGTTCCCCTGCTGCTTGCCCTGGAGCCGGGCTATCGGGAAATCCTGGGCCGTGTGGCGAAGCTGGCGCTCCAGGCGCGCGAACACCGGCTGGAGGAACCGGCGCTGCCTTCCATCGGCGGCGACATCCACTCGGCGGGCGACGATTCGTCGATGAGCTTCGGCTCGGACATCGGCTCGTTCGGAGAAGCGTTGGCGGCGGATACCGGGGAGGATGCCGCACTGGAGCAGATTCTCAAAGACCGCGTGCCCGGCGGCCGGGAGTCTTTCGAAGCCGCCCTCCGTCCGGAGGGGAGCGAACCCGAGGTTTCCATCGGCAGCGATATTTCGACGGCCGACTTTGTGAGCCGTTCGATGGGGCTGGCCCGGCTGCTGGCTTCGCGGGACGATCAGGACGTTGGCCGCCGCCTGCCGGCCCTGCTGAAAGCTCTTCAGGCGCTCCAGCCCGACCGCAGTTTCGATATGGATTACGAGGCCTCGGCGCAATATACCGATGCCGCCCGGGAGCTGCTTCAGGGCGGATTCCGCTACGTACTCTTCGGGCACACGCACATGGCCAAGAAGATCGAATTGCAGCCCGGCTGCTGGTATCTGAACTCCGGGACCTGGGCGGACCTGATACAGCTTCCGCCGGAGATCCTGACCGCCGGCGAGGCGGATGCGCGCGCCCGGCTCGATCCGTTTGTTCTGGATATGGCGGGCGGACAACTGGACCGATGGATCATTTTCCGCCCGACTTACATCCGGCTGGAATTAGATGCCAGCGACCGCGTAACGCGCGCGGATCTGGTTACGTATCAACATACCGCGGCGGCCAGCAGCTAAAGGGTCGGGCGCGATCGAGGAGACGAGTTATGCAACCGGCCGTGCGTAACGCCATTGCGCGCATCGATGTAATGCAACAGGGCCGCAGCATCAGCCGCGGCACCGGCTTTCTGGTGGCCGATGGACTGGTATTGACGGCCCTGCACGTGGTGGCCGACCGTAATCCGCAGACGCCCGCGCCCTATCCCGGAGAGATCGTGCTCACCTTCCCCGGTGGCCAGGTGAAGGCTGGGATCGAGGGGAATTATTGGGATCGCCAGGCGGATTGGGTGCTGTTGCGATGCACTACTCCGCCCGAGACCCGTCCGTTGGCGATGGGCGAACTGTGCGACGATGGCGCACCCTGGGAGAGCTACGGCTTCCCGGACGCCAATCCGCGCGACGGTATGGTGACACTCGGGGAAGTTTCCAACCATTGCGGCATGCTGGACGGCAGCCCGGTGTACCAGCTCTTCAGCCGCGAGGCGGCGGCGGGCGAAGGGGCTCCCGTCAAGGGGCTTTCCGGCAGCCCGGTGATTGTGAAGAACGCGGTGGTGGGGCTGCTGCGCTTCGCCTTGATGAAAGAAGGCCAGACGGTGGCCGGCACCGTCTACGCGTGCCCCATGGCGAGCGTGTTGCAGAAAGCGAGCACGCTGTTGCCGGTGCCCGATCCGTGTTTGGGCCTGCCGGGACTGCCCAGGCAACCGCTGCCGGCCGAGCCATTCCGCAACCTGGCCTGGTTCACGGCAAAGGAAGCGGAAGTGTTTTTCGGACGCAACCGCGCCATCGGCGAGATGTACCTGCGGCTGACGGCGGAGGATGCGCCGCCGATTCTGCTGCTGTACGGCCAGTCGGGCGTCGGCAAGTCGTCGTTCCTGGATGCCGGGCTGCTGCCGCGGCTGCGCTGGTACCAGCAGGTATGCTATTTGCGGCGGGATGCGCACGGGACGCTGCTGAGCACTTTGCGCGGCAGCCTGAACCTGCTGGGCGGGGAGGCGGCCGAGGCGGCGCCGGACCTGGCCGCGGCGTGGCGCGCGGTGGAACAGAACGGCGGCAAACCGCTGGTGGTGATCTTCGACCAGGTGGAGGAGATCTACACCCATCCGAACCCGCAGGCGCCGCGCGAATGGGAGGAGTTCACCCGCGAGATCGGGCGGCTGTTCGGAGGCGTGGCCGCGGCCCGCGGCAAGCTGGTGCTCTCGTTCCGCAAGGAGTGGTTCCCGGAGATCCAGAAGCTGATGGAGACCAACGGCTTCTCTTACGGAAAGGTGTTTCTGGAAGGCCTGGACCGGGCGGCGGTAATGGAGGCGATTACCGGGTTGACGCTCAGCGGGCGGCTGCGCGAGTTTTACCGGCTGACGATCGAGCCGGGCGTGGCGGAGCAGATTGCCGCCGATATACTGGGCGATCCGGATTCGCCGATTGCGCCCGCACTGCAGATCCTGCTGACGAAAATGTGGCGGAAAGCCACGGGCCGGTCGCGCAGCACGCCGGCGATGACGGCAGAGGATTACCGCAGCCTCAAGCAGGAGGGTCTGCTGCTGGTGGACTTTCTCGACCAGCAGTTGGCGGCGCTCAAATCGTCCCATGCGGAATGGGTGGAGTCCGGCCTGGCGCTGGATGTATTGGCGTGTCACACCACAGCCGTACTCTCTTCCAGAGAATGTACGCTTGACGAGTTGCTGGCGATGTACAAGCACCGGGCGGCGGATATTCCGGCGCTGCTGCAAGAATTGCAGGATCTGTTTCTGCTCAGCGACTCGTCGCCGGACGATTCCCGGCGGGCCACGCGGCTGTGCCACGATACGCTGGCGGCGGTGGTGCGGCAGCGCTATGCCATCTCGGAGAACCCGGGGCAGCGGTCGCGGCGGATCCTCGAGGGCCGGGTGGTCGATTGGGTGGAAGGAAGCGATTCCGAGCTGCTGGATGAAGGCTTGCTGAAGGTCGTGGAGCGTGGCTCGGCGGGGATGCGCATGCTTACGGCTCAGGAGCAGAAGCTGGTCGCCGCCAGCCGCATCGCCCAGCAGAAGCGCCTGCGCGCGCGCCGCATTCAAAGAATCGCCGGGGCGGCCGCCGTGGCGGTGATTTTTGCCACTGCCGTAGTTGCACTGATTCTACGAGCACGCATTGCGAAGGAGAAAGAGGCCATCGAGCTGAGCCTGACCAACGATGAAAGCGGCCGCTTGATGGACTCGGACCCCGGGCAGTCGCTGATGCTGGCGCTGGCTTCAGTGGGGCGCAGCCGGGAAATTCACCACGGGCAGGTTACCGACGATGTTCAGCGGAACCTGGCCCTGGCAGTGGAACAGGACCGCGAAGAGGGCTGGGCGAACCCGCTCAACCCGTACCACAACATCGCCATCGCGTTCTCCAAAGGCGGCATGGTGGCCACCGGGGGCGAGGCGGTCCGGCTGTGGAATAGTTCGGGCACGCAGGTGAAGGCCAGGTTTCCGATCCCCCAAAGCGCCGTGCCGATCCGTTGTCTCGCCTTCAGCCCCGATGGCAAATTGCTGGCGGCGTCCGGCAAGGATGGCAACATCCACGTTTGGGATCTTCAAGGGAACCGGCAGGGGAGCCCGTTCAATGTCCCGGATGCGGACGGTGCCCTTCCAATTGCTTTTTCGCCGGCCGGCGACCGGATCGTCTCGCTGTCCAACGGCGGTTCGCTCACGGCCTGGAGCCTTGGCGGCCAGCAGGTCTGGAAGGTGGTGATTTCGCCGACGCCGTACCACTGGGCGGAGATTGGCTCGATGAACAGCAAAATGGCGGTGGTGCGGACGCCCCAGCAGGATCTGATCTTTGCGCCGTTTCCGGACGGCCGCCTGGGCACGTGGGACGTGAACGGCGAGCCGGTGGGCCAGCCTTTCCACGCGGCCGACCGCATTGAAGGCGTCGCGGCGGCGGTCGAGGGTGGGGGACAGGCCATCGTGGCGGTTTTTGGAACCGATCAAGGTGTGAACAATGAGGGGCAATTGCGCGCCTGGTACCTGGGCGCCGCCAAACCCACCTTCTCGGTTGGTTTTCCAGGGGCCGGGGTGTCCGATATCGCCGCGGCCAACGGCAATACTTTCGCGGTGGCCCTGGGTGATGACAGCATCCACTTCGTGGGACAGTTCGGGCGGGAAGTGATTCCGCCCATATATAGCCGCGACCAGGGCCGGTGCGGCGTGGCATTCGACCCGGACGGCAAGCGGATGGCCCTGCGCTCGATCGTTGGCGACTTGCAAATTCTGGACATCGCCCACGGGATGACGACGGGCTTGCTGGGCATATCCGCTCAGATACTGAGGGTCGCCTTCAGCCCCAAAGGGCACCTGTTGGCCGCTGGTACGAACACCGGTGTGGTAAAGCTGTTGTCGCTGGCAAAGGGAGTAATCAGCACCACGCCGCCGCCCGCCGATCCAAATGACCAGCTCGCGAACCACATCGTCGCCATGGCCTGGAGTGCGGATGGCCAACGCCTTGCCACAGGCCAACAGGACGGGGCTATTCGGATCTGGAATACAGCCGACATTCAAAATCAGACCGGGCAACCCGTGGAACTGCGGCCGCAGCAGCCCGGCAACACCACCTGGTACGGCCTGGGCTTTTTACCGGATGGCCGGACGCTGGTGAGCGAAACGAGCAACGGAATCTGGCAGTGGGATTTGAGCAGCGGACAGGGAAAGGCGACCCTGACCACCCAAACCACTGCGCAGGCTGGCGAGAAGGACCCTCCGCTTGGCCCCAATCCTCAGTTGTGGGCGCTGGCCATCCGTCCGGATGGAAAAGCCATCGCCGGCGCAGCGACCCTGAACCGGCAGCATAATAGCATTGGAATCTGGGATTGGAACGGCAATCAGCTTGGTCCGGCGCTGCCATATCCGGAGATCCTGCGCGGTCTGGCGTTCAGCCCTGACGGCAAACTGCTGCTCGCCACCGACCGGCTGAGCACGCTCAACCTTTGGAGCTTGAACGGCGGCACGTTTCCCGCGGGGAAGCTTTCGCCGGTGAATGCAGCGCCGATCAACGACAGCCTGGGATTCAACAATGCCATCCGGATGGCGGTTAGTCCGGACGACAAGTACATCTTCACCGCCGGCAAGACCGTATCGATGTGGTCGGTATCGACGGGCCGGCGGATCGCCAGTTTTCCCGATCCCGTGGGCATGGCCGCCAATCCCACGGCGCTGGCGCTCAGCCCCGACGGAAAGACCCTGGCGGGGGTGAGGAATAACGTGTTGTACCTCTGGCGGGCGACCTGGCCGGACTGGTTGCAAGTGACCTGCGACCGGATTCGCAATCATCCGGTGCTGCGCCAGAAGACCACCGACGCAACGCAGCTCCAGAACATCGCTTACGCCAAAGGAGTGTGCCAGGAACTGGTCTGGTCGAAAGAGAAGTAGCCATGCAGCCGGCCATCCGCAACGCCATCGCGCGCATCGACGTGGTGCAGCAGGGCCGCGGCATCGGCCGCGGCACGGGCTTCCTGGTGGCGGATGGATTGGTGCTGACGCTGCTGCACGTGGTGGCGGACCGCAATCGGCAATCGCTGGCGGCCGATCCCGGCGGGATGGTGCTGCATTTTCCCGCCGCTTCGCCGAAGGCGGGCATCGATTCGAGCAATTGGGACCGGCTGGCGGATTGGGTGCTACTCCGCTTCGAAACTCCGGCGGAAGCCAACGGATCGCTGCGCCCGCCGCCGCTGGCCGAGTTACGGGACGACGGCATGACGTGGGAGAGCTACGGATTTCCGGATGCCAACCCGCGCGACGGCATGGCGACTCTCGGGCAGGTCTCCAATCACATGGGGACGCTGGAGGGCAGTCCGGTATTTCAGCTCTTCAGCCGGGAACTGGTGTGGAGCAAAGGGAAGTAGACAATGGACTCGATCATCCGCAGCGCTATCGCCCGAATCGACGTGATGCAGGAGGGCCGCCCGGTCAGCCGCGGCACCGGGTCGCTGGTGGCGGAGGGTCTCGTGCTCACCGCGCTCCACGTAGTGGCTGACCGGAATCAGCCGGCCCTCGCGCCGTACCCCGGCGAAATCGTCCTCACCTTTCCGGGCGGCGCCGTGAAGGCGTCGATCCTCCAGAATTATTGGGACCGGCTGGCCGACTGGGTGTTGCTGCGCTGCGAGACTCCGCCGCCGGTTCAGCCCTTGCCGCTGGCGGAGCTGCGCGAGGATGGCATCGCGTGGGAAACCTACGGATTTCCGGATGCCAATCCGCGCGACGGCATGGTGAACATCGGCGAGGTCTCGAATCGTCTGGGGGCCCTCCAGGGGAGTCCGGTGTTCCAGCTTTTCAGCCGGGAGGCGGCGGCGGGACAGGGCGCGCCGGTGAAGGGCCTCTCGGGCGGTCCGGTGATTGTGCAGAATGCCCTGGTCGGGCTGTTGCGCTTTGCGCTGATGAAGGACAACCTGACGGTCGCGGGCACGTTGTACGCCTGCCCCGTCGCTTCCGTGTTGGCCAAAGCGGGAGACCTGCTGCCGCTGCCCGACCCGTGCTTCGGCCTGCCGGGATTGCCACGCCAGCCGCTGCCACCCGAGCCGTTCCGCTACCTCGCCTGGTTCACCGCCAAAGAGGCGGAAGTGTTCTTCGGGCGCAATCGCGAGATCCGCCAGATGTACGAGCGGCTGATGGCCGAGGACGCGCCGCCCATTCTGCTGCTCTACGGACAGACGGGCGTGGGCAAATCGTCGTTTCTGGATGCCGGCCTGCTTCCGCGCCTGCGCTGGTATCGCCAGGTGTGCTATTTGCGGCGCGATCCGCAGGCTGGCCTGCGGGCCACCTTGCGCGCCAGCTTGAATCTGCTGGGCGGCGAACAGGCCGAATCGGCGCCCGATCTGGGGGCAGCGTGGCGGGCCGTGGAACAGAACGGCGGAAAGCCGCTGGTGGTTTTCTTCGACCAGGTGGAAGAGGTCTACACGCGCCCCAACCCGCAAGCACCGGAGGATCTGGAGGAATTCGCCCGGGAGATCGGCCAGGTCTTCGGCGCCAGCCATCCACCGTCCGGGAGGCTGGTGCTGTCCTTCCGCAAGGAGTGGTTCCCGGAGATCCAGAAGCAGGTCGAGGCGAACGGTCTGTCGTACGGCAGGGTGTTTCTGGAGGGTCTCGACCGTGCGGCGGTCGTCGAAGCGGCCACCGGCCTGACCCTTACCGCGCGCCTGCGCCAGTTCTACGGCCTGACCATCCAGCCGGGCACGGCCGACCAGATCGCGTCGGACCTGCTGGCCGATCGCGATTCGCCCATCGCCCCCACGCTGCAGATCCTGCTCACTAAAATGTGGCGCAAGGCGACCGCGCAATCGCGCAGCGCGCCGGCCTTTTCCATTGAACAGTACGAGAGCCTGAAGAAGGAAGGCGTGCTGCTGGGCGATTTTCTGGATCAGCAGTTGGCCGCGCTGAAGCCCGCGCATGCCGAATGGGTCGATTCCGGCCTCGCCCTGGACCTGCTGGCGTACCACACCACGCCCATGCTCACCGCCCAGGAGTGCAGCCTGGACAACCTGCTGGCGCAATACAAGCACCGCGCCGCCGATGTTCCGGCCCTGATCCAGGAGCTCGAAACTCTATTCCTGCTGAGCGATACCTCGCGCGACGACGGCCAGAAGGCCACCCGCCTCTGTCACGACACGCTGGCTCCCCTGGTACGGCAGCGCTACGCCACTTCTGAGCAGCCGGGCCAGAAGGCGCGCCGCATCATCGAAAGCCGCGTGGACGATTGGGTGGAAGGTAGCGCCACCGGCCTGCTGGACGACGGCTTGCTGGAAACGGTCGAACGCGGCGCGCCGGGAATGCGGCTGCTGAGTCCCAAAGAGCGGAAGCTCATCGAAGCCAGCCGCGTGGAGCAGCGCAAGCGCCGGCGCAGTGCCAGCATTCTCCGCACCGCCGCCGCTGCCGTCGCGCTGTTGATCGCCGCCACGGCGGTGTACGCGCTGTTCCAGCGGAGCAACGCCCAGGACCAGGAAAAGACGGCCAAGCTGCAACTGGCGCTGAACGACAGCGGCCGCCTGCTGGGCGCCGATCCCGTGAGCGGCCTGATGCTCGCCGTAGCCGCGGTGGCGCGCGCCATGGAGCTGAAATCCGCTTTCACCGCCGGCGAACTCAATCCCAAGATCCAGTCCGCGTTGAATCGGGCGCTGAATTCCTCGCTGGAGGAATCCGTAATCGCCACTCCTTCACTATCCATCGCCTGGTCCCCGGATGGCACGCTGGCGATTCTTGGACCCCCCGTTCTGCACATGCATCCGGGCGGCATGGAGTGCCCGCTGGAATTTCTGGACGCCGCCGGAAAGCAGATTCTGCAAACGGCGTCCGGCGATTTGAAGGGCGCCCGTTTGCAATCGGTGTCGATCGCCTTCAGCCCGGATGGCCAGACCTTGGCGCAGGCATTGGGGAAGATCTACTTATCGGACCGGCGTGGGAAGGCGTTGCCGGTGCCCGCGTTCGGTCCGAACGCCCAGTTGCTCTCCATGAGTTTCGCTCCCGATGGCAGCTCGATCCTGACCGGCTCGGATGACGGCTACCTGCGCTCCTGGGACCTGCAGGGCAATCTGCGCTGGGAAAAACCCGGTGCAACCACGCCGCAGAAACCGGCCGTAGCGGCGGTGTCGGCAGCCAAAAGCCCAGATGGCAAGTTCGTGGTTGCTTCCGGCGGCTCCGACGATGCGGTGCACTTATGGAGCTCCGCGGGAGAGCCGCTGGCCGTCTATCAGCAGCACGGCGAGAGCATTTCCGCGCTTGCGATGGTCTACCGGAGGGATGGCTCCTGGAGGGTTCTGAGCGGCGGAAGCGATGGCGCCACGGTGCTGTTCGGCCCCGGAGGCGGCCCGAATCCCGGAAGCCTGGAGCTGCAACCTATTCTTAAGGCCTCCTATAATGCCCCCGTTTGTCACGTCGCGTTCAACTCCCAAGGCACCGTAGCCGCGGTGGCGACCCAGGATGGCACGGTGCGCATCCTGGATGCCCAGCAGGGAGAGAACCTCTTTCCGGAGTATCATCCCGGCGGGCCGGTTTGCCCCACCTTGGTGTTCGACCCCACCGGCTCCCGGCTGGCGGTCGGCGACGGCCCGCAGGCGCACCTGCTGAATTTGGAACGTGCGAATCTGATCGGCGCCATCGCGGTCAATCCTGGAGCGGCGATCACGCAGATCCGATGGAGTCCCAAGGGCGACCGGATCGCGGCGAGCGGAATCCATCCGGAATTCGACCTGGTCGATCCCCGGACCGGCGCCGTTCAGAGGGTGGACAATCTTCCGAGTGAGCCGGGCGGGGCGCCACTCCAGATGACCGGGCTGGCTTTTAACCACGATGGCAGCCTGCTGGCGACCGCTCTGGGCACATCGAATGGAGTGGACCACCTGATCCGCCTGTGGGATTCGTCCGGCAAAGTGTCGCGTGAGCTTCGATATGCCAGTGCGAACATCCAACGGAGCCGCGACGACGACACCCGGCTGCTGGCATTCACTGGCGACGGCCGCTTCCTGGCGGGCGCGGCACAGGACGGCACGGCCAGGGTTTGGGATCTGGCAGCCGGCGGCCAGGCATCCTCGTTCCCCGCCCCAATCCTTTCGGATTACTTCAGTTCCGGGCCGCGCCTGGCGCTCAGCCCCGATGGAAGAACCATCGCCCGATACTACTTCCCAAACAATCTCGGGCTGTGGGGACTCGACGGTAAGCCGCTGGGCGTTCCGGTGAAGGTGATGGGGTTGATTCGCGCGGTCGCATTCAGTCTGGACGGCCAATCGCTTTTCGTGTGGAACCCGAGCCAGATTCTGCGCTGGCGGATCGACAATGGCAAACTAGGAGCCAATTCTTCGACGGTGACCCTCCAGAACGCGCCCGATGCCGGGACTCTCGCAATCTCGCCGGATGAGCACACCGTCTTTGTGGGCGGACAAACCATCGGGATGTGGAGCACCGCCACCGGTGAGCGCATCGCGGAGTTCACCGGGGATCCCGGCGGCACCAGCGCGATGGACATCAGCCCGGATGGTTCGACGCTCGCCAGCGGTGGCGCGGACGGCGGCATCCGGCTCTGGCGCGCCAATTGGCAGCAGTGGCTCCAAGCCGCATGTGAACAACTCGGCAGCCACACGGACTTCATGAATCCATCGGCTACCGCCACCCTTCAGAAGAAATTGCTGCAACGGTCTGTTTCTTTCGGCGACGAAGATATAGAATACGCCAGAAAGGCTTGCCGCCAGCGGTTCTGGCAGACTCAGGAGCATAGGTGAGAATCGGGACACTTACCGGCTTGCTGCTGACCCTTCTGTGGGCGGGCGGATTTGCGCCGGCGCAGGTCACCACGGCTGCCATTTCCGGAGTGGTGGAAGATTCCTCCGGGCGCGTGGTTCCGGACGCCGCGATCACGGTGCAGCGCCTCGCCACGGGCTTGCGCCGCACCACTGCCACCGATGGCGCGGGGCGCTACCTGGCGCTCGATCTCGACCCCGGCGCCTACCAAGTCCAGGCTGAAAAGAGCGGCTTTCAGACCGAGGTGCGCCAGGGTATCGAGCTGACCGTGGGACGCGAAGCGCTGGTGGACTTCACTTTGAAGGTGGGGCCGGTGCGCGAAACGGTGGTGGTCTCGGGCGAGGCGCCGCTTGTCGATACGGCCAATACGTCCATGGGCAACGTGGTCGAGCGGCAGACCATCGCCGACCTTCCTCTCAACGGCCGCGATTACACCCAATTGACCCTCCTGGTGCCGGGCGTGGTGAACATCACCACTTTCAGCAGCAGCTCTTTTTCGGGCCTCACCCGGCGCATTGCGGTGGCCGGGTCGCGCGCCTCGAGCGGCGGCGTCTACCTGCTGGATGGCACCAACGTCATGGGCTTCTTCAACGACAGCACGGGCAACTCCGCGCTCGGCACCGCCCTGGGCGTGGATGCGATCGAAGAGTTCAAAGTGGAGACCAACAACTTCAGCCCGGAGTATGGCCGCTCGGGAAGTTCCGTGGTCAACGCGATTTCGCGCTCGGGATCCAACCAGTTTCATGGCAGCGCCTTCGAGTATCTGCGCAACAGCGCGCTCGACGCGCGAAATTTCTTCGACCCCTCGCAAATCCCGTCCTTCCGCCGCAATCAGTTCGGGGCCTACTCGGGCGGCCGGATCGTCGCCAACAAAACTTTCTACTTCGCCGACTATGAGGGCCTGCGGGAAACCCTCGGCGAGACTGAACTGGGAGGCGTCCCCGACGCCCCGGCGCGCCTCGGCAACCTGCCTACCGGCACGGTCGCCGTCAACCCCGCCATCGTCCCGCTGCTGAACCTGTTTCCCCTCCCCAACGGCCCCGATCTGGGTGGCGGAGTGGGCGAATACACCACCACCGCCCCGCGCACCACCTCCGAGAACTACGTCTCCGCACGAATCGATCAGTATCTTTCGGCAAAGGACACGCTCTTCGGGCGCTTCACCATCGACAACGGCCAGTTGAACGACCCGTTCCCCGTCGCCGGCATGTACATTCCCTTCTATCAGCTCTCGCAGGGCCGCAACCGTTACGCCACCTTGCAGGAGACCCGGATTCTCTCCGCCAGGGCCGTGAATTCCCTCCGCATCAGCTTCAACCGCAGCGATTCGGCCGGCAACAGCTCGTTCGTTCCGCCGGCGCTCAACCTGGTTCCCGGAACCAGCGGCCGGGCCGCGGGCGCCATCACCATCGGCGGCGTGGGATATTACGGGCCGGATCCGATCATCCCGTATTACCTCATCATCAACGACTGGACCTTTGCCGACGACGTCAGCTTCATCCGCGGCCGGCACGTGATGAAGGCCGGCTTCGAATGGCAGAAAATTCAGGATCCCTATCGTGCCGATCTTTACTCGGGCGGCTCTCTCACCTTCAACACGCTGGCGGATTTCCTGACCGCCAATCCCTATCTCTTCATAGCGCCGCTGCCGGGCAAGCTGGATACCGAGCGCACCTGGAACCAGGGAGTCGGCGGGGCATACTTCTGGGATTCCTATCGCCTGCGCAAGAACCTCACGCTCAATTTCGGCGTGCGCTACGAATTCATCACCAACCCCACCGAGAGCCACGGGCGCTTCGCCAGCCTGGTGAATCTGAGCGACCCAACGGTGACCACGCTGCCGCATGTTTTCGCGCAGAATCCGTCGCTCGCCAACCTCGCGCCGCGCTTCGGCTTCGCCTGGGACGCCACCGGAGACGGCAAGACTTCCGTGCGCGGCGGCTTCGGAATGTTCTACCAGGAATACGCGCCGCGCGATTACGCCGAGTACGGGTTCAACCCGCCGCAGACCGTCCTGGGAGTCGGTGTCTTTCCGGGCTTTCCGATTTCGCCCGCGGCGCTGTTCGCCCTGCCACCCTCTATTTCGCTGGTGACGGGCTACCAGATTTCCACCACCCCTTACGTGCTCGAATACAACGTCAACGTTCAGCGCGAGCTGGCGCCGGGGCTGGTCCTGGAAGTGGGCGGAGTGTTTTCGGGCGGCCGCCGCCTGCTGGGTTCCTACGATTACAACGAGCCGCTGCCCAACGCCACCCTGCCGGATGGCACGCCCATCCGCACCGCCACGGCCACGCGCCCGAATCCTTACTTTTCCACGCTGGCCTTCAGTTACCCCATGGACACCTCCAATTACCGGTCCCTGGTGGCGACCTTGGAGAAGCGATTCTCCGGCAGCTCGCGCCTGTTTGCCGCGTACACCTGGTCGCATTCGCTCGACACGCAATCCAACGAGTTCAACGGCGACAGTTGGAACGATGCCGGCGAGACCACCGACATCGACAATCTGCGCCTGGACTACGGCAACTCCACATTCGACGTGCGGCAGAGTCTCAGCCTGAACTATATCTACGACCTCCCGTTCGGCAACCGCCTCGCCGGGTGGGCTCGAACGGTCGCCGGAGGATGGCAGTTCGCGGGAATCGCCACCTTCCACTCGGGGCTTCCTTTCTCGGTCGAGAACGGGTTCGACCGGGCCAACACCTTGCAGACGCTCTCGCCGCCGGAAGGCTCCGAGCGTCCCGATGTGAAGCCTGGATACAGCAACAACCCGGTGACGGGTTCGCCCAACCAGTGGTTCAATCCCAACGCCTTCGAATTGCAGCCCGCCGGCGCGTTTGGCGATCTCGGGCGCGATACCGTGACCGGCCCGGGCATGGCGGACGTGGATTGCGGCTTTCTGAAATCCCTGCGGCTCGCGGAACGCTACGCCGTTCAGTTCCGCTTCGAGCTGTTCAACATTTTCAATCACCCCAATTTCAACGTCCCGGTTTACAGCAATCGAAATGTCTTTCTGGACGCCAACGGCACGGTGAATCCGCTGGCCGGGCAGATTACCCAAACGGCGGGCAGCTCGCGCCAACTTCAATTTGCGCTGAAATTCAGTTTCTGACAAAAGGAGGAGACGTCATGACCGCAGGATCAACGCCGGCCGGTAAGTGGACCGACGCCTCTCTGGACCAGATGCGCACCATCGGCGATCCGCTGGCGGATGGCGTGGTGGCCGAATTATTCGAGAGCGGAGGCGTCTACCGTGTCTGGGAGGTGATGAAGACCCTGGTGCAGAACGACCACCCCGCTCCCGAGCAACTCCCCGCCCAGATGCGCGACTATCTCGCCGCCGCCGAGGTTCCGCACGTGGACGACAGTTTGATTCTGGGAGGGCAGCGCCTTTTCGAACGGTGCGGCGTCGAGATCCTGATGGTGCTGGCCTGCTATTCGCTGCCCGCCTCCTACTCCGCGCGCAGAGGCGTGCAGGTGCTCTACCGGACCGGCTACCTGAACAATCGCCCCAACCACCGGCTCTTCGAAACCACCCAGATGGTGATGGATGTGCTGGTCCCGGGCGGCCTCTCGCCGGACGGACGGGGCGTTCGCACCGCGCAGAAGATCCGCCTGCTGCACGCGGCTACACGGCGCCTGATTCTCACCGACCCCGAAAGGGCCTGGAGCGACGAGCTCGGCCTGCCTATTAATCAGGAGGATCTCGCCGGCACCCTGATGGTCTTCACCTACATCATCATGGACGGCCTGGCCAAGCTGGGGATTACCGCGGCCCCCGAGGAGCAGCAGGGCTACCTGGAAGTCTGGAAGGTGATCTCGCGCATCATGGGAATCCGCGAGGAGCTGATTCCCGCCACCATGCCCGACGCCAAGGAACTCTGCGACACCATCCAGCGCCGCCAGGTGGAACCGTGCCCCGAGGGCAAGGCCATGAACGACGCACTGCTCCAGATGATGGAGCATGTGATGCCGCCGGGACCCTGGAGGAAATGGCCGGCCGCGCTGATGCGCCATTTTCTTCCCCCGGACGTAGCCGACCACTTTGGCCTTCCCCATTACGACTTCCAAGAGCACATACTGGAAGACGCCGCGCGCTTCCGGAGCGAGCTGGACACCAAAGGGGGACATATCCCTCCGAAGCTGTGGCTGATGCGCAAATTCGGGCTGCTGTTTATGGAGTCGGTGGTAAAGCTGGAACTGGGCGGAAAGCGGACGCCCTTCATCATTCCGACCAGCCTGCACCACGGATGGGCACAGGCCCATATGGCCGCCGCGGCGGATCCACCCAGGAAGTAAGTCGATTTAGTAGATGGTTTGGGAAGTTCAGTCTCGTATACACATTAGTTGCAGCATTCGTGAGGAGCTTTCATGAGCGGTAAGAAGAGGATCGCGATTCTCGGCGGAGGCGTCGGCGCCATCACTACGGCATTCGCACTCACCGACGACCCGGGTTGGCAGGACCGGTTTGAAATCGACGTCTACCAGATGGGTTGGCGCCTCGGCGGAAAGGGCGCGAGCGGGCGCAATGCCGCCATCGCCAACCGCATCGAGGAGCACGGCCTGCACGTCTGGTTCGGCTACTACCAGAACGCCTTCCGCATGATCCGCCGGGTGTATGACGAGTGCACCAGGCTCAATCTTGCGCCCGCATCTCCCTTTAAGATGTGGCTGGATGCCTTCCAGCCGCAGACCGCCGCGACCCTCTGGGAGAAGCGCGACGGCCAATGGACGCCGCGGTTTTCGCGCTTCGCCATCCGCCCCGGCTATCCGGGCGATGAGGAACTGTTCCAGCCCGGCGCCGCCCCGCCGCGCGCCGGCGACTTCCTGACGCAACTTCTGGACTGGCTGATCCAGGAATGCGAGGACATCGCAGCCCGGCTGGACTCCAGGCCGCAGGAGCACAAGCTCACCAGCTTTCTCGAAAAAGGGTTGCACGGGCTCGGCCTGCACCTGCACGGCGCCGAGGATCTTGCCGGATACCGGTTCCCGCTCCTGCACATCGCGCACCGCCTGGCGGTTTGCATGACAGGCGCTCCGGCGCCCGCGCCTCAGCCATCGGCCGCGCCGGACGAGGCGCCGGATAGCTGGGTTGGCCGCCTGGTGGGCGAGTCGATTGAAGCTCTCCACAAGTCGGTGGAAGGCCAGTTGAACCGCTCGCCATCCCTGCGGAAAACCGTCGAGGGCCTCGACCTCGCGGCAGCCACCATCCGCGGCATGATCGCGGACGACGTTCTCAACCGCGGCTTCGCCAGCATCGACGATTGCGATTTGCGGGAGTGGCTGAAGAAGCACGGGGCGCGTTATTGGAACTCCGCGCAGGTGGCCGGCATTTACGACAGCTCCTTTGGCTACCGCAAGGGCGACCAGAATCAACCCAATATGGCGGCGGGGTCCACGCTGTATCAGACCCTCCGCATGTTTTTCACCTACCGCCATGCCGTCTGCTTCCGCATGCGGGCGGGCATGGGCGATACCATCTTCGCGCCGCTCTATCTGCTCCTGCGCGCCCGCGGAGTGCGGTTCCATTTCTTCCATCGCGTTGCCAATCTGGCGCTTTCGGCCGACAAGCGAAGCATCGAAGAGATCCGCCTGGACGTTCAGGCCACCATGAAGTCGGGGGCCGGGGACGGCTATCAGCCGCTCTGCGAAGTGAAGGGCCTTCCCTGTTGGCCGCACGAGCCGCTCTACGACCAACTGGCGGAGGCCGCGGAGCTGCGCCGGTACAATCTCGAATCCGCCTACACGGACTGGCACGACCGGCTTCCGCCCCGCATCCTGAAGGCCGGCGCCGATTTCGATTCCGTGGTGCTCGGGCTGTCCCTCGGGCCGCTGCCCTATGTCTGCCGCGAGCTGATCGAGGCCGACCCCAAGTGGCGCAACATGGTGGAAAAGGTTGAGACCGTGCAGACTCACGCCGCCCAGTGGTGGTTCAACAAGACCAACCAGGAAATGGGCTGGCAGAACGGCGAGGCCCTTCCCGAAAACGAGCGCGCCTTATCCAGCGCCTTCGAGGCCCCGCTCGACAGCTACGCCGATTTCACCCACGTGCTCCACGCCGAGGAGTGGACGCCCGAGGACAAGGTCGCCAACATCGCCTACCTGTGCCACGCGCTAAGCGAAGACGAACCCATGCCCGCCCCATTCACCGACGCGGCCTATCCGCAGCGGCAGCTCGACCGTGTGCGCGAATATGCGCGCGACTATTTGCGCAACAAGGTCCAGCCCCTGTGGCCGAACGCGATGTGCGCGCCGGGGTCGAAGGAATTCGACTGGACGCTGCTGGCCGATCGCGAGGGGCGGGCCGGCGAACTGCGGCTCGAAGCGCAGTACACGCGCGCCAACGTGGATCCTTCCGAGCGCTATGTCCTTTCGGTGGCCGGGAGCACCAGGTACCGTCTGCCCTCCGGAGAATCCGGCTTCGACAACCTCTACCTGGCCGGCGATTACACGCTGAACGAGTTTAGTGCCGGGCTGGTGGAAGGGGCGGCTATCTCAGGCCTGATGGCCTCGCAAGCCATCTCCGGAAAGCCCGAGTGCATCTATCATTCCAAGCTCGAAGCTCCCGCGCAGCCCGCGGCCGGGGCGCCGGAGCAGCACACCGGCATCCGCCAGTTCGCCAGTGGCGTCACCGGCCGCGTCGAGAACGTTTTCGCCTCGCTCACAAAGCGCGCCGCCAAGCCGCCCGAGAGGCCCTGGGTCCTTTTCATGACCTGGCGGGACCTGCTCTTCGCAAGCTGGCGCGTTCCCCCGGAGATCATCCGCGCCAAGGTGCCGCCCGAACTTGAGCTGGACACCTTCGACGGAAGCGCCTGGGTGAGCATGGTTCCCATGAGCGTGACCGGCATGCATTTCCGCGGCGTCGCTCCCATTCCCGGAATAGAGGCGCTGCGCGAGCTGAATCTGCGCACCTACGTCACCCGCGGGGGCAAGGGTGGAGTCTACTTCCTGAGCATCGAATGCCCGGCCGTGGTTTCGGATTGGATGGCCGTCCACTTCTTCGGCGTCCCTTATCTGCGGGCGCAGATCGCCACCTTCAACGACGGCACGACATACCAATACGCCAGCGAGCGCGTACAGGAAAACGAACCGCCGGCCGCCTTCTTCGGCAGCTTCCGTCCAGTGGGCGAGCCGGCCAGCCCGACGCCGGGAAGCCTGGAGCAGTTCCTTGTTGAGCGGTACAGTCTGTATTTCGTCAAGAACGGCGTGGTCTACCGCGGCGACATCCATCACGACGATTGGAAATTGCAGCCCGCCGACGTGACGTTGGCGGTGAACACCATTCCGAAGGCCGCCGGCCTGGATTTGCCCGCCAAACCCGACCACCTGGTGTTCTCGGTCGAGACCGACACTTTGATCTGGCTGCCGGTGCGCGATGAGCACGCCAGCACCGCGACTTTATAGGAGGACGATATGGCGTTGTTTCATTTTGTCAGCGTCTGGAGAATCGAGAGTCCCATCGATCCGGTCTGGGATGCCATTTACCGTTTCGAGGACTGGCCCAAGTGGTGGAGAGGCGTTGAGCAGACCGATGTCGTAGACCGCGGCGACGCCAACCGGATCGGGTTTCGCACTCGCGAGGTCTGGAAGAGCAAGCTGCCCTACACCCTCCGGTTCGAAACCACCGTTTCGCGTATGGAGCCGAAGAAGCTGATCGAAGTCCAGTCCTCGGGCGAACTGGACGGGACCGGCTTAATGCGGTTCGCGCCGGTTGACGGAGGCACCCTCTTTCAGGTGGATTGGACCGTGCGCACCACCAAGCTTTGGATGACCCTTTTGACCCCCATCCTGCGCCCGGCTTACGCCTGGAATCACGAGACCATCATGAATTGGGGCGCCGAGGGTCTGTCTAAAAAACTGGGCATCAAGCCGATTGTGACTTCGAAGCAGCCGGCGATGTAGCGCGCACGATGGCGGTGCGGATTCCGGCCGCAATGGCGAACAGCAATCCCACCCCGGTCAGCGCGAACTTTGCTTCGGAAAGGGCCGAGGCGATCGCTACCGCGCCCTGGCCACGATGCAGCACCGCATCGGCCAACAGCGAGTTCTGCACCAGCCACACGACTGCGGCGAGCCATTCCCCCCACGCCATCAGGATGCCGGCGCGCGCCAGCACGCCGCGTCCCGGTCCGGCCGCCCAGATGCAAGCCAGCGCCAGCGCGTTGGTGAGCGCGAAGAGGCACAGGAAGTTCAAACCGAGGGTGAACGCCAGGCGCATGGCGGCGTCCGGGTCCCACGCGGACAGCATCCGGCCGAGGTGTTCCGGAGTCCCGGCCAGTTCCAGCGCAACCATCCCCTGCGGCCCGCCCGGCAGCGTTCGATAGATGCTGCCCAAGACGCCCAACACCGCCGCCGCGGCCGCGCCCAACCCCAGCAGCACCGCGCCGCGACGGGCCGCCGGAATCTTCTCAAACGGATGAGACATTCGTAATTCCCGTCGAGAGCCGGTCCAGCAGCGCCCTCGCTTCCCGCAAATCGGCCGTGTCGAAGCCTTCGGTGAACCCGCCGTACGCATCCGCCAGCAGCGTTGGGGCGGTCTCCGGCCGGCCGCTCTGCAGGTACAACCGTCCCAGGCTGGTTGCCGCGCGCAGTTCGAACGATCGCGATCCCGTCCGCCGGGCCGAGTCGAAAGCCAGCAGCAGGAATCTCTCGCTGGCCGCCGCCAATCCCTGCCGCCGCAGCAGTTCGCCCTTCGAGCGGTAGAATTCCGGCAACAGCTCGCCGCGCCCCGTCCGCTCGACCTCCGGAAGTTGCCGGTCGAGCAAACCGAGCGCCTGATCGGCCCCGCCGTGGGACGCGAGCACCTCGGCGAGGTGCAGGGTAAACTCGGATGCGACGTAAATCATGCCGATCGCCTCGGCATCGCGCATGGCTTCGCGCATCATCGCCGTACCCCCGTCCAATTGCCCGCGCCGCGCGAGGGACCACCCGCGGCCGAATTTGCCCCAGAAGAGCGTGTTGGCCTCCAGGTTGTGCTTCTGAGAGATCAGAATCACTTCGCCAGCGGCCTCTTCCATGGCCAAGGGATCCCCTAACGCGCTGAAGACGAATATCCCCACGGTGAGAGTGGAGGCCAGGGAAAGCGGCGCGGGAAGTAGCCGGGCGATGGCAACCGCCTCCTGAATCCTCGCTTTGGCCTGGTCCGGAAAGCCGAGGTGCCACAGGTTCAACGCAAGCATCGCCGTTCCGTGCGCGCGAACGTCCAGTCCGAAAACCTCGATCAGCTTGACGTGCCGGGCGGGATCGTATAACGCCAGGGCAGCCCGCAGGCGCCGGTCGCACTCGGCGTGCTCGCCCAGAAGATACGCCAGGTGCCCCAGCAGATAATACGCCTCCAGCAGCAGACCGGCGTCGCCCAACTGTTCCGCGGTGGCCAGACACTGCGCGGCACGTTCGCGCGCTCCCCGATAATTGCCGGCCACCTGCGTGGACCAAAAAAGTCCCACCTGGGCAGAGAAGGCGCTCCGCTGATCGCCGGCCTCCTGAGACAGCTCGTGCAAACGCCGATTAGTCTCCAGGGTTTCGTCCGCCGCATGCGTCTTCTGATCGCGGACCGCCACCGCGAGCGTCGATTGCAGCCCCAACTCCAGGCGCGTGCGCTCGGGCGACTCCGGTATGGATGGGACCGCATCGAGTCCGTGCCGCGACAGCGTCTCCGCCTCACGGTTGGCGAAGAGCTTGAGTGCGTTTTGCGCGGCGGTATGGTAGTGGCGCGCGGCCTGCTCGAAATCCCTGGCGGTCTCAAAGAGAAATGCGATTTGCGCCGCAATCTTCCCCGCCTGGGCGCCATGAAACTCCAGCAGTGCTTCGGCCACCGCCTTGCTTAGCGAGACTCGCCGCGTGGGTCGCAGGGCCGCGAAAAAGGCGTTCTGGTACAGCACATGTACGAAGCGGTAGCGCAGCGTCAGGCCGCGGTCCGGGTACTCGTACTCAGCCACGAGTTTTACGAATCCGCTGTTGCGCTCGATCTGCTCCAGCCCTTCCTCGATATCGGCGGGGTCGATACCCAGGGCCCGCGCCACCACCGCGGCGTCGAAGTCCGACCCTTGCACGCTGGCCGCCGTCAGCACCTTGCGCTCGCTCTCCGCAAGCTGCCCCATTTTGCGCTCCACCATGCTGCGGACCGATTCCGGAACGCCGCTCAGCATCCCGGCAATCGGACCGTTCAGCTTCCACCGCCCGCTCTCTCGCAGGATCGCCTGGCGTTCCTGCAGGTAGCGCAGCAGGTCGGCGACGAACAGCGGGTTGCCCTCCGTGCGCTGGTGGATGGCCTGCGCGAATGCAGGCGGAAAATCATGGTCGGGAAGCTTGCGGTCGATGTATTCCTGAATCTCGCCGGCCGAAAAGAATCCCAGGGCGAGTTCGCGGCAGTTTCCGCGCGCCTGGAGGTCCAGCAGGAGCTTCAGAAACTGCGGATTGCTGGAATGCAGCTCGGGCGCGCGATAGGCCACCACGATGAGCGCGTGGATGTCCGCCAGCCTGGTGCTCAGGTAGGACAGCAGATCGGCGGTCGAAAGGTCGGCCCAGTGGACATCGTCCAGGAAAATCACCAGGGGCCGCAAGCGGGAGATTTCCTGCAGCAGCGCCGCCAGTTCGCGTTTGAGCCTCTCTGAAGACGGGGCGCCGCCCGGTTCGGAAGGCACCGAGGCCCGCGCCAACTGCGCATACCAGGTGGGGGCCAGGGTCTTCATGGCCGCGGCCACGCTCTCCGCGCCTACTCCGTTGGTAAGGCTGTCGAGGGTCTCGAGGATCGGCAGGTAGGCTTCCGCGCCGGCCAGGCGCTCGGAACAACGGCCCCGCGCGACCAGCGCCTGGTTCTGGTTGACGAGGTTCGTCAGGAACTCTTCCACCAGGGTGGTCTTCCCTTGCCCCGGCTCGCCCGAAATGCCGAGGATCGAACTCCTGCCTTCGAGTGCAGCCTGGAACGCGGCGTTGAGTTCCGCGCGCTCCTTGCGCCTGCCGATGGCAACCCGCGCGGCGGGAACAGCCGGCGCCGCCCCACCCGGCACAGCGGAATCCTGCTGCTGCAATGCGGACACCACGTCAGCCGCGGTGGCGCGCCGGGCGCTGTCCTTCTCCAGCATGCGGAGCAGCAACGTCTCCAGCCAGCCCGGGATCCCGGGATTCAGCCGTGACGGCGGAATCACCTGCCGCGAAACGATGGCGTGCATGTAGCCGATACCCGAATCGGCCTGAAACGGATGCTGCGCGGTGGCCAGCTCATAGAAGACGATGCCGAGCGAGAAGATGTCCGATGCGGCGGTCAGCCACTCGCCGCGCGCCTGCTCGGGCGACATGTAGCAGACCGTTCCGACGATCGTGCCGGGCATGGTGACGAACGCAGTCTCGACCAGTTCGGCAATCGGCCGCGACAGCCGGGCCAGCCCGAAATCCAGCACCTTGGCGATCCCATCCGGGCGGACCATGATGTTGTCGGGCTTGATGTCGCGATGGATCAGGCCGGCGGCGTGGGTGACTTGGAGCGCCCGCGCCACCTGGATTCCGATCTCGCGCAAACGCGCGGGCGTCATCGGCAGGGGATCGAGCGAGCGCAGGTCCCGCCCCTCAATCAACTCCATGACCATGTACTGGCCGTGCTCGGACTCGCCCAATCCATAGATGCTGACGATGTTGGGATGGTTCAGGGCGGAAGCGGCCTTGGCTTCATGCTCGAATCGCCGGACGCGGTTGCGGTCGCCGGTGAAGTCCAGCGGGAGCAGTTTCAGCGCCACCTTGCGTTCCAGAAGCGTGTCGAAGGCCAGGTAGACCTCGCCCATCCCGCCTTTTCCCAGCCCCGAGAGAATCCGGTAGTGCCCCAGCAACTGCCCCTTGGAGAGCTGCCCAGGGCTGCCCGGCGCCGCCGTTTCCTGGCTAAAGACTTGGGTGGTCAGGAGAGAGCGGAGATCGGGCATGCGGGCGCCCACCTCCTCCAGCAAGGCGCGGTCGCCGCCGCAGAGCTGGCGCAGGAAGGCGGCCCGTTCCCCGGCTTCGTGCTCCAGAGCGGAATGAAGGATCTGTTCGATCCGGGCCTGCCGATCCGAATCCATATTCGCGGCACGTTCCACCGCGGTTTCCTATGATACAAGGGATTCAGCCGCGCCGCATGAGAACGGTGTATTTGACGGGGATCGTGGCCGTGTGCTTCGAGTTCTTTCCCGCCGTCGCCATGCTGCGGAGGGTCACGCAACACGGTTTCCGCCCGTCCCGTGGGCCTGCATCCACGGCGCACTGGCCGATTGTCCGCGCGGCATCCTGCGTATTCTGCGCTGCCAATCAGTTCTCGGTGGGCCTCTTTTCCAGGTGGTCCACCACCACGGTGGCCACTGGCGCATTGCGCTTTTCCAGCTTCAGGCCGGCCTTGTCGAGAGCCTTAAAAAAACCTTCGCCCAGCGGGTCGCCCATGGGACCGCCGCCACCACCGCTCCTTCCCCCGCCATCGGCTCCAGGAGGAGGCGGCGGAGGCAAATCCATCACCACCTGCATGCGATAGCGCCCCTTCAACTCGGTCATATCGATCACCGGACGGTCTTCGTGCGGCGCCAGCAATTCCGCCAGACCCGCCATGCTCACCGCCATCAGATCGAAGTGGGGGGTTCCGTCGCGCGGCGGACTGGCTGTCACCGGGCCCCACGGCGCCCCCGTCGAGGTTGCGTGGCCGCTGTCGTCTATGTGTGCCTCGCCCTGCCCGGAGTACAATCCGCGGCCTCCCGGCGCCGCTATCGCCTTGGCGGCCAACGCGTCGGCATCGGGCGCGGCCGGCTCCAGGTGCGGACCGTTCTTGCCCACCACCAAGGCCAGCACCGGCATATCCCTGGTCTCACGGTGGACCGTCAGCTTGAACCGTTCGGCCAGCAGGGCCTGCAGCATCTCCGGAACCTGGTCCGGTGACGCGCCGGCGGGGATCTTGGCGACAATATCGAAGCGCTCCGACTGCATCCAGTCCGGCCCGGTCAACTGGTAGGGCTTGATGCGGTAGGCCGTGAAGATCAGCTTGCGCAGACTCATCCAGCGGATGTCCACCCGTGTTCCGGTCACCGTAAGCCGCTCGCCGGGGGAGCACGGAACCAGGCAAAAGATGGGGCTGCGCCCGGGCTGCTCGGCAGGTTTGACGGAAGCCACTTCGAACGCGGGCGGCGTTTGCCCGGCTCCCGCCATCACCAGGCAAACGGACAGCCAGAATGCCCTCTGAAGTAACCGGCTCATCGCTCCTCCTTCGTGACCCTATGGTAAATCGGACGCGCCCAGCTTCCCAAAAGTCCCGGGAATTTCCGTGAGTTTCGCGCTTTGGTCCCTCCCGCGCACTCCAGTCCCACCCTGCCGGCCCTTTTGGCGTGTTTGCCAAACGCCCATAGTCTGACGAACAGCGGATGGAGCCGGCCGAACGAACCTCTGTCACCCTGCCGCCCGAGCGCCGGAAGCGCGGCTGGGTGTACAATGGCGGCATTGTCCTGGAGCGATTCCGTACAATAGCTGCGCTTTTGCGCAATTTTGAGCTTCGAGGGAGACACACATGACCCGGCATTTGGCTTATACGCTTGCGGCTTGCGGCTTGGCGATTCTTCCGGCGCTGGCGCAGGCGCCCGGATTGACAGAGGTCAAAACCCAGTTACGGGAGCAGGAAACCAAGGATTCGCAGTTGATGTGGTGGCTGCACGAGGTGACCGATGTTTACGGTCCGCGCCTCACCGGCTCGCCCGGTCTGCGCGCGGCGCAGGACTTCGCGGTGGGTCAGATGGTGAAGTGGGGCTTTTCGAATGTCCACCTCGAAGCCTGGAACTTCAACCATCCCGGCTGGCAGAACTGGAATCTGGAAGCCAACGCGGTCTCGCCTTTCCAGCAACCCCTGAACGTGCGGGCAGTCTCCTGGACGCCGGGCACCAACGGCCCAGTGCAGGGGACGGTGCTGGTGGTCGAACCTCCCCAGCCCCCGCCGGGCGCCGGTCGCGGCGGGCGTGGCGGCCGAGGCGGCGGACGCGGCGGGCGCGGCGGAGGCATGACGCCCGAGCAGTTGGCGGCCATCGAGAATCCCGGCTCAGCGCCGCCGCCCATGCCAGCGGTGAAGCCGGCCGAGCGCAAGCCCGTGACCCAGGCTGAGCTCGACAACTACCTGGCGACGATCAAAGACAAGGTTCGCGGCGCCATCATCTTCTACGGCCCGCACGTGCAGGTGGCGGAGAACTTCGTTCCGGCGCCATTGCGGCGTGCCGAAGATAGCTGGTCGCAGGCCGCCCGAGGCGGCGGCCGTCCGGGTGGTGGCGGCGGTGGTGGACGCGGTGGGGAGACGCCCGAGGGCCTCACTGCGGCCGAGATTGCCCAGCAGGTGAACAAGTTCCTGAGCGAGAACGGCGCCCTGGTCAAGGTGACCGATGCCGGCCGCGCCTACGGCGTGATCGTCCAGCAATCCACCGCGGGTTACAACGAGAACCCCAACAACCCCAACTTGCCCTCCCTGCTCATGGGCAACGAGGACTATGGACGCATCTACCGCACAACGACCATCGACCACATCCCGGTGGTTTTGCGGATCGACATCCACAACGAGTTCTATCCCGCCGGGCGTACCGTCTATAACGTGGTGGGTGAGCTGCCCGGCACCGACAAGGCCGACGAAGTGGTGATGAACGGCGGTCACTTCGACTCCTGGAACCCGGCCACCGGCGCGACCGACAACGCGGCCGGCGGCTCGGTGGCAGTCGAGGCTTTGCGGCTGATTCACACGCTCAACCTGCCCCACCGCCGCACCATCCGCGTGGCGCTGTGGAGCGGCGAGGAGGAAGGCCTGTATGGTTCGATCGCTTATGTGGCACAGCACTTTGGCAGCGCCGAGAACCCCAAGCCGGAATGGTTCAAGCTCGATGCCTACCTAAACCTCGATGACGGCACCGGCAAGCCGCGCGCCGCCAGCGTGTTCGGGCCGCCCGAGGCCGCTGCTATGGTGCAGACGGCGATGGACAATTTCAAGGACTGGGGCTTCTATCGCGTCAACCCCACCGTCGGCCGCCAGACCGGCGGCACCGACAGCACCTCGTTCAACAACGCGGGGCTGCCGGGTGTGGGCTACAGCCAGGATCCGTTCGACTATAACACCTACACGCACCACACCAACTTCGACACCTACGAGCGGATCTACGAGCCGGACATGCGCGAGGCGGCGGTGGAAGAGGCACTGACCCTCTACTCCCTCGCCAACGCCGACCAGATGGTGCCGCGCTGTTCGGCTGCTACCATGCCCCCGCCTCCGACTCCCAGAGCCCGGGGCGGCGCGGGCCGGGGCGGGGCCAATCTGCCGGTGACCCCGGTGGCAGAGTTCATGTTGCCGGCCGGGGTGAAGGCGCCCGAGCGTCCCAGCCCCTGCACCGCGGCGCCGCCGACCCAAGCCGCGCCAGTTTCCTGGCCGACGGGGACTACGCCCGGCCAGCAGCAGTAAACAAAGTCCGGCGGCTCACCGCGCTCCGGGAGGCGGTCTCGTTCCGGGAGGTTCGGCCGCTGGCCTTGGCTGGGCGGCTGGGCGACGGCTTCCACCCGGCTACGAGGTGTGCCAGGCGCTCCGTCGAGTGCTCCTGGACCGCTCAACGAATGCTGCTCGAAGCGCGCCTTAGCAGAAATCGCGCAGATCAGGGAGGACGGCCTGGCGGACGAATCACCTCCGCCACAGCTTTCTTGCGAAAGCACGGGCAATCGTGGCGGGATGAGTCGCCAGAAGGCCGATTTGGCCCAACAGGGTTTGCGGCTCGTGAAACACGCCGAGTTGTCTCAACACCGTGGCGCGGTCATAGTAGATTTTTTCACCGGCCAGACGATTATCGGAATCAAACGTATACACACCGCAAAGCGGAAACTCGACGCGCCGCCCGGTCGCCGGCAGTCCACGCCAGCCGCCCAGGTGTGTGCCGCGAATGATGACCTCAACCAAAATGGCATCCTCTGTCTCATGCCGGTGCTGCACCGCGATCTCCAGATCGGGAAGAGCCTTCATCAACTGCTCATAAAACAGGCGCACTCCGTTCCTGCCCGTATAATGTTCATCCCACGGCTCATCGTCGTACCGTGCCGCATCGCCGAAGGTGCCGAGTACACCTTCCAGGTCATGCTCATTCTCCAGTCGAATGTGCCGCTCCACCGTTTCGGCACGAGCCGGCCGCCCGTCTTTCGGATGGAATGCGTCTACCACGTGCGCCCCTGCAAATTCCGCTCGCGTTTTAAAAAGCCTCGGCAAGGCTCCGTTCCAAGTATTATCGTCGGCGAGTTCATTCGTGGCAATGGGAACCCCGGACCGAGCCGGCGGAGGACTTGCCCGGTTCACAACGGATTCGTGGAAGCCGCAGACCGCTGTTCGCGAGGAAACATACTGCATGGTGTAGAATCGGCTGCATAAGGCGCACCTCACGGTGCAGGACTAATTCTGATGAGACGACCCACTTCATCCCTCACGACGATCGGGACATCTACCTGTTTCTTCCTCCTGGCGCCGTGGTCGCTCGCTCAGCCGCAGGCCCGCCCTCCGAAGACATTCGAAACGCATTGCACGATCTGTCACGGCGGCGATGCCAACGGCACCGACCGGGCCATCGGCATCCTCCCCTTCGTTGCTTCCCATTCCGACGAGGAACTCTCCACTTTGGTGCGCAACGGCCGCCCCGGCAAGGGCATGCCCAAATTCGATTTCGACGATTCCGAGATGAAGGTGCTGATCGGTCATCTGCGCGGTCTGGCCTCTGGCGCAATCAGTGCCGCGGGGGGACCGGCCCGCGGCGGCCGCGGCGGAGGACGATTTCAGCCACACCCCGCGACACTGAGACTTCAAGATGGCCGCACTCTTGATGGCACACTGACCAGTTCGACCCCGTTCAGCGCCACCCTATTGACCGCCGATGGCAAATTCCATCTAATGACGCGTAGCGGCGATACGTATGCGGAGCGCCCGATCGAGCCAAAACTCGACTGGCCCAATTACGATGGCGGCTACAGTGGCAACCGCTATAGTTCGCTCGCTCAGATTACTCCGGCCAATGTGAAGCGCCTGGCCCCGGCCTGGATTTTCCCGGTTCCTGGCGCGCCGCGGCTGGAAGTTACCCCGGTGGTCGTGGACGGCGTCATGTACATCACCGCCGCGAACGAGGCTTACGCGCTCGACGCAACCACGGGGCGCCAGATCTGGTCCTTCCGGACGCCGCGAACTCCCGGCCTGCTCAGCGAGGCAGGTGGCGGCGCCAATCGCGGCGTGGCGCTCTCCGGAAACCGTGTCTTTATGATCACGGACAACGCGCATCTGCTGGCGCTTGACCGCCTCACCGGCCGCAAGGTGTGGGATGTCACGATGGGCGACACCAAGCAGGGCTACAGCGCAACCGCCGCTCCCCTCGTGATCGGCGATCTGGTGCTCTCCGGTATCGCCGGTGGCGAGGAAGGCGCGCGCGGCTTTGTGGATGCCTATCGAGTTGCCAACGGCGAGCGTGCCTGGCGCTTCTGGACCATCCCACTGGCTGGCGAGAAAGGCTCCGAAACCTGGGTCGGAAATGCGCTCCAACACGGTTGTGGGGCCACCTGGGTCACAGGTTCCTACGATGCGGCCCTCGGGTTGGTCTACTGGACCGTGGGCAATCCCTGCCCAGATTTTAATGGCGATGAGCGCAAGGGCGACAACCTGTACACCAACAGCGTGGTCGCGCTCGACGTAAAGACGGGGATCATGAAATGGTACTTCCAATTCACGCCCCACGACACCCACGATTGGGATGCCAACGGGCCGCTGGTCCTGGTTGACGAACCATGGGAGGGGCGTCTTCGTAAGTTGCTGGTGCACGCCGATGAGAATGGCTTCTTCTTCGTTCTGGATCGCACCGACGGACAATTGCTGCTGGCCGCGCCGCTGGGCAAACAAAACTGGACCACCGGATACGGCAAGGATGGCCGCCCCATTTTGACCGATCACTTCGAAACCACCATCGCAGGAACGCTGACCTGCCAGACCGGCACCCAGAAATGGCCCTCGGTGTCTTTGGATCCGGTGTCGAAATTGTTCTTCGTGCGGCTTTTCGAGGGCTGCTCTGCAATCCGCAAAGATCCCACGCCGCCCGAAATGGGCCAGCGATTTTTTGGCGGGTCCTTTGGCGGGCGGCAAGGGGGCAGCCAGAGCTTTATTCACGCCATAGATATCCACACCGGCTCAAAAGTTTGGGAGTATCCGCTACCCAACGGCAGCGGCTCCGGTACGCTCGCGACGGCCGGGGGCCTGGTGTTCTTCGGCGAGAGCGGGGGCACATTTACGGCGCTCGATTCCAACACCGGAATCCCCGTTTGGCATTTCGAAACCGGCCAATCCTGGCGGGCTTCCCCGATGAGCTACATGGTCGGCGGTACACAATATGTGGCTCTGGCCGGAAATGGCGGAGTTTTTACCTTTGCCCTGGCGCAATGAATCGGAAGCGCCGAAGACCCGTATCGCCGGAAAACTGCCGGGCCGAAATCGCCGTCTTCCGAATATTGCCCTTCGGCACTTCCAGGCTCTATTTTTCACTCGGACTGTCATCGGCCTTCAGGTCGCCCAGAGCGTACTGAATCCCCGCCAGCATGTGGGCCACAAAGGGGCGTAAAAAGTATACCTTCTCATCGTGGCCGTGCGCCTCATAGAACACGCGGCCGGCGCCCACTCGCTGAATGTAGCTCAATGCGTAGTCGCCGTCGGTGCGCCTGGTGGCTGCCGGCTCTTTAGCCTTATCTTCCGCGCTCATTTTGGCGTAATTGATGCTGGTGAGGACATGCACCCGCTTCCGGCTGAAGGAGTTTTGCGCAAACGTGTAGGTCTCGTCCACCATTACGAAGCCGTGGGCCGGGAACATGGCAGTCAGGGGACTCTTAGGGTCGTCGACCTTTACCGGGATCAGGGTCGGATAGGTCCAGTGGAATTTGAAAAAACCGCCGATCATTTGGTTGAATTCCGGCCATGTGCCGGTCAGCGAAGGAATATTGGTGTGGTAGCTGTCGGTAGCGGCATGGATGCCGGCCAGACCCTTGCCGCCCTTGACGAAGTCCAGGAGCGCCCGCCGGCGAAGGTCCGTGGCGGCCTTGTCGTTTGGGTCATCCAGAAATGCGCCGGTGGTGCTGGCCAGGAAGATGGCGTCGTATTGTTTCAGGTTTTCCGGCGTGATTGCGGCCGCGTCGTAGGTGATGGTGGTCATCCAGGCGCCGGTCTTGTCGCCCAGGTATTCCACCATCTTCGCGGACAGTGGGATGGAAGTGTGGACCCAGCCGACGGCGCGGGCGAGAACCAGCACATGGCGCAGGCTCAGCGGCGCGGCGTACGGCTTGTCCGGCAGGGCGGCCATCATTGCCGAGATGTCGGAGGGATCGGCAAACTGCTTCTGCGGACAGCCGCGGCTGAAGCCTCCGCTGAATCCCTCCGGCGGGCAAGGCCCCGCAGCCGGAGCGCGCTGCGCAAAACCGGCGGCGCCGGTCAATCCTAAGGCGGCTAACACCGCGCCAATTCCAAATGCCTTCCGCTTCATAGGACGTTCCCTCGTAATCGCAGCATTGCCGGAAACGTAATTATATCCCCGCGCCGCATCGTAGTGGCTCCGGCAATCCGCCTATTGGGGGCGCTGGCGGTGAAGTTGGCCGCGCCGTCGATACTACAGCACGCCAGCCGCAGTTTCGTAACACAGTACGGATCGCATTTCCAACATGAGGCGCTCCGGGACATGGCTTGGCGGCGGAGTGCGCCGGTCCGCGGGTGCCCACCGGCGGCCTCGGCAGCCGTGACGCGATGGGCGGCGTGCTGCATCACGTTTGCGGGCGCGGCCGCCCACCGCCCGCCGTGCCCTCCGCGTTACACAAGCTGCGAAGCGTTTACCAGGCGTATCCGTGCGTTCAATGGGGTCAGATGCCCGCGCCTAAACTATTTATTTTCCGATCCGGCTGGTACTGAGAGCAATGTCGTCGTAATAGACATCGAAGCCCGTCATCGGATTTTGCCAGGCACGCACGCCGAATCCAAATTCCTTGAAACCGCCGACAAGATTCGAATTGGTTGTTGAGTCCTTCGGCCACTTGTAGGTCACCGTCTCAACGGCTTCTGTTCCCATTTTGTTGGGAACGGGTTCACCATTCACCCAAAGGGTCATACTCGCTGGATCGTCGTTAATTTCCCACTCCAGAAGAAACCATTTGTCGGTAGGAGGAGGCACTTCAGAGCGGTACGTGATCTCGCCTCTTCCCTGACCCGCGGCTGATTTGTTTTCTTGGAAAGACGGCATCCAGAAGCCGTGCGACAGGCCGATTTCGTAGAACTTCGAGAGCTGCCAACCCGGTTCACCGGTAATGATCAACGGATTGTGGCTCGGGGGTATGGTTCCAGTGATTTTCATGTACGCCCGGCCGAAAACATGCGTCTTCAGCGAATCAGGCAGATGGGTCGCTATGGCCATCGCGTAGGCGCCGCGCGTCATTTCGGGATAGTGAGCGTGCAGCGCATATTTGCCGGGAGCCCCTTCCACCGGCTCAACCGCGATTGTCGCCGCGCCCTTGGTCCGGACGTCCCAGATCGCGGGGTCGAGTTTGCCCGACTCGAAGCGCTCAGAGAAGACCGGTTTTGACTGCGCGCCCAGCGCTGAAGCGAATGCCACGGCGATGGCGATGCCGCTGAAGAGATTTTGCACCATTGGTTGCCCTCGCCGCGAGTTTATCACACGAAAATGAAAGGGACGCACCGGCGACAAGGCGACTCCGGGCGAATCACGCGCGACTCCCGAAGAGGCCCAAGCCCGGTCACCAGGATGGCCAGACGAAAACTCCAGGTTCTGCCCGATTGGACTACACTGCTCAATATACGCGAGGGAAGCAAAATGACTGCCTGGCTCTATCGCCATTGGGCCGCGGCCGCGCTGTGCATGGGGCTTTTTCTGCTCCTGCTGCTGCCAGCGCTGGCGCTGTCGTGGCAACTGCCGATTCTATTGATCTATCTGCAAATACCCGTGTACATGCTCCATCAGGTGGAAGAGCATACCAATGACCGCTTCCGCCAATTCGTCAACCAGAGAGTTTTCGGTGGAGTTGAAGCGCTCACGCCGGAGGCTGTCCTGGTGATCAACATTCCGGGAGTGTGGGGAGTCACGCTGCTGTCGCTCTACGCGGCTCTGCTCTTCGGTACGGGTTGGGGTCTGACCGGGATCTACCTGGTGCTGGTGAACGGCCTGATCCACGTGATCGGAGCGGTCGCCAAGCGCGCGTACAATCCGGGATTGTGGACGGCGCTCGCGCTCTTTCTCCCGTTCGGTGGCGCCGCGCTTTGGGTGGTTTCCTCCGCGCCTGGTGTTACGGGCACGCAGCACGCGGCAGGCCTCGCCATCGCCATCGCGATTCATGTGGCGATCGTCATCCACACTGGTATGCGCGCGAAAAGCAGGCCGCACGAATTTGAGACCCAGCGAGCCAAATAATCCAGGCGCACCTACGGTTGCCTCGAACGCGCCGGGTCGGCAGCCGACGGTGGGTGACGCTTTCGCGCCGCGCCCGCCCGTTGTCGCGGCCCGCGTCTGATTGATCTGGCAGAAAGCGCCGGGCGGCGCGGCAAAATTGCTGCCCCGGGCTCCACGCGCCTGTTATCGGGCAAACGGGCCGGTCGCAGAAGTAGCGTTCGCGGCGCTTGAACTTCGCCTGCCGGTTCGGCCGTTAAGCTGGAGCGGGAGCGCTGCGGAGCCGGGTTTGCCGGTTTGCAGCGATTTCGGTTTAAAATACTATTTACTCTGTTTTGGCGGGGTTTGATGTGAAGCAAATGCTCACTCGCGCCGATCGTCGCGCGGCGGATTTCAACCGGGGGCTGCAGTGTGCGAGCGACGCCGAAGCGTTCGATAGCCTGCTGCGCGCGGCTGAGTCCGGCTGTGTGCGGGCGCAGTTTCTGGTGGGCTTGGCCTACCATACGGGCCGGGGGGTGGCGGTGGACTACGAGCGCGCGGAGGCGTGGTACCGGAAGGCCGCGGGCGGCGGTGACAGCCACGCGATGGCCAACCTGGGAGTGATGAGTCTGCGGGGCCAGGGGGCGCCCGCCGACGAATTGGACGCTTACGCCTGGGTGCAATCGGCGGTGGGAATGGGCCACCAATGGCTGCGTCCCGTGCTGGACGTGTTGGAGCGGCGAATCACGGGACGGGAGGCGGCCGGCGGCGAGGGGATCCTGGCTTCGGTTGCGCCCGAGACACCGGCTCTCGGACCCTGCTTGCGGCTGGCCTGCGACCCATCGCGCTGCGACGTGGTCTGAAATTCTATGCACAAGGTTGCCTTAGGAGAATCGCTGAAGATCATCGGGCGCGGCTCGCTGAACTGGATCACCAACCGGCCCATCGTTGTATCGTTCGAAGTGACGGATTCCTGCAACTGCCATTGCCTGCATTGCGACCATGGCGGGCCGCGCGACGAAACGCGCAATCTGCGGCCCGAGGAATACCGGCGGTACATGCAGGCGCTACGGCCTTGCGTGGTACAGGTATCCGGCGGGGAACCGCTGCTGCGGCCGGACGTGGTGGAGATTGTACGGAACATTCAGGATGGATCGGGGCTGCCTTATACCATCCTGGTGTCCAACTGGGCGCTGATGACCGAAGACTTGTACCGCCGGTTGCGAGAGGCGGGAGTGGACCAGTTCTCGGTGAGCCTGGATTTTCCCGATGAGCGGCACGATGTGTTCCGCTGCTATCCGGGCCTGTACCAACATCTGGAGGGTCTCGTCCCGCGCCTGGCGCGCTTGGGATACGACGACATCGTGCTGAATTCCTGCATCACCAGCGAGAACCTGCCAGAGATTGAGGCCATCGCCGATAAGGCGCGCGAATGGGGCGTCAATCTTTGTTATAGCGCGTATTCGGCGCGCCGTACGGGCTGCCGGGATTATCTGCCGGTGTCGCGCGAGCAGATTCTGGAGATCGGCCGGCACCTGGACCGCGTCGAGGCGCGGCGCGACGCCACCAACTGGATCGTCAACAGCCGGAGCACCCTGGAGGAGACACGGCGTTATTTCGAAAACTCGGGGATGCCCGGCTGCAAGGCAGGCCATCGCTTCCTGGTGGTGACGGCGGATGGCGCGCTGCAGCCCTGCTCCATGCAGTTTCACCGCTACGGACTGGAGGAACGCCGCCGGATGATCGACGAGTTTACGGCGCACAACGCCTGCGACGAGTGCTATGTCTCGATCCGGTCGTACCTTGACAAGAGCTTCCCGCAGTTGCTCCGGGAGAACGTGGCCGGCTTCTTCTCTTTGAAGGCATAGTGTCGATCGACGGGCTTGAGGACACCGCCTCAGAATTCGGCGAGGTGGCGTGGTGAGCCTAAGCGGACGCGCCTGGGCGCGGCAGATGGCTGTGCCCTACTGCTCGCGTAGCGCGGCGGATGGGTCTAGCGCGGCGGCACGGCGGGCCGGCAGCCAGGTGGCCCCGATCGCGATGGCGAAAAACAGGGCAGCCATCACGGCAAAAGTAAGCGGGTCCGTGGGACGCGTGCCGATCAACATGCTGGTCATAGCGCGGGTCACCAGCAGAGCGGCAAGCAATCCGGCGGCGATGCCGGCGGCGCTCAGGCGCAGGCCATAGCCGACCATCAGGCGGAAAACGCCCGCCGGTTGCGCGCCCAAAGCCATGCGCACGCCAATTTCAGGGGTGCGCTGGCGGACTAGCGTGGCCAGCACTCCGTATAAGCCGACACCCGCCAGCAGCACCGCGATGGACGCAAAGACGCCGATCAGCAGCAGCGAAAAACGCGTGCCGGTCTGGGCGCGCTCCACGATGGAATCCATCGTCTCGACATCTGCCAGCAGCATACTGGGGTCGAACTTCGCCATGGCGGCGCGGACGGCGGAAGCGTATTGGGCGGGGTCGCCGCGGGTTCGCAAGGCCCAGGCGGAAACGAACTGGTGTCCCCAGAAACCATCGGGCAGATAGGCCTGCTCGCGGCCGGGATCGATCAGGGAGGCGAGGCGCTGGTGCGCCACCACACCCACGATTTCGAACCATTCGTGATCGGCCATGCGAAAGCGCATCAGGATGCGCTGGCCCACGGCGCTGGCGTGGGGGAACGCCTTGGCGGCCAGTTGCTGGTCCACGATGATCCGGCGGACCTCCGGGTGGTTGTCGGAATCGTCGAAATAGCGGCCGGCCAGGAGAGGCGTGCGCATGGTTTGGAAGTAGCCGGGAAGCACCGTCTGGACGTCCGCCGACTGCAATTTGCTGAGGTCGGTAAGGGCGTCCTCTTTTCCCCAGCGGTACGGGTAGAACGGCAGGGTGAGCGGAATCCCGCTGGCGGCGGCGACGCTCTCGACACCGGGAATGGCGGCCAGGGCGGCTTGCATCTGGCGCACTGCGGCGGCCCGCTCCTCAGGCTGGGGATGCGTTCGGCCTCCGGTGGTGCGAAACGTCAATACGCCGTGTGGATCGTAGCCTGTGTCGATGCGCTGGAGGGCCAAAAAGCTGCGGAACATCAGCCCCGAGCCGACCAGCAAAACGAAACACAACGCCACTTCGGCCACCACCACGGCATTGCGCAGGAGCGCTCCGCCGCTGAGGCCGCTGGTCCTTCCGCCGGCGCGCAGCATCTGGGCGCAATCCGGACGGGCCGCGCGGAGGGCCGGCGCGAGCGCGAATAGCACCGCGGCGGCAAGACCGGCGGCCATGCTGAAGACGAATACCGCAGGGTCCATGCGAATGGAATCGCCGCGGGGCAGATTG
Organism: Bryobacteraceae bacterium; assembly: GCA_035505095.1. Classification (GTDB taxonomy): domain Bacteria; phylum Acidobacteriota; class Terriglobia; order Bryobacterales; family Bryobacteraceae; genus JOPF133. The sequence continues at coordinate 10,683 of DATJRE010000533.1, read as the reverse complement.
GCCGGTACGATGGCCAGAAGCTTGTAAATGCCCGCCCACGCCAGGCCGAATCCCAGGGCCGAGCCGAGCGCCGCCACCAGCAGAGCTTCGGCCAGCATCTGCCGCACCAGGCGCCACCAGCTTGCGCCCAGGGCGGTGCGCACGGCCAAGTCGCGGGCGCGGAGCGAGGCGCGCACCAGAAAGAGATTGGCCACGTTGGAGCAGGCGATGAGGAGCAGGAAAATCACTGCGCCCATGAGGGCCAGAATGGCCGGCCGCACGCGCGAAACCAGGTAAGGCTGCATCGGCTCCAGGCGCATTTGCAGATTGGCCCCGTGGTAGGTCGGGTCGATGGCGCGGACTTGGGCCGCCACGGCGTCGGCTTCCGCCTGGGCCCGCTGGAGGGACACGCCTGGCCGCAACCGCGCTATGAGGCGCAGCCTGATGACGACGCGCGCTTCGCTCGGGTCCAGCCGTGCGGCGAGGTAATAATCGGGTCGCCGCTCAATATTCTTGTCCGGCCGGAAAAGCAGTTCGACACCCGGTTCCAGCACGCCCACCAGGATTGGCCCGTTTTTGCCGATGGGCTTGCCCAGCGCCGCCGGATTCCCGGCAAACCAGTGCTGGAAAAATTCCTGGCTGGCGATGGCGTATGTGGGCAAGCCCTGGCCGGGCGGCGGCGGCGCGCCGTTGGCGGTGGCGGGCTGCGGCTGGCCGTCGCTGGCAAGGAAATCGCGGCCCAGGATGACCCGCACCCCGAGCAGGCGGAAGAGATTCGGGGTGACCGCCGCGAACACAACCTCTTCCGGCGTGCCGTCCTCGTGCGCCAACGGAGCGCGGCCGGTTCGGAGAGCGGCGACGTCCTCCAGAGCGCCGGAAGCATGATTGCGCAGGTCGAGGTAGTTGGCGTCGGACCAGAGGTAATCGTAGACGTTGCGCTTCACCATGTCTGCGCAGGCGTACACCAATCGGCCGGGGTCCTTATATGGAAGCGGGCGCAGGAGCACGGCGTCGGCCACGCTGAAGATGGCGGTGCTGGCGCCGATCCCCAACGCAAGCGTGAGCACCGCGGCGCACGCGAAAGCCGGGCTGGCCCGCAGCGTACGCGCAGCGTAACTGAAATCCCTCAGCATCCCAGGCCTCCTGTGGAATTATAGACGGCGGGACTCGGAGATGGTAATCGCGATTTTCCCCGGCAACTATCCGGGCCACTCCGGGCGGGCGGCGCGAACCAGGCGTACCCTCGCCCTATCCCGATGAGCCGCAACTTGCTCCGGTTGCCCGGGAGCGCAGCCCGGGGCTATGCTGATGGAGCATGCTCAGAGCTTACCTGCCGCTCCTCTGTTTGACCAGCATTCTTGGCGCGGCGGAATATCCACAAGCGGAAATGTCGAATAGCGGCATTCGCTTGAAGATTTACCTGCCGGATGCCAAGGCCGGTTTTTATCGCGCTACCCGGTTCGACTGGTCGGGTATGATCGGCAGCGTGGTCTACAAGGGCCACGAGTTCTATGGTCCGTGGTTTCAGCGAGTCGATCCCCGGGTCCGGGATTTCAGTTACCAGGGCGCGGAGATTGTGGCCAGCCCGTGCACTGCGGCCATGGGCCCGGCCGAGGAGTTCGTAACGGGAACGGACCAGGCCCTGGGCTACCAGGAGGCCAAGGCCGGCGGAACCTTTGTGAAGATTGGGGTGGGCGCGCTGAAGAAGCCCGACGACTCGGCTTACAATCACTTCCGTCTGTATGAAATCGCCGATCCGGGCAAGTGGAGTGTGCGAAGGGCGGCGGATTGGATCGAGTTCACGCAGGAATTGTCGGACCCAGCCTCAGGCTACGGCTACATTTATCGTAAGACCGTGCGGCTGGCCCAAGGCAAGCCGGGGTTGCAGATTGAGCATAGCCTGCGCAATACGGGGAAGAAGCCCATCGACAGCAACGTGTACGACCACAACTTTCTGCGCATCGACGGCGAAGCGCCGGGGCCGGACTATACCGTGACCGTGCCGTTCCGGATCGAATCGGACCACCCGCCGAACAAAGACTTCGCCGAGATTCGCGGGCGTCAAATTGTGTTTCTGAAGACGCTTGCGAATCGGGATCGCGTCTCGACAGCCATGCAAGGATTCCACGATCAGGCCGGCGACTACGATATCCGGGTGGAGAACAAAAAAGCCGGCGTGGGAGTGAGAATCACGGGCAACCGGCCACTGGAGAGCGAAGCGTTATGGTCGATTCGCGCGGTTCTGGCGGTGGAGCCTTTTATCCACATCTCGATCGCGCCGGGGCAGGAATTCACGTGGAGCATGAAGTACGATTACTACGCCGTTTCGGGGCAGCCTGGGGCATTACCGTAGGGGCCGGAAAGGCGGCTTTTGAAGAGGAATGCTCCACTTGCCACGATGGGGCGCAGGCAATTCATGCCATCGCGGCGCCTGCCTGACGGCCAGGAATTGGGACGCGATCCTGTGACGACGTCAGGCTGGCAGGATTCGGCCGCCAACAGGCTATATCGTCTTGAGCGGCGGGGCCTCTCATAACGCCGCCGGCGCTGTTCCCCGAGGCAGCGTGCGGCAGATTATGTCGCTTTGGAAGCGGACCGGGGACGAGGCAGGCGAGCCGACCCGGAGGGGTCTTCCCTCGTGGTATACTCCTTCAGCGCCCTGGCTTCAGGCCGTTATCTCGCACAGAGGTTTCTATGCGCACCATGACCCGTCTTTCCGTCGTTTCCATTACAGCAGCCGCCCTTCTTTGGGTGCCGCTCACCGCCGCTCCCCCCACGGCTCCCACATACCGGCAGTTCCTGAGCCCGGCATCGCCGCAGGAGGTGGTGGCCGCACGAAAGGTTGACCGCATCGCGTGGGTGGACTACGCCGAAGGCAAGCGAAACGCCTACACCGCGGTGGCGCCCCTGTTTACGCCCGTGCGGCTGACAAATTTCCTGAAAGACGATGGCATCATGATGTCGGAGATTCGAATTTCGGACGACGGCAGCATGGTGGTGTTCCTCCGCGGCGAGGGACCGAACCGCGTGGGCTGGTCGCCTAACCCATCGGCCGACCCGAACGGGCCGGAACATGCGATTTGGGCGGCGCGCACGAACGGCGCCGGTGGGGCGTGGCGGGTAGTGGACGCCACCAATCCGGAACTGGCGCCGGATGGCAGCTCGATTCTGTTCGTCAAGGAAGGGCAGATCTATCGCGCCAAACTCACGCCCGTGAAACCGGCCAGCGAGGTGGATCGGGGGGAGAAGGCATTCATCACCGAGTGGGGCGTGCAGAGCGACCCCAAGTGGTCGCCCGACGGCCGCAAAATCTCATTCGTGAGCACGCGCACGGATCACAGCTTCATCGCGGTGTACGACCTGGCGACGCGTACGTTGAAGTACATGTCGCCCAGCGTGGACTTCGATACCACGCCGATGTGGCTGCCTGACAGCAAGCACTTGATCTTCGTACGCCGGCCGGGGCTGCCGTTCGGACAGCAGGAGCAAGCCGGAGGAGTCGGAATCGGCCAGCCCAGCGGACCGGGCTTCCAGACCACCGCAGCGGCGCGCGGCGGGCGCGGCGGGCGGCGGGGCAATGGGGGCGGTTCCGAGACGGCCCCCACCGCAGCGGCCGGCGGTCGCGGCGGTCAGGCCGCCCCAGCGCCGGCGGTGGTCAACAACTCTCCCGGCCTGATGCAAGCCACGTTCAAAGGTGGCTACACGCTGGCGTTCTACAAAGCCGACGTGACCACCGGGGACGCGCAGGAGACCTGGCACAACCAGCGCAACGATCCGCTGGTCCCTAACGTTGGGAACGCGCACCTCGCGGGCGATCTGGTGATCTTCGAGTTTGGTGTGGGCGGTGGACGCGGCCGAGGTGGACGCGGCGGCAGGGGCGGATTCGGCGCCAGAGGCGGAAACGGCGCACCCGGCGCCGGGCGGGAAGGCCAGGGGTCCGCAGCACAGCCCGCCCGCCCGGTGGACGAATGGGAACGCTACTACGCCCTGAACGTGATGGACGCGTCCGCGCGCCCCGTGCTGCTGACGACCACCGACGGGCTGATCGAAAATCAGACCTCCATCGCCATCTCCGCCGACAGCAAGGTCTTCTACTACTGCACCAACGCCAAGGATATCGAGCGGCGGCACATCTGGGCCGTTCCGACCGGCGGCGGCACGCCGGTCGAGATCACCACCGGCGAGGGAGTCGAGACGTACCCGGCTCCACTCGCATCCGGCAAGTACCTGGCAACTCTGAGCGCCAGTTGGAATATGCCCCAATCGCTGGGTGTGTGGAAGATGGGAGAGGAAGGCTTGGCGGGCGCGGCCCCGCCGCAGAAGATCGTCTTTCCGACCTCCCGGCCGGGCTTTCCGATGGAAGCGCACGTGAAACCGGAGATTGTGATCACCAAGGCCGCTGACGGCCTGGAGATCCACAATCAACTGTTCCTGCCCAAGGATCTAAAGCCCGGCGAGCGGCGCCCCGCCATCGTCTTCGTGCACGGCGGACCTCAGCGGCAGATGATGCCCGCCTATCACTACATGCAGTTTTACCACTGGGCGTATGGCATCAATGAGTGGCTGGCCAGCCAGGGCTATATCGTGATGTCGATTAACTACCGCAGCGGCATCGGCTACGGCCGGTCGTTCCGCACGGCGCCCCACACCGGCGGAGCCGGCAACAGCGAGTATCAGGACGTGGTGGCCGGCGGCAAGTATCTGCAGACCCGCCCCGACGTCGATCCGAATCGCATTGGGATTTGGGGGCTGTCATACGGGGGCGTACTTACGTCCCAGGCCTTGGCACGCAACTCCGATATCTTCAAAGCCGGCGTGGATCTGGCGGGCGTACACCTGTGGGGCAGCTCGCTCGATCCCGGATCGGTCTCTTACCAGTCCTCCACGATTGGCGCCATTGACGGCTGGAAGTCGCCGGTGCTGCTCATCCAGGGCGATGACGACCGCAACGTGGCATTTCAGCAGATGACCGGGCTGGTGCAACTGCTGCGGCAGCGCGACATATATTACGAGCTGATCGTCTTTCCGGACGACGTGCACGAGTCCCTGCTGCACAGCCGGTGGCTGTACACGCTCGGCCGCATGGAGACTTTCCTGCACCGGTTCCTGGGCGAAAACCCGGTGAGCACCGCCAACAGATAATCACGCGGACCGCCGGCCGATGGTGAGACGGCGGGGCGAAACCGCGGCAATCGGAATTCCGCCGACTGCCGGCGCGATTTCGCGCGCTTGGCTGGACTCGGGCGCGTACCGCCCTCTGAGTCCCTGGGTGGAGACCACCGGCACCATCGCGACGTACCGCCGCATCGAGATTCGCGCCAATGTCGAGTTCGAGGGTGGTGAAGACCGCTCACGGTTGCGGCTCCGGGCGCCAGTTCGGCTCAGCTAACCGTTTATCCCTTGCGACGTCATGAACTGCGTGCAAGACCTGAAATACACTTTGCGCAATCTGTGGAAGGCAAAAGGGTTCGCGGCGGTGGCCGTGGCAACCCTGGCGATCGGGGTGGGCGCCAACACGGCGATTTTCAGCATCATCGATACGATCCTGCTGCGGCCGCTGCCTTTCCGCAATCCGCAGCAGTTGGTGCGGCTGTTCGAGACCGAGTCGGCGCCGGGATCATATCCCTTTGCCGGGCCGGACCTGGGCGATTGGCGCACCCAAAATCACACCTTCCAGGATATGGCCATGTTCGGCTGGGTGCAGAACCTGAACGCCAGCCAGGACGGCCGCGCGGACAGCGTCGCCGGGGTTATCACGGAGGTCAATTTCTTCGCTGTGCTGGGAGTGCGCCCGCTGCTCGGCCGGACTTGGGCTCCCGGCGAGGGGCAGCCCGGGAGGGACCGGGTGGCAGTGCTCAGCTACGCCCTCTGGCAGAGCCGCTTCGCCGGCGATCCGGGTGTGGTGGGCCGCGAAATCGACCTGGACGCCCGCAAGTACACCATCGTGGGGGTTATGCCGGCCAGTTTCCGCTTCCCGCTGGCGCGAGTCCAATTGTGGATGCCCAGTGAGATGGTGAAGATGAGCCAATACCCGCGCGGCTCGCACTGGGCTAACGCCATCGGCAGGATGAAGCCTGGGGTGACGGTGCAGGAGACACAGGCGGACCTGACCGTGATCGCGGCAGGGCTGGAGAAGGCCTACCCGGATTCCAATTATAAGGTGGGGGCGAAAGTCGTGTGGCTGCGCGACAACCTGGTGGGGAATGCGCGCGGCTCGCTGCTCATGATGCTCTGGGCGGTGGCGCTGGTGCTGCTGATCGCCTGCGCCAACGTGGCCAACCTGCTGCTCTCGCGGGCCGTGGCGCGGCAAAAAGAGATGGCTGTGCGCAGCGCGCTGGGAGCGGGCCGCGGCCGGCTGGTGCGGCAGTTGCTCACGGAAAGCGTCCTGCTCGGAATTGCCGGCGGTATCGCGGGTCTGGGTTTGGGATGGGACATCATCAGCCTGTTCTCGCATGCCAAGAGCTTCGCCCTTCCGCAGTTCAACTCTATCGAGCTGAACGGAACCGTGCTGGCCTTTACCTTCGGGCTGGCCTTGGCAACCGGAATCGTGTTCGGCCTGGTGCCGGCGGTACAGGCGTCGCGCACCGATTTGCACGACGAGCTGAAGGGCGGCGCGGGCAGTTCGGTAAGCCCGTCGAAGAGCCGGCGGCTGGCCAGCCATGTGCTGGTGGTGGGCGAAATTGCGCTCTCCCTGCTGCTGCTGGCGGGCGCCGGGCTGCTGTTGAAGGATTTCGTGCGGCTGCGAAACGTCGAAGTGGGCGTGCGGCCCGACGGGGTCTGGACGGGCGCCCTGCAGCTTCCCGAAGCGCGTTACCAGAAGGCCCCGCAGCAGATGGAGTTTGCGCAAGCTCTGCTCGAAAAGGCCCGCCGCATTCCCGGCGTGGACGCCGCGGCCCTTACCGACCACCTGCCACTGGAGGGCGGCAGCAACGGGTACATCAAGGTGCGCGGCCAGCCTTCCACGCCGATGGGCGGGCCGCTGGTGGAGGTGCATTCGGTTACTCCGGATTATTTCCGCGCCATGGGTGTGCCGGTGATCGCCGGACGGGTATTTTCGCCCGAAGATGTGCAATTGCACGCCTCGCTCGATGCGCGGCGCCGTGAGGCCCGCGAGAAGAAAGAGGATCTGTCTGCCGATGTGACCAACGCCATGATTTATCCGGCAGTGATCAACCAGACCATGGCACGCCGCTTCTGGCCCAACCAGAGTGCGCTGGGGCAGTTGTTTTCCTGGGGTGGCGATTCGGGCCCGTGGCAGCAGGTGATCGGGGTCGTAGGGGACGTGAAGGAGTGGGGGCTGACGGAGAAGACGGTTCCGGAAGGATACTCGCCGTTCGACAACAGCCGGGGGCTTTTCCTGGTGCTTCACACGCCCCAGCGGGCGTCCGGCCTGACCGTTGCGGCGCGCCGGGCGGTGGCGCAACTGGATGGCAGCCTGCCGCTTTACAATATCCGGACCATGGCCGAAGTGATTGGCGACGGCGCGCAGGGGTCGCAGTTCCTGAGCCTGCTGGTGGGTGCGTTTGCGGCTTTCGCGGCGCTGCTGGCGGCGGTGGGGATTTACGGCGTGCTGTCGTACGTGGTGACCCAGAGAACCCGCGAGATCGGTATCCGGATGTCGCTTGGCGCCAGCCGCGGACGGGTGCTCGGACAAGTGCTGGCCGAGGGCATGCGCCTGGCGCTCGCCGGTTTCGCGATCGGGATTGCCGGCGCCGTGGCCGCCGGGCGCCTGATGGCGAGTTTGCTGCACGAAGTGAAGCCCAACGATCCGGCGGTGCTGGCTTTGACCACCGGCGGGCTGGCGGTGATTGCCCTGGCGGCCTGTTATTTGCCGGCGCGAAGAGCGGCGCGGCTGGATCCGCTGGCGGCGCTGCGGCACGAATGATCACAAATCCGGCAATTTAGCCTGCGGCGCGGATCACCTTCCTGGTGACCTCGGCGTATCTACAACTGGTTGCAGCGCACGGCCGCTGCCCGCTCCGCGGGGCTGCAAGCGCCGGATTCAGGATGATCCACCATGTTTCCGAGCGCGTGACCTGTTCGCCGGCTTGCCGACGGTCTGCGGCAGCCCAAAGCGACGTCATTTGGGGCTTCTACCGGGAGAGCCGGGATAAGGTCCCGGCCCTCCACTTTGAAACGGAAAGGAGGATCACCAACATGATCCTTTTGCTGCTTGATCTCCGGCGCTGATACTCGGCCGGATCAGGGCACTGATCTACTCGCGCAAGCGCCGCTAGAAAGTGCGAAGGGGCCGGACCTCGCCAAATCCGGCCCGCTTCCAGCATACAACAACCGGCCCCGCCTTGCGCAACAGAATTGCGTGGTTTCGCAGGAAGAGCGCTGGCGTAGGCTACGGGGCCGCGACGGTTACTGTGATCGCCAGGGCGCCGCCTTCTCACCTTCCGCGGTCAATCCTTCTGGATCATCACTTCGGTGGATTTCACCACTACGCGAACCGCGTCGCCCTTCTTCAGGTTCATTTCCTCGGCGCTGGTCCTGGTAATTACGCTTTCGACGATGCTCTCGCCGACTTTCACCACCACGTGCGCCATGACGTCGCCAAGCCGCACCTCTTCCACCGTTCCCGGTAGCTGGTTTCTCGCAGAAAGTGCCATATCCTTTATTAAGCAACAGAATCGGGCCGGGAAGCGCTATTGCCGCAGCGCATTGGTACGTTCCGGGCACACTTTACGATCCCGAGGGCGGGTCGAAGGCTTCCGCGAGCGGCGGGCGGGCGTACCGCACCCACAGCGCGTGCACAGCGTAGAGCGAACAGCCGATAGCTACGGCCAGGACGGCGTTGACGGTGAGGACGCTGAAAACGGTCGCCAGGAAGGCTGCCGCGTCCAATGTGGCCATTTTGGGCAGGCGGCGCCAGGCGCTCCAGTCCAGCAGGCAGAGGCCCATCCAGGCGGTCACGCCGGCCAGCGCGGGAATGGGGATGTGCGCTACGAAGCCCGAGCCGAGCCGCAGAATCGCCAGCAAAACCACGGCGTGGAACATGTTGGCCAGCGGGGTGGTGCCGCCGCAGCGGACCACCGCCAGGCTGCGCGCCGGAATGCCCACGCTGAGCGGCGCACCGAAGGCGGAAGCGCAGAGGTTCGCCACGCCGTAGGCGCCCAGTTCGCGATCGGCGTCGCCCGGCTTCATACGCTTATGCCGGCCGCGAAAGTGTTCCACCACGCGCGAGGTGATGAGGATGTTGACCGACGAGACGAAAGCCAGCGCCACCGCCGAAGGCAGCAGGGCCAGGATTTTCCGCGCGCCGAGCGAGAACGGCGCCAGCGCAGGCAGGCCGGGGGAAAGGAAGCCGACCTCCTTTTCGCGCCAGCCAAAAAAGCGGGCCATCAGAATGGCCAGCGCCACACCGATCAGGGGAGCCGGCAGGTGGTGGGAAAAGCGCGCGGAGAAAGTCGCGGCCAGGATCACCATCAGCCCCAGCACCAGCGGCACCATGCGGGTTTCCATCAGGTGCTGGCTCACCGCCAGAAGCTGGCTGAGGGTCGAGCCGGCCGACCGCGTCAGAGGGGAGGAGACGCCCAGGATGATATCCAGTTGCGAGACCAGCATCATCCCGCCGATGCCGCAGGAGAAGCCCGAAACCACCGCTTGGGGAACCCGGGTGATGTAGCGGCCCAGGCGCAGGAGGCCGAACGCCACCATCACCAGAGACGCCAACAGGCAGAGCATCGCCGCGCCGCCCAATCCATGCTGGCGGGCCGCCAGGGCGATGAAGGGCACAGTCGCGCTCGCGGTGCCGCCGATGAGCACCGGGTTGCGGCCCAGCAGGGCGATGAACGGGGCTGTGAAGATGGAGGTAAATACGCCCAGCACCGGTGGCAGCCCCATCAAAGAGGCCATCGCCAGACCGTAGGGCAGCGCGATCAGCGCCGCGATTACGCCGCCCGAACAATCTCCCGCCAGGCGCTTCCAGCCGTACCGACCGCCATTGGGGCCTCTGCGATGCAGAATGCCCCAAAGGCTCAAGCCATCACCTTGGTGAAGGCGGCTTGGAACTTGAGCATTTCTTCCTTGGTGCCCACGGTGACGCGGACATGCGTGGGCCAACTGGGCCACACACGGCCGATGTACACCTTCTCGTTACGCAGGCCGGCGATGACTTCCTGCGGGTTTCGTTTCACATCCACCATGAAGCAGTTGGAGACCGACGGGACGTAAGAGAAGCGCTTGCGCTCCAGGTAGTTGAAAGTGTCCTGGCGGACGTCGGCGATGATCTTGCGGCGCATCGGCACCAGGTCTTTCTGCTTCAGGCTGGCGGTAGCCGCGGCCATGGCGGTGATCGGCAGCATGCTGGTGTGGCTGAAGATGCTGAGCTTCTGGAGCAGGTCGGGACGCGCGAAGGCGGCGCCCGCGCGCAGGCCGGCCATGCCGTAAATCTTGGAGAAGGTGCGCAGGATCACCACGTCCTTATCCGCGGCCACCACGGGACTCATGAATTCCGCGCCCGAGATGTGCGTGTAGGCCTCATCGATCATCACGATGGTGCCCTTCGGCTTATTGCTGATCAGCCACTCGAGATCTTCCTTGGAAGTCAGCGTGCCAGTCGGGTTATTGGGGTTGCAGATGTAAATCAGACCGGCGTTTTCCACGGCGGCCATGGTCTTCACGTCGTGCGCGTACCCTTTATCCTTGAGCAGCGGCACGGAAACCACCTTCGCGTGGATGTACCCGGCGGCACGCCCA
>DATJRE010000532.1:0-32009 GCA_035505095.1 Bryobacteraceae bacterium | reverse complement strand
GGCTGGTGGAATACATCGAGCGGCTTACCGCCACGCTGCCCGAACCGCTGAGCGTAATCTACCTGGTGTGCAGCGGCAGCGAGGCCAACGAACTGGCCCTGCGGCTGGCCCGCACGCACACCGGCCGCAACGGCGCCCTGGTGGTGGACACCGCCTACCACGGCAACACCAATGCGATGGTCGACCTGAGCCCTTATAAGTTCGATGGGCCCGGCGGGCGCGGGCGGCCGAAGCACGTGCAGGTGGCGCCGATGCCGGACCCGTATCGCCATCCGGCTGCCGATTATGCGCGGCCGGTGGCCGAGGCGGTTGCGCGCACCGAAGACCTGGCAGTGTTCTTTTGCGAATCGGCGCTCAGTTGCGCCGGCCAGATCATCCTTCCACCGGGGTATCTGCGGGAGGCCTATCGGGCGGTGCACGCGGCGGGAGGGGTATGCGTGGCGGACGAAGTCCAGACCGGCTTCGGACGCGCCGGCTCGCACTTCTGGATGTTCGAGACCCAGGGGGTGGTCCCGGACATTGTGACCATGGGCAAGCCGATCGGCAACGGGCACCCCATGGGCGCGGTGGTGACTACCCCGGAGATTGCGGCGTCGTTTGCCAACGGTATGGAATACTTCAACACGTTTGGGGGCAACCCGGTTTCTTGCGCCATCGGCCTGGCGGTGCTGGACGTGATCCGCGACGAGGGCTTGCAGGAAAACGCCCGCGAAACGGGCGGCTATCTGCTGAGCGGCCTGGGCGAACTGGCCGGCCGGCACCCCATCATCGGCGACGTGCGCGGCCAGGGCCTGTTCCTGGGATTCGAAATGGTGCGCGACCGGGAGACGCGTGAGCCTGCCGCTGAAGAAGCCGCCCGGCTGGTGAACCAGATGAAGGAAGCGGGAGTGCTGCTGGCGACCGATGGCCCGCTGCACAACGTGATCAAAATCAAGCCGCCCATGATCTTCTCGCGCGCCGACGCGGACGTACTGCTGGAGCGGCTGGACGCCATGCTACCCTGAGGCTTCATGCGCCTATTCGCTTTTTTCGCCGCACTGGCGGTGTGCGTGCCCCTGTGCGCCTGGGGGCCCGAGGGGCACGACCTGGTGGCGCGCATTGCGGAGGCGCAACTGACTCCCGCGGTGCACGCGCGGGTAGTCCAGATCCTGGGGCCGGGCGTTACCATGGCCTCGGTTTCGAGTTGGGCGGACCAGATCCGGCGCGCGCGCCCCGAGACCGGGCCGTGGCACTACATCGATATCGAGATCACCCAGCGGCATTTGGATATGGCGCGCGATTGCCCCAAGGGGGACTGCGTAATCGCCAGGATCGCCGAGTTCCGCAAGGAGCTTGCCGACCCCGCCACTCCGCCCGCCGCACGGCGCGAGGCGCTGCTGTTCCTGATCCACTTCATTGGCGACATGCACCAGCCGCTGCACTGCTCCGACAACCACGACAAGGGCGGCAACGATGTACACGTGGTGTTTCAAGGCCATCCCTCCAACCTGCACAGCGTGTGGGATGGCGGGCTGCTGAGCCGCATGGGAACCGAGGAGCAGTTGTTCCCGGAATGGTCCAAGGAATCCGAGCGGCGGGAGAAGAAGTTCGCCAGGGGCACGGTGGACGATTGGGCGGAGCAGTCGCACAAAGCGGCCGTGAAGGTGGTCTACGGACGGCTGCCTAAAGTGGCCGCGGGGCAGCCCGAACTTCTGGACGCGAAGTACGAAGCGGCGGCCGATCCGCTCATCCGGCTGCAGATTGAACGGGCCGGCGCACGCCTGGCGCGGGTGCTGAACGAAGCGCTGGCGGAGAGCACCGGGAGCGGAACGGTAACGGCTGCGACGGCCCGCTGAGGCCGTGGTAGGATGCCACTGGGAGAAAACCGCATGCCTTTCGTCGACACCAGCAGCCTCGCCGTGATTGAACGCCTGCCGGGCTGGCACGGCCGCTATTTCGACTCGCCGAGCATGACCTTCGCGCACTACGAGTTTACGCGCGGCGCATCGATCCACGAGCACTTCCACCCGCAGGAAGAAGTCTACGAGGTGATCGAGGGCGAGCTGGAAGTGACCATCGACGGGGTGGCGCAGGTGGCGCGGCCCGGCCTGGTGGCGATTGTGCCCGGCAATGCGCGCCATTCGGTGAAGGCGCTGACGGACGGCCGCGCGATTATCGTGGACTGTCCGCGCAGGCCCGGGTTTGCGGGTGCGCACGTCCCCGACGCCGCCCGCTGAAGTTATTTCAGGGCGTCTTCCACGCGCAGGCGCGCCAGCGTGCCGATCATGCGCAGGTCGCGAGTGCCGTTGTTCAGCACAATCACCAGGTGGGCGTCGTCTAACGCGGTTCCCCGGCCGGTGTAAGTGTCGTCGTCGGTGCGCAGCTTCAACCCTGTCAGGCGCAGCCGCGGTCCCAATTGGTAGCTGCCGGAGACGCTGCGCCAGGTGAGGCTGCCGAAATCCAGCGCGGCTCCGGTGAAGACGCCTTCCGAGGTCAGGTTGGCGACCAATTGCGCTCCGGTTCCGGAGGTTTGGATGAGGCCCTCCGCATCCACCTTGCCCGATTGCCAGCTCAGCCCTTTGACCTTGGCCGCCAGCTTATAAGTGGGGCTCGCGCCGCGCAGGTTCACGGCCAACTGGCCGTTCAACGCGGCATGGTCCAGGCGGGCCTGCAAGCCATCCAGCTCCGCTCGGCCGCCATCCCACAGGATGTGCGCCCGCACACCGCTGAGGTGCGACCCGGCCAGGGTCAGATCGTCAATCTGAATGCTGCCATCCACGTCCCAACGCTTCAGCCAATCCGGCAGGCTGACGCGGCCAAACGCGCGGGCAATCAGGCCACCGCGGACCAGGGTGGGCGCCAGTTCGGCCTCAATGGCCGATGCGTCGGCTTCGGCCAGGTGCAGGTGGGGCCGGTGGGGGCGCGTGGTGCCCGGCTCATAGCGGTAATCGCCGGTGAATTCCAGAGGCCCGGCCTGTGCCTCCAGGTGATCGATGGCCACCCGCGCGCCGTGGATCTGCGCATGCGCTTCGGCAATGGCCAGGGGGTCGGCCAGGCCGGCAATCTGCATGCGGGCATCCTGCAATTGCAGGTCGCCGGTCCAGACCGATTCGCCGGTGTCGCGGTGGTAGGCCAGCCGTCCGCTAAATTGCCCCGAGCGGACCTGCTCCAGCCACGGCACCGCTGCCAGGGCCACCTGCGACCGCAGCGACGCCACCTTCATGGCATCGGTGGAAATGGACAGGTCGAGAGTGCCCTCGTCCATGGAATAGGCCGCCTCCATGCGTGCCTCGTCCTGGTCGGCGGTGCGCACCACCGCGGGGGTCAGCCGGACCACGCCGTGGTCGAAGACGATGTGGGCCTGCTCCGCACCGAGTGGGGGAGAATCGGGAATGGTCAGCACGGCATCATGGAAGGCCAGTTCCCCTTGCAGGCTGCCTTGGCCCGAGTAGCCCAAGGCGCCATCCAGGGTACCGCCGAGTTTCAGCCGGGGAGGAAACTGCGCGCCCATGTGGACTGCCAGTTCCATGAGCGGCGCGACCGGGAAGCGGTTCCAGTTGGCGGCTACCGCCCAGTGCGGCTGGCTGAGGTAATCGGCGACGCGGAAACGCACCGACAGAGGCGGCGTGGCGTTGGCGGCGGAGCTCGATTGCAGCTCCAGCAACTGGTCCGGCAGATCCAGGCGCCCTTGTACATCCAGCGGCCAATCCTGCCCCTGGCCCGGCAGAAGATCCCAGCGGTGCACGTCCTGGATATTCAGGCGGCCCTGGATGCCGATGTTGTTGATGGGACCGCCCAGATGGAGCCGCGAGCTGATGGTGCCGTGCACGCTGCCGCTCTGCCCGCGCACCAGGGCGGTCAGCTCCCCCAGCCCCGAGCGGTCCAGTTCCAGATTCAGATCCACGCGCTCCGGGGCCACGTACCAGCGGCCGTCGATGGTGAACGAGCCGAGGCCCTGGGCGGAGCGGTCGGTGCGTGCCGGCATGGAGGAGCACTCCACTTTCCAGCCGCCGCTGAGGGACCCGGGCGGCGAAATGTCCAGGTCCGTATTCGTAAGGTAGAAGACCGATTTGGTGTCGCCGAATTTGAAATTGATACGGCCGTCGCGCACGTGAATGGCCGGCGCGCGGCTCATCATGGAACGGTTGATGAAGGAGCTAAAATTCCAGCGGCCGGGCTGGTCGGCGGGGCCGGTCTTGGTCAGGTTGATGCTGGCGTCACTCAGCCGGATGGAGGCGATTACGAAGCGGCCGCCCAGGAGCGACCAGATGCTGGGGACGATTTCCATGCTGCCGGGGTCCTGCACATAGACCATCGGCTCCAGGCCGATCGCGGGGTCTTCGTGGATGACCACCCGGTCCACCGAAAATCCGGGGCCGTTGAACAGGCTGAAGGTCACGCGCCCCAGTTCCACGCGGCGTCCCAGGGCGCGCTCGATGGACCCTTCGAGGCGCGCGCGATACTGATCGGCGGTGAAATAGGGTGCTGCGACCCCAGCGGCCAGCAGCAGGGCGAGCGCACAGCCGGCGGCCTTGAGCACCACGCGGAGGCGGATTTTCATGCGCGGGCCTCCACCAGGGCGCGGTAGGCCTCGCGGTCGTCGATGTCGGCCAGGATGCCCGGATCGTCCAGGTCTAGGAACCGGGTTTCCGGGCGATGCCGCCGCACCACTTCGCGGGCGGCGCCATTTTCCGGCAGGGCCAGGAACTCGGGAATCAAGGTGCTGGAGAACCAGATCGGATGGCCGCGCTCGCCGCGGTACCGGGGAACGCGCACCAGCACGCCCGGTTCGGGTTCCGCCGCCAGCGCCGCGACGGTCTCCGTGGACACGGCCGGGTGGTCCACCAGGGTAAACAATACGCCCGCCGCGTGCGCCGGGACCGCGCGCAATCCAGCCTGCATAGAGCTGGTCTGGCCCGTGCGGTATTGCGCGTTGACCACGAAGACGGCGGGGCGCTGGGCCTGCGCACGAATCTCATCCGCGCCGGCGCCCAACACCACAATCACCGGCGCGCAGTGGGCCTGGAGCAATCCCACCGTGCGGTCCAAAAACGATTCGCCGCGATAGCGCAGCAGCGCTTTGGGAGACCCCATGCGGCGCGATTCGCCGGCGGCCAGCACCAGGCCCGCGCAGGTGGGGCGGGGGATCACCGGGTGAGCACCGGTTGAGCCGACTCGGCGGCGAATACCGACATCGACAGAGAGCGCCAATTGGACGCGGCCTTACGCCGGACGGCGATCATTTCGGCCGCTACGGCGATGGCGATCTCCTCCGGGGAAATGGCGCCGATATCCAGGCCCATGGGCGCGTGGATGCGTTCGAAAGCCGTCCGGTCGAGGCCTTCTTTCTCCAGTTCCCGGATGACGTTCAGCACTTTGCGTTTGCTGCCGATCATGGCGATGTACCGCGCCGGCGTGGCAATCGCCAGCTTGAGTACCCGCATATCGTCGCGATGCCCGCGGGTGACGATCACCACGTAGCTGGTTTCGTTGATGGCCAGCGTGGGGAAAACCTCTTCGTACTCCGCCGCGTATACTTCGGCGGCTTCGGGGAAGCGGTCGCGATTGGCAAAGCTATCGCGATTATCCACCACCACGGTGGCGAAGCCCGCCAGGTTGGCGGCCTTCGAGAGGCTTTTGGAGATGTGGCCGGCGCCGAAAATAAACGCGTGCGGCACCGGCAGCACCGGCTCCACAAAGACGTCCAGTTGCCCGCCGCAGATGAGGCCGTTATCGTACGCGGCGTCCTGCCCCAGGTTGAAGGTGAGGTGGCGGGGCTTTTCGGAGGCAATCACCTCGCGGGCTACATTCCAGACTTCGCCTTCCACGCATCCACCTCCGATGGTGCCGGTCATGGATCCATCTTCGCGGACCAGCAGCTTGGCGCTCTCGTAGCTGGGAATGGAACCGCGCACCTGCACAATGGTGGCGAGGGCACACTTCTGGCCCAGACGGCGCAGACGCACCAGTTCCTCGTAAACATCCATTACGATGCGATTATAGCGTGAGGCGGCTGAAGACGGCTGGACGAGCCCGGCCGCGGCCCAGGAAACGCCCGCTAATGATGGAATTGCGCGGCTTGCGCGGTGGAGCGGAAGCCGGGCTGGCCGGCGAACCAATCCAGGTGGCGGCGGATATCGCGGACCAGCATATCGGCCAGGTCGCAGGTGAAGCCGTTACGCACCACCACGCGCTGCACCACCAGGTCCTGGCGATTGGCGGGCATGCGGTAGGCCGGAACCTGCCAGCCGCGGTCGCGCAGGCGGTCGGCAAGGTCGTAGAGCGACCAGTGGGCCTGCTCCCTGAGCCTCCAGGCGAACACCGGCAGGTCCGTGCCTTGGCCCATCAGTTCGAACGGGCCGATTTCGGCGATCTGTTTGGCCAGATGCACGGCCACCGTCTGGCAGGCCTGATGGATGGCGCGGTAGCCCGACTTGCCGAGGCGGATCAGGTTGTAATACTGCGCCACCACCTGGCTGGCCGGGCGCGAGAAATTGATGGCCAGGGTGGGCATGGTGCCGCCGAGATAATCCACGTTGAACACCAGCTCGGGGTGCAGATCGGAGATTTCGCGCCAGATGACCCAGCCCACGCCCGGAAACACCAGGCCATACTTGTGGCCCGAAGTGTTGATGGACTTCACCCGCGGCAGGCGGAAATCCCACACGATTTCGGGTTGCAGGAAGGGCGCCACGAAGGCCCCGCTGGCGCCATCCACGTGGATCGGGATATCAAGGCCGGTCTTCTCCTGCAGACGGTCGAGGGCGGCGCTGAGCGCGGCTACATCCTCGTAGTCGCCGGTGAAGGTGCTGCCGAGCACGGCCACCACCCCGATGGTGTTCTCGTCGCACATGGCGGCGGCGCGCTCGGGGTCCGTGACCACGCCATCCTCCTGCAAGGGGACCAGGCGCTCTTCCACGTCCCAATAGCGCACAAATTTGTGCCAGCAGACCTGGGTATTGGTGCCCATGACGATGTTGGGACGGTCGGTGGATTGGCCGGCCTGGCGGCGGCGCTCGCGCCAGCGCCATTTGAGCGCCAGGCCGCCCAGCATGCATGCCTCGCTGGAGCCGATGGTGGAGGTGCCGATGGTGTTCTCCGGGTCGGGCGCGTTCCAGAGCTGGGCGAGCATGTGGACGCAGCGCATTTCCAACTCGGCGGTCTGCGGGTACTCGTCCTTATCGATCATGTTCTTGTCGAACGTTTCGTACATCAGCTTCTGCGCTTCCGGCTCCATCCAGGTGCCGCAGAAGGTGGCCAGGTTGAAGCGCGAGCTGCCGTCCATGATCAGTTCGTCGTGAATCAGGTGGTACGCCGTGCTGGGGGGCATTTCCTCGTCGGGAACGCCATGGCGGGGCGCGGCTCCCAGTAGCCAGTGGCGTGCGTACATGGGCCGCATGACGCGCAGGGCTTCGTGCTTGGGGTGGTTGTTCTCTTCCATGATTCGAGGCAGCTCCATGTGCAGACCGGGTGCTACCCCGGTCTGGCGGCGATTGGGATGGTTTCGTAGAGAGGCCGGCGGCTCTAGTGCGTCTGTTCCGCCAGGGCGGCGAGGACCTCTTGACTGTGCTTGGTGGGGTTTACGCCTACCCAGACTTTGGCGATGCGGCCGGTGGGATCAACCAGGAAGGTGTTGCGATTGGCAACCCCGCGAGTACCCAGCGAACCGTATTCCTCCACAACCTTCTTATCCGGGTCGGCCAGGAGTTTGAAAGTCAGGCTTTCCTTGGCGCAGAACTCCTTGTGGCTGTCCATGTTATCCACGCTTATGCCAACGATGACGGCATTGTGGTGCTGGTACTTGGCCATATCCTGCTGGAAGTTGTGGGCTTCAATGGTGCAGCCCGGGGTCATATCTTTGGGGTAGAAGTACAGTACGACCCATTTACCGCGGAATTGGTTGAGGCTGACCGGCGTACCCTCCTGCGAAGGCAGGGTGAACCCGGGAGCTTGTTGACCGGCCTGGGGCACTTCGGCGGCCCATGCCGCGCCGAACGACATCATTAGTAACGTAAAACTTGTAACAATGTAACGGTTCATAGACACATCGCACCTCTTTCGTTTGAGCATACAACGCCGGCTGGGGCCGCCGCCGAAAAAACGCGCAGCGCCCGGCTTTTGTGCTCGCGGGCAATCTGCTCGGCGGCCAGGTGCGCGACTTCGGGGGCATCGTGCAGCGGAACTACCCGTGACGCCGACTTCGCCGGGGCCGTCTTTATTGCAGCCATTGGGGCACAGGCCGCAAAGACGGGAAGCGCCAATGCCTCCAGGGCTTCGGCATTGCGGGCGGGTGCCATCCACGATCACCCGGCGCGCGCCCAGGCCAACGGCGCTGGACGCCAGCAACTCTCCCAAGCCCGAGTCGTCCGCGCCCTGCGTGTTCATCACTCCGATATCACCGGGAGCGGCCAGCGAGAGCGCTTTGTGAAGCATGATTATCGCCCGCATGGCACCACACCGTGAGGGCACGCACCCGGCGAGCGGGAGTTTGCGATTTTCGCCCCGCGGCTCCGAACGCGCCGCCCGGATCCCCTGGCCGCCCTCTCCAAAAGGTCTGGCCGATGCAAAGCACCTCGGCAGATTGTAGACTCTTGGAGAGGTCCAAACATGAAACTGCTTTCTGCAGTCCTCCTCGCAGCCCTTTCGTTGGGGGCCCAGAACCCGCCGCCTGCAACGCAGCAACGAGCCCCTCACAAAGCGCCGCCTCCGGAAGCCGGCGACGATGTGCACGGCTACAACGACACACCGCAATTGCCCGGGCAGAAATGGAAGGTGCACGACATGACCCGCCCACGCCCAGTGGCCGTCACACCCGGTCCGTATGTAAACGAGGCGCCGCCTTCGGACGCAATGGTGCTATTCGACGGGAAGGACCTCTCCCAGTGGGTGACCCAAACCCGCGGCGGCGTACAAGAGGATCCCAAGTGGAAGGTGGAGAACGGCTATATCGAGATTGTGCCGCGCACGGGAAAGCTGGTCACCAAGGAAAAGTTCGGCGATTGCCAACTTCACATCGAATGGCTGATCCCCACCACCTCCACCGGCAACGGCCAGGGCATCGGCAACAGCGGTGTCGAATTGATGACCCGCTACGAAATCCAGGTGCTTGAGTCGAACTCGCACCAGACCTACGCCGATGGACAGGCAGGGGCCATCTACGGTGTTTGGCCGCCGCTGGTCAACCCCGCGCGTCCCATGGGCCAGTGGAACGTGTACGATATCTTTTTTGAAGCACCGCGGTTTGATGGCGAAAAACTGGTCAAGCCGGCGTACGTCACCGTGCTGTTCAATGGAGTGCTGGTGCAGAATCACAAGGATTTCCTCGGAACCACCATCTGGCGGCAGGTCGGCACGTACACCGCGCACCCCGCCGAACAGCCCCTGAGCCTCCAGGACCATTCGCAACCCGTGCGGTTCCGCAACATTTGGATCCGGAAGTTGAATCCAGCCAGCTAGGCCCCCGGCCGCATGATTCGGTTCGCTCGTCGCCGCACTGGTCGAAGGCGCAAATGCCGCAACCCATCTCTCTACCGCTTCGCAGGGCGCAACTTCCGATGGCTACCGCTTCAGCCCCGCCGGAACTGGCGGCACGTTCGTGAGCGCCGCGCCGGAACTGCTGCGCGCCACCATCCTGCACACGCCGCGCAACCCGTTCCAAACCGGCAACGCCCTCGCAGCGCACGCCGATGGCGCCCTCGCCATCTCCCAGGGCCGCATTCTCGCTGCCGGCGATTACGCTGCCTTGCGCGCCGCTCATCCGGATGCCGAGGTTAGCGATTGGCGCGGCTCGGTGATTCTGCCCGGCTTCATCGACACGCACGTCCACTTTCCGCAAGCCCGCATCCTGGGAGGCCTGGGCTGGCCGCTGCTCGACTGGCTCCGCCTGCACGCGCTGCCCGAGGAGGTGCGCATGGGCGACCCGCCCTACGCCCGCGCGGTGGCCGGCGAATTCGTCCGCGCGCTTGCCCGCAACGGCACCACCACGGCGCTGGTCTTCGGCGCCCACTTCGGCCCAGCCACGGAGTGCCTGTTCGAAGCCGCCCGTGCCGCCGGCTTGCGCATCGCCAGCGGCCTGGTGGTTTCCGATCGCCGCCTTCCCGAGCCGCTGCGCCAATCGCCCGCCGAGGCCGATCGCCTGAGCCGCCACCTGATCGCCCGCTATCATGGCCAGGGCAATCTGCGCTACGCGGTCACGCCGCGCTTCGCCCTCTCGGCCTCCGAGGGCATGCTGGAGGTTTCGGGCGCGCTCGCCCGCGAGTACCCCGACGTGCTCTTTCAAACTCACCTCAATGAAAACTGCCAGGAAATCGCGGATGTGCGCGCCGCCTTTCCGTGGGCCGCCAATTACCTGTCGGTCTACGACCGGTTTGGCCTGGTCGGGCCGCGCTCGGTGTTCGCCCACAATGTGCATCCGTCGGATGGCGAACTCGCCCGCCTGGCCGAGTCGGGCGCCGCCATTGCGCACTGCCCGTCGTCGAATGCCATGCTGGGTAGCGGCATTTTCCCGATGCGCCGGCACCTCGCCGCCGGCGTCCGTTTCGCGCTGGGTACGGATGTCGGCGCAGGCATCGGTTTCAGCGTTTTGCGCGAAGCGTTGCAGTGCTACATGATGCAGCGCCTGTTGCCGGATGGTTTCCCGCTCACGCCTGCGCACCTCCTCTATCTCGCCACCGCCGCGGGCGCGGAGGCGCTCGGACTGTCCGCCGAGACCGGTGATTTCACACCCGGCAAATCGGCCGACCTGGTTCGCCTGGAGCCCGCCGAGGGGACGCCCCTGGCCGCGGCCATGGCTCGCGCGGAGAGTCCCGAGCGCCTGCTTGCGGCGCTCATCACCCAGGCCCGCGCCCGGAGTGTTCGGGAGGTGCGGGTTCAGGGAAACGTGGTTGCTCCGTGAGGCCGCGCGGCCGCTGCCGCACCCTGACCGGCAATTGGCGCGGCCTGCCCGATAACCTCCGATAACGGTTATCGGTAACCATTTGCTAACTGTCGGAAGCCGTTGGGATTCTTTACCATCAGGAGGGAGTCGCTTCCCAAGGGAGACACGGGCATGGCAGAGCGTTCCAGCACCGGCATCGTGGTGTTTGCCTTGGTCGTGTTTGGAGGAATGTATCTGGCCCGGGATGCCAACCTGGGACGGCAGGCGCCCGATTTTTCGCTCCCCGATACGTATGGCGGCAGTGTGGACCTGGCATCCTATCACGGGCGGCCGGTGCTGCTGGTGTTTTGGATGACCTCTTGCGGCATCTGCCGCCACGAACTCCCCACGCTGAGCCGCATGGCTCCCCAATTTCGCAGCAAAGGCATCGCCGTAGTCGCCATCCACCTGGGAAGCGCCGACGAGGCCCGCGATTATATAGGACCGAACCACATCGACCTCACCTCGCTGGTCGATGCGGATGGTACGGTGGCGCGAGCCTATCACGTGAGTGCAGTGCCCAAGCTGGTCCTGATCGGCAATGACGGTACCATCAGGAAGACAACCACCGGCATGGCCGATGAGACTGTGCTGGCTCAATGGATGGATGCGGTCAGCGGTTCGTGAAGACTGTGGTCCTATCCATGGCCGGGTAGGTACCGGCAGCGGCAACCGCCGCTGGCCGACCCCCATTGTATTCAGGATAATTCGGCCTTATAGTACCTATGGGAGCTTTTAGAATGCGTACACGAGCAGCGTTTGGGAGCGCATTAATCCTGGCGTGGGCGGGCGCTTCCTGTTCCAGCGGGCCAAGGCCGCCGGAACCGGGAACCCCGGCGTTCTTCTGGGGAGCGGCCAAGGAAACCTATCACAATGGCGATTTCCGGAAAACCGATGAGAACCTGGTGCAACTGCTCCAGACGGATAGCGAGTTCACGGCGCGGGCGCGGCCGTTGGCGGCGGTGATCGCGGCTGGGCTGGCGCAGGGATATTACGACATGGCGGAGAGCTACGAAGCCGGCGCGCGCGCCAACCGCGCCGACCCGACGCCCTTTCGCAAACAGGTTTCGGCCTCCCGAGGCTTGGCCAGTGCGGCCGCTCTGGAGTTCGCCGAAGCTATGCAAGGCTTCCTCCAAAAAGACCAGGATTCCACGGTAACGCTGGCGTGCGAATATCCGACCGGCTCCATGGCCGAGCCGCCCGGAATTCTCCGGGTCGCCAAAGGGATGCCCATGCAGGATTCCGAGAAGGACCAACTGGAGCAGGCCATGCTTCAGCATGGCGTTTCGATGACTATGGCCCTGGTGGTGGGCGCGCCCGACGACGCCGCCCGCATGCTGGAGCTGTTCAAAACCGGGCAGGCCACCATTCCGCGCGCCACCTTCCTGTACGGAACGGCCAAGGCCATGCACGACCTCTCGGCGCTCTACGACCCAACCCGGCTGGACCTCCCGAACCGCCTCCAGATGCTCGATCAAGCCGCCCTGGATGCGCTGAAAACCATTCCGGAAACCAAGGAAACCAAGGCCCTGGCCAACCGCATCCAGGCGAGCCTGAAGAAGACGCGGCCGGGTACGTAGCGCTGGTCATCGCAGCGGCGGCGTGGTAGCCGGTGCGCGGCGATGGTGGGTGGCCTGCTCGTACGCATAGGCCAGTTTCAGCAGCTTGGCTTCCGACCATGCGCGGCCGTAAATCGTCATCCCCACCGGTAGTGTGCCGCCGCGTGTGTAGCCCATGGGCACGTTGATGGCGGGAAAGCCGGTGGTGGGCGAATAGAACTGGCTATTGTCGCCGGCCGGAGTGTTCAAATCCCCGATCAGCCGCGGCGGATTGCTCCAGGTCGGGTAGACGAAGGCGTCCAGTTTGAGCTTGTCCATGGTTTTGTCCACCGCCTCGCCCACCTGCCGGCGGTAACTGGCATCCGCCTGGCAGGCCGGCGTTTCGGGCCCATTCGCGGGCCCGATTTCAGCGCTCTCCAGGCGGCGCTGATTGTTGGGATGGAATTTGCCCGATTTCACGATCTGGGCCAGGTCTTTCATCGGCACACGGTCGCCGCGCGCCGCCAGAAAATGATCCAGGTCGTACTTGAACCCCATGCATGGACCATTGCCGCGCGGCCGCTGGATGGATTCCAGCCCCTCCACATCCGCGGGATCGACGATGGTGGCGCCGGCGCGTTTCATGTCCGCCAGGGCAGCCTGGAAAATGCTTTCGATTTCCGGGTCGGTGGTGGGCCGCTCATAGGCCCGGCGAAGCACTCCGATCACTGCGCCGCGCAGCCCATCCCGGTCGAGCGCCGCCAGGTAGTCCTGGGGTAGATGCTGCGAGGCCGCGGCGGTCACCGGGTCGTCCGGGTCGGCGCCCACCACCACCTGAAAAACGCGGGCGGCATCTTCCACCGTCCGCGTCATGGGCCCAGCGATATCGGCCAGCAGGCTCAAGGGAAATACGCCGGCGCGGCTGGTCAGCCCCATGGTGGAGCGGATGCCCACCAGCGCCTGGTGCGAGGACGGGCCGCGAATCGAGTTGCCCGTGTCGCTGCCCACCCCCACCAGGCCCAAACTGGCGGCAATGGCCGCGGCCGTCCCACCGCTCGATCCGGCCGTCACGCGGTTCAGCGCGTACGGGTTCCTGGTGTACCCGGGCAGTATCGAATTGACCGTTTCATAAGGGCTGAAGGCCCATTCGGCCATGTTCGATTTGGCCAGCACCAGCGCACCGGCCTCCTTCATGCGCTTCACCTCGAAGGCATCCTTCTCCGGGCGATAGCCGGCAAAGGCCAGCGCGCCGTCGGTGGTCTGCAAGCCCTGCGTTTCGAAGTTATCCTTCACGATGACGGGCACGCAGTGCAGCGGCCCGGTGAGTCCCGATTGGGCGAAGCGGCGGTCCAGTTCCGCGGCCTCTTTTTCCACATCCGGATTGACCATGATGATGGAGTTGATGGCGGGGCCGTTTTTGTCGTAGCCCTCGATGCGCTTCAGGTAGTCGCCCACCAGCTCGCGGCAGGTCAGGCGGCCGGCCTTCATGGCGTCGTGCACTTCGGCGATGGTCGCCTCTACCACTTCAAAGGGCGCGGGCCGAGGCGCGGGCTGCGCGGGCAGTAAGAGGGCGGCGGAGAGCAGGCAGAGAAGCGGGCGAAGCATCCAGCCATTGTATGATGCCGGCACGTATTCCCAGCAGAGCGCATGCCGCATCCACGCGCGCCACCCGCCGCGCTTCTCCGCACAAGCCAGCGGATCGAAGGGGCGGAATCTGCCTGCGCTGGGCCGGAACACACGGTTTCGTCGGCCGCCTCACCGCCTCACTGACCCTTCGGCAGCACCTTCAACTTCGGCGGCAGCGCAAACACGCTGTCTTTGAGGTTCTTATTGAACTCCGCCGTATCCGTATACATCTCGTAGATCTTCACCCCGTTGCGGTCGCGGCGGATGTCCATCGGCCAGGTGATGCCCTGGGACTCGTGATACTTGGCAAACTGGGTTGCCTCGGTATCGAAATCGCCGTAAGTCGTATTGCGGCGGCGGAAAGTCTGCCGCACCGGCAACTTATCGCTTTGCCCGAAGTATACGGTTACGGTGTTGTTCTCGGCGTCGGTAATATCGACTATCTCCACCGGCCGGTTTTCATATAAGTCCGATCCCTGCGAATACAGGCTCATGCCCGGCTCCTTCAGCCGCTGCCGCAGGATATAGAAGATGTTATGCAGGACGCTGTCCTTGTAGTTAGCGATGCGTTGATCGTCCATCGGGCGGGCGCCGTGAAAGGTATAATCCCAGTCGCCATCCATGGTGTACAGAAGCCCGCTGGTCGATTCATCCGGCTTGCCGTAGGCATCCTTTTCCAGCATTTCGACTTTTCCGGGCACCGGCGGCAGGTACCGGGTGTAAATCGTGGTAAGAATGGTGCCCGCCAGTTTCCCGTTATCGAACGAATAGGAACGCCCGCTTTCCACGCGGTCCTCTATCCCCATAAAAGCCGGGCCGCCCAGCGCCTGGACCGCCTCATCCACCACCCGCTGGGCCCGCGCCTGGCGCGTTTCCGCGGATTGCGCCGCGCACAGGGCTGCCATCGCCGGCAGCATCCATACAATCCTCTTCATGGCCGTTTTTCCAAATCCGCCAGCTTCAAACCGGAGTTCAGCCGATAGTCGCTGATGGTCACATCGGCGTACTTTCGGCCGCCCTCCATGATGGTAATTTTCGAGGGAACCTTCAGGCCGTCGACCTCCTTAAAATCCGACCAGCTCTCTTCGGTCAACGGCGGCGGACCACTTCGCGTTACCCCCTCATAGCGGATTTTCAGCGGCATTCCGGTGGCCGGGTCCACCACCACCCGCGCCCATTGTCCAAACGGGCCGCTAACCTCGATGGTCTGGTCATCCACGGCGTTGACGCTGGTCCCCGGAAGCGTCCCACCCTGCAGCAGCAGTTGGTATTGCCGAAACAGATTGCCCTGCACCTGTTTCAGCGTCAATCCCGATAGCGGCACCGTTCCGCCGGGCACGCTGATCCAGCCGTACTGTCCATCGAAGTACGAGGAAATCACGCCTCCGCCCAGTTCGTTGTCTTCGCGATAATGCATCGGCGCCATCCAGCGCTCGGTGTGTTTCACCGGGGTCACCCGGCTGCCCGAATCGATTACGTACTGGGCCACCAGCGTGGAATCTTTCACCGCCGACAGTTTGTCCAGCCCGCCGATGGCCTGTTGCAGCCGCGCCAGCATGGCCTTGCCCTTCGCCAGCGACGCGGCATCCGGCTTACTGGCCGTCATTTTCGGTTCGGGAATGGTCAGATCGATCGGGTGTACCGGCAGATTGAGCGACTCCACCGGCGGAATGAAATTGTTCGGGTCCCCTACCACCACGGTAGTAAACGCCTCCGGCTTGAGCCGCTCTTTGGCCACCCGCAGGACGTCCGCGCGAGTCACCGCCTCCAGAGCCTTCTGATACCGGTCGATGAAATCGGCCGGGTACCCGTAGTATTCGTAAGTCAACAGGCGGTTCAACGTCTTGGCCTTGGTGTCGAACGCGAATACCAGGCTGTTGAGGGCCGTATCCTTGGCGATCTTCAGTTCCTCCTCGCTCACTTCGCTGGAGCGGATGCGCGCCACTTCCTCCTGAACGGCCTTGAGCGTATCGACGATAGACAGCGCCTCGGTGGTGCCGGTGATCGCAAACAGGCCCGGCAGATCGTATCCGGCATCCCACCGCGCCGTGACGGTGGTGCGGCTGGATTGCCCGCGCAGCCGCTGCATGAGCCGGTTGGGAGAAGAACCGCCCAGGATGTCCGCCATAATCGCCAGCGCGGCGTAATCTTTATCGTTGAGCAATCCGCTAATCTGGCCGATAGCGAAGTAAGTCTGGGTGATGTCCTTCTTAGGGGCCACGTGGATGCCCGCTGCCTCCGGGCCGGGCGCCGCCGCCGGCTTGGGGAACTCCACCGGAGGCTGGTCCGCGGTCCAGTCGCCGAAGAGCTTTGCCAGCCGCGCCTTCATTTGGGCGGTGTCGAAATCGCCGCGGATCGCCAGCAGCGTGTTCTTGGGGAAAAAGTAGCGGGCGTGAAACGTCTGCAGATCGCTGCGCAGGATGTTGCCCACCGTGGCGTATTGCTGCTCGCGCCCAAACGGCGTGTCGCGGCCGAAAAGGATCTCGGCAATCTCGCGCTGGGCAATGTTCCCGGCGTCTTCATTGCGGTGCGAGATGGCATTGCGCATCTGCGTGCGGGCCTCATCGATTTTGTCCTCGCTGAACTGCGGCGCGGTGAGCACTTCCTTGAAAATCGCGAGCACCTCGGGAACGCCCTCCGTCAGGCTGCTGAACGAGACCGTGGCATTATTGGGGCTGACCGCCGTTTCCACCGTGCCGGCCAGGTCTTCCAGGCGTGCGTTTACCTGGCTGGCGCTGGCCGTTCCGGCGCCCCCCGTGCGCATCACCGTGAGAGCCAGGTTGGCCAGCCCCACCTTGCCCGGCGGGTCCAGCAGCGTTCCGGTGTGCACCAGCGCCGTGCCGTTCACCAGCGGCAGTTCGTGATCCTCCAGCAGGTAGATGCGCAGGCCGTTGGCCAAGGTGGTGGTGTCCACCTGGGGGACGGGGATCGCCCGGAGCGGCGTGTATCTCAGGTCCTTATAAGACGGACCTGCCGGCGCCGCCGCCCGCGCCGGGCTTGGCGTCTTCACCGGCGCCGTGGCGGGAGTGGCTCCCGGCTTGGCCGACGGCTTCTTAGGCTCAATGTTCGGCTGGGGATACACGAGAGGACTGGCCGGCGTGGGCGGTTGCGCCAGCAACGGGCATGCGGCCATCAGCAGCACCAGCCACCAGCGCTTCATCGGTTGTCTCCCAGGGCCACCGGCTGCGGCCCGGAAACCGCCAGCGTGCGCCCGTTAATCACAAAATACTGCCGAGCCACCCGTTGAATGTCTTCCGCCGTAACCTTATTCAAATCGTCCACCGAGGTGAACAACTTGCGCCAGTCTCCATAGCCCGCCTGGTAGAGGGCCAGCGACGAGGCCAGCCCCGCATTGGTGGCCATATCACGGATGACCGCGGCGCGCGCCTGTGTTCGCGCCCGCAATAGCGGCTCCGTCTCGATCCTCTTGGTTTGCAGGCTCGACAACAGATCGTCCAGCGCCCGCTCCGCTTCCGCGACCGTATGGCCGATGGCCGGCACCACAAAAAACACCGCCAGGTTGGGATAGCGCCCGCGCGGAAACGGCGTGACCAACTGCGCCACCGTGGCCACCCGCTTTTCGTCTACCAATTGGGTGGTCAGCATGCCCGTGCGCCCGTTCGATAGAATCAGCCGGATCACATCGAAAACCGGGTCGTCCTTGTCATACATGTCCGGCCGCTTGTAGGCCGCCATCAGGAACGGCTGCGTATTGGCGTAAATCTCCACCGTGCGCGGACCGTTCTGGGGCGGGTCGGTGGCGTGCGGCACCGGAGGCAGCGGACGCGCGGGCAGCGGTCCGAAATAGCGCTCGGCCAGGCGTTTAGCCTCCGCCGGATTCACATCGCCCACAAGGGTCATGGTCATGTTGCCGGGCACGTAATATTTGTCGAAAAAGGCCTGCGCCTGGGAAGCCCGCAGGCTGGCCACATCGCCCGGCCACCCCAGTTCGGGATTGCGGTAGGGCTGCGCCTGGAATGCCGTCGCCAGCAGATTCCGCACCATTCTTCCCTGCGGCGATTGTTCCACGTTCACCCGGTCTTCCTCCGCCACCACGTCACGTTCGCGGTAAAATTCGCGCATTACCGGGTGCAGCAATCGCTGCGACTCCATCAGGAACCACAGTTCCAGGCGGTTCGAAGGCAGGCTGTAGCGGAATTCGGTCGAATCGTAACCCGCGTTGGCCAACAGATCGACGCCGCCGTTCTGCTGGAAGATCTGGGCGTATTGGTTGGGGATGACGAAGGTCTGCGCACGGTCGATGGCCACCTTCCATTCGGCATCCAGTCCGGCCAGTTTGCCGGCATCCGCCAGCGGACCTTTGTTGCGCTCGGCGGCCAGTTTATCGGCTGCTTCCTCGACTGCCTCCAGGGCGCGCTTCTCGGACGGCCAGTCGCGGGTCCCGATCGTTTCGGTACCCTTGAACGCCAGGTGCTCGAACAGGTGCGCCAGGCCGGTCTGGCCCGAGGCATCTTCCGCCGACCCCACATTCACCAGGGTTTCGAAGGAAACCACGGGAGCCTCATGCCGCTCGACCACCACGAAATGCAGCCCGTTCGGCAGGCTGAACTCGGTGACCCGCTTTTCAAAATCGGCAAGGCTCTGCGCCGGCAGCCATAGCGCCCCAGCAGCCAGCAGGATCGGGAAATGAAGCCCTCTCACGTACGGTTCCTTTAGTTGAGGATAACAGGAGCGCGCGTGGGTTTCGACTTCCAGTGGTTCTGCACCGCACTACGCGGGTAGCGCGGGGGCGCCGCCGGAATCGCGCTGGTCTGCGCTTGGGCCGGGAACGCCGTAAGCGCTTGACGGCCCGCTCCAGGATGCCGCGAAGTTCCTCACCGTACACCCGTGACGGTGTGCCAGGCGCTCGTCGATATCGTGCTGGTCCGGCCGACGGCCCATATCCTGAAGCGATAGGGCTGCGCGTTGAGGCCGAATGGGATTCTGGCGCTGAGCAAAGGCCCGTCGTGGACCGGTGGAGGCAGGATGGCCCAGCTCGGCGACCAGAATTCCTTTCCGCGATTACTCACCTGCCACTCGAGGAGATATGCCGCTGGAGATGGGTCAAGCGGCTCCCATTGGATCCGCCCCGGATGAAGCCGCGACACCTGTGCATGGTCGTCCGGGCTAACGAGCGTCACTTTCGGCACGGCTTCGGGCTTCCCGTCTTCCAGCCCGAGGCTGTCTAACGACCTCAACAGCCCCTCAAGGGTCGGAAGTGTCCCAACGTCGAATAGCAGCACCTTCCAGCCGTCCGGTCCCTTCCTGAGGATGAGGGCCGCATGGATCACCCCAAACAGGCTCTTCCCTTCAACCGGCGCCGATACCAAAGCAAACGCCAGCCGCGGGTTTCCGAACGTGACCAGATGCGACACGGCCTCTGTTATTTTCATTTGCTCCTGCCGCAGGTCGAAATGAGCCGCCTCGGCGTCCATCAGCGGCGAGACCGGCCGGGCATCGGCCACCAGGAAGCCGCGCAGAGCCTTCCCGGACAGGTCCTCAACGGCCGCGACATCGGCCCTCCTCATGCCCTCCGCGCCCACGCGCCATGGCTTCCAGTTCGGTGACCGCGTGAGCCAGCGCAGGAATTCCCTGCCGGCCGCAGGATTCTTTGCGGTCCGCAACAGCAGCCACCGTCCCCTGTAGTTGAAACGGATTTGGCCGGCCAGTCCGCCCATGACGATCACGGCGTTGGCGGCCTCCAGGGGTTCGACTAAGGAATAGTTGTCTATCAATGCCACGTCAGGATGCACTGTCTTTCCCCGTGGGGAGTGCAGGGCCGCCGCAAGCTGGTCGCGGTCCATGACCCTCAGCCGCAGGATAAAGTTGGGAAAGTCGCGCCTGAATTCGCCCCACAGGGTTCCCCATGAGTAGTTGGAGTTGATGCGTGCCTTGGGGTCGTCCAACCGGCCCGTGACATAGGTCGCGGGAACCCAAACCTCAAGGGACCCGTGTTGCAGCGCAGCCGAGTGCCCGCTGGTTCTGCGGACCAGTGAGAGGACTACGACAAGACCGAGGGCCGCCAGCAGGAATATAAGCCACAACTTTCGTCGGGACCTCATCAGGATGCTCCTTCCCGCACACCTCGAAGACGACGTAGATTCTAACACCGACTTTTGGAGCCGGATGGTGGCGCTCGTTTCTAAAGGGCGGGCAAGTCAGGCAGAAAGGCCGCCGCGGGCTGGGCCCGCGGCCCCCCCAGGGGAATCCCCATTGGGGAATCCCCTCGCCGCGCGATCACTTCGAAATTGCTCCCTCGCCGCCGAAGGGCCGTCACGCGCAGCAGCCCATCGTCCAGCCACCGCGCCGCCCGATACCCCGCCTCCCACCCCGGCGCTAGGCCGGCCAGCGGCGATGAGCCGAAATCGTACATGTCCACGCGCGTCTCGAAACCGGCCGCGCGAAACAAGCCGGCGGTGCCTTCCGGGTCCAACTCCCGCTCGTCCGGCGTCTGGTAGCGCCGCATCAACTTGGGAAACAGCGCCCGCCCTACCACCCCGGAAAGCCGGCGGCGGCTAGGGTCCAGTGAATAGAACACCCCGCCCGGCGCCAGCCGCTCCCGCACCTGGCGCGGCAGATCGGCCAGCGGGGCATCCGCTAAATGGTGCAGAAAGAAAACCGCCACCACGGCATCGAAGCGCCCCGTCGCAGCATCCGCGGCGGCGCCCTCCAGGAAGCGCGCGTTGGCCACGCCCATTCGCGTAGCGTCTTCGCGCGCCTGGCGCACTGCGGCGGGCGAAAGGTCCACGCCCACCACTTCGCCCACCTGCGGCGCCAACAGCAGTTCGGTGTCGCCGATTCCGCAGCCCAGGCTCAGCACCCGCGACCGCGGCCCGGCGCCGGTTGCCCGCAGAATCCGCGCGGCCATGTGCCGCCGCAACGCGCGCACTGCGGGACGCGCGAAATGCGCCTGCGCGAAGCCGGAATACAGTTTTTCGTGGTACGCGAGTTCGCGTTCCAGAACGCCCATCAGGCGGTCTTTCGGCGGGGGACAAAGGCGGTCCACGCGACGAAAAGTGCGCCCACCAGCATGCTTCCGTCGCGCACCATGGTCTTCCAGGAGATCGGCTCGCCCGGACCGAAGCAGCCGCAGTCGATATTCTTGCCCGACAGCTTGGCCCAGCTCATCGCGCCGATGAACATCACCAGCGACAGGCACACCAGCAGGCTCGACAGGCGCAACGCCACCATCCACGTGCGGTTCCACGGCCGCAGCAGCACCGCGACGGCCGACACTATCAGCACCGCTCCGGCCACCATTTCGGCCGATGGCAGCAGCCACGCCACCGTTTGCACGTAGCGCAGCGGAATGATTTTGTAGGCGTCCAGGTCGATGGCGAACAGCGCTCGCGCCATCGGGTCCTTCAGCTTCACCCAGGCGGCGAATATAAAGACGCCGCCCAGCAACAGGCGCAACACCGACGCCACCGCGCGGAAAGTCTTATTTGGGGGCATCGAGGAACGACCGCAGCAGGCTATAGTCCACCGTCGAGGGCATGGGAAAACGTTTGCCGCCGCGGTTCACTACCAGCGTAGGAGTGGAATTCACGCCCGTCGAAAGGCCCTCTTGCAGCTCCCGCTCGACTTCCGCCACCACGCCGGGATCTTTCGAAAGCGCCTGCACGCGCTTCTGATCGGCCGGCGACAGCACCGAGGCCACGCACGGCCATACCTGGCCGTTGAGGGCCCAGGTGCCCTGGTTGGCGAACAGCGCGTCTGCCACTGCTTCGTACTTGCCGATGCGCGCCGCGGCCGTAGCATAGGTGGCGGCCTGCCGGGAATATTCGTGGCCGGGACCCGTCAGCGGAAAATCGCGAAACACGAGGTAGACCTTGCCCTTCACCACGTAATCGCGCATCAGCGCGGGCAGTTCCTCATCGTGGAAGTGCCGGCAGTGGGGGCACGTGAAATCGCTGAACACCTCGATGGTGATGGGCGCGGACGGATTGCCGAGCGCCTTGCCTTTATCCGGCTCCGGGAATTGGGCCAGACAGGGCAAGGCAAGGGCCAACGCGACAGCAAGTAGCTTCATATTTCCTATTGTACTCATGGCGACAACCTTTGGACGGGCAGCGCGGGTGCGGCGTTGGAAGAATTCCGGAGCCGGCGGCCCCGCAGCCCATGCGGCGCTCCGCCGGCCCGGCCATTTTCGGGTTGCACCAGATTGCCCCGGCTACTACCTTTCTTATCGCTCACTACTGCTCGAACAGGATGGCACTCTGCTCCCGGCCGGATCTATGCTGAAAGAGGAGGATTGAATGACTCGGCTTGAGACGTTTGTTTTCCGCCTCTTTGAACGACGCCGCCTGCGTGACTGGTTTTATACTGCCGCATTCCTGATTTTTGTTCCGGTCGGATACCGCTTTGCCGCATTGGCCTGGCGGTACGGTTCCTGGTTCGATAAGCCCCTGGCGGTCATCGCCGGCCTTTTGATTGGCATCACCGCCGTGGTCACACTGATGCGGTTTTGGATGGTAGCGCCTCAGCAGGTCACGGCCCCCCAAGCGCCTCCCCCGCCCGCCGCAATCAGGCAGCCTGCCAGCTCCGCGGCCGATGAGTTGCTGGCGGCCAGGCGGCGCCAGGCGGCCGAAAACCGGGCCATGGCGTCAAGCGCGGGAGCTCTCGGCTCCACTCTGAAATAATCCCGCCGCGGCTCCGGCCAGAAGCGGGAGCCGCAGCGCAGACGTTCGCCGCCCTTACAAACCCTTGGCCGTCAGAAACGCGATCAGGTCCACCACGCGGCAGGAGTAGCCCCACTCGTTGTCGTACCAGGAAACCACTTTCACCAGATTGCCATCCAGCACCTTGGTGAGCTGGGCGTCGATAATCGAGCTGTTGGAATTGTGCAGCATATCGGTGGAAACCACCGGGTCTTCGGTATACGCAAGGATGCCCTTCAGGCAGCCTTCCGCCGCCGATTTCAGGGTCGCGTTGACTTCCTCGGTAGTGGTGGGCTTCTCCAGCACCGCGACTAAATCCACCACCGACACATCCGGGGTCGGCACGCGCATGGAGTATCCATCCAGCTTGCCCTTCAGTTGCGGCATCACCAGCCCGATGGCCTTCGCCGCGCCGGTGGTGGTCGGAATCATGTTCAGCGCCGCGGCCCGCGCCCGCCGCAGGTCCTTGTGCGGAAAGTCCAGCACGTTCTGATCGTTGGTGTAGCTGTGGATCGTGGTCATCGATCCCTTCTGAATGCCGAAACTGTCGTGTAACACTTTCACCAGCGGCGCCAGGCAGTTGGTGGTGCAGGAGGCGTTCGAGATGATATTGTGCTTGGCCGGATCGTAGGTGTCCTGGTTGACGCCCAGCACCACGGTCACGTCTTCATTCTTGGCCGGCGCGGAGATGATGACTTTTTTCACCGTGCCGCGCAGGTGCTTGGAAGCGTCCTTGGCATCCGTGAACCGTCCGGTGGATTCCACGACGATCTCGGCGCCCACCGATTCCCAATCCAGTTGGGCCGGATCCTTGATGGCGAACACTTTGACCTTCCGCTTGCCGAAGGTGATGGAATCTGCATCCGCGGTGACCTCTACGGGCAGCGGGCCGAGCACCGAGTCGTATTTCAAAAGGTGCGCCAGCGTCTTGGTATCGGTAAGATCGTTTACCGCTACGAACTCCACGTCATTCCGGTCGAGACTCGCACGGACAATGTTCCGGCCGATGCGGCCGAAGCCATTAATGCCAACTTTGACTGCCATTATTTCTCCTGTGTCAGGTAGGATCGTTAATTTAAAGGATAACAAGAGGCGGGTATCGGGAGCAACCCGCCAAGCGGGAGGCTTTACTCTGAAATTGGCTCTTTCGGGCTAATCCAGGGCCGGCGTGAGGCTGGTTCCGAACGAATCCGATCCGAAACTAATATCGGAGCCGCGCGCGTGAGGAAGCGGTTGTCTTGGGGTCCTGGCTGGGACACCCCGCTACCGCTGAAACATCACCTTGCCGCCTACAATCGTGTACATCACGTCTGTCTTCGGAATGTCATCATCGGGAATCGTCAGAATATCGCGCGACAGCACCGTGATGTCCGCCAGCTTGCCCGGTTCGAGCGACCCCTTGACCTTCTCCTCAAACGCCGCGTAGGCATTGTTCCAGGTGTACGATTTCAGCGCCTCCTCGCGGCTCATCCGCTGATCGGGATAGAACACCGTGCCGTCCTTGGTCTTCCGCGTCACCGCCGCGTAATAGCACGCGATCGGGCTGACATCCTCTACCGGCGTGTCCGTCCCGTTGCCCACAATGGCGCCGGTTTTCATGAGCTTCTGCCACACATAGGCGCCCTCCTCGGCCCGCTGCGGGCCCAGCCGCAGCAGCACGTACGGAGCGTCCGAGGTGCAATGAATCGCCTGCATCGCCGCGATCACCCCAAGCTGCGCGAAGCGCGGAATGTCGGCGGCGTTCAGATGCTGCGCGTGCTCGATGCGCCAGCGCAGGTTTTTCTGCTCCGGGTGCTCGCGAAAGAGGCTCTCGTAAATGTTCAGCACCTCGCGGTTGGCACGGTCGCCGATGGCGTGTACACAAAGCTGGTAGCCGTGCTCGATGGCCAACTCTCCGGCGCGCCGGATGTCGGCCGGGTCCTCCACGTTCAGCCCGGTGCTGTCCGGCTTATCGGTGTAAGGCGCCAGCAGCCACGCGCCGCGCGACCCCAGCGCGCCATCCATATATCGCTTGATGGCCCGAACCGTCAGGTGCTGGTTGCCTGCGCCAATCATGCGGTACCGGTCAAGCGCCGGCCGCAAATCGGCATTCGAGGCGCGCAGCATCACCCACAGCCGCAGCCGCAACTCGCCCCTCTCCGCCATCTCGTGGAACAGGTCCACCGTGGCCAGCGGCGAGCCGGCATCCTCGAAGGTGGTGATGCCCTTCGAGAGGCATTCGTCGGTCGCTACGGCGATTTCCTTGCGCAGATCCAGGTGGCTGGCCTGCCATTTCGCGAAGACGTTGTTGGCGAGCCCCGCCGCCCGTTCCCTCAGCAAACCCGTCGGATTACCGGCCTTGTCCTTCAGGATTTCTCCGCCCGCCGGGTTGGGCGTATCGCGTGTAATGCCCGCCAGTTCCATCGCCCGGGCATTGACGAACGCCGCGTGTCCGCTCGCGTGCGTCAGCAGCACCGGGTTATTGGGCGAAACCTTGTCCAATGACGCGTGTAGCGGAAACCCCTCCACGTTCGGATCGGGCGCATGGTCCCACTTCGATTGATGCCATCCTCGTCCCACGATCCAATCGCCCGGCTTGGCCTGTTTGGCGGCGCGTCCCACCTCCGCCACGATGTCCTCCCAGGTGTGCGCCTCGCGCAAATCCAGCCCCATGCGGAACTCCCCCAAGCTGGTGAAATGCCCGTGCCCTTCGATGAATCCCGGGATGGCCAGCATGCCGTGCAGGTCGATCACCTTGGTGCCCGGGCCAATCCACCGGGCCGCCTCGCGGTCGCTGCCGAGAGCCGCGATTCTATCGCCGCGAACCGCGATCGCCTGCGCCACCGGCGCCGACGCATTCATGGTGGCGATTTTGCCGTTCCGCAGGACCAGGGTAGCCGGTTGGGCCACCGCCGCCGCCGAGGCCGCCGCCCACACCAAAGAGGGAAATGCGCGCATGAACTTCAGCATAGCGCCCAGGAGGCCGCATCGCCGGAGCTACCGTCCTTCCCTCCGCGTTCTCCCGCCGCAGTCGATGCCCGTGCTCCGCGGTGAATCCCCGTCCTTCCCCCTCACTGGCCGACGCAACCGGACGGCCGAGCCCGGTTTTGAGACAATATCCGGCATGAAACTCTATCAATGGAACACCATGGATCAGGAGCAGTTGAATCCGCGCTTCGGGCGCAAGGCCATTCACGGCGCCAACCTCACCATCGCCCGCATCGAGTTGAAGCGCGATTGCGTGGTGCCCGAACACAGCCACGTGAATGAGCAGATCACCATGGTCGAGAGCGGCGCCCTCAAATTCTCCATCGACGGCGGAGAGCAGATTCTGCGCGCCGGCGACATGATGGTTATTCCGCCGCACCTCCCGCATTCCGTTGTGGCGCTCGAGGACTCCGTGGCCACCGATGTCTTCTCCCCGGCGCGCGAGGACTGGCTGCGCGGCGACGACGCCTATCTGCGCCGATAAGGATTAGTTGTTTCTAAACGCACGCTGCGGACGTGTCCACTTTCGCGGCCGTGGCCCGGTATGTGAAACCGCCTGCAAAACTGCGTTGACCCCCTTTTTGTCCGGCTGATACCCTCGACTTAGAGGTTAGAACCGTATACCGAGGAGGTTTATGCGTAAAATAATTTTAATTTACACGTGTCTCTTACTGCTGCTCGCGGCTCACAGCTACGCGCAGCCGGTAGGTGGCACGCTTTCGGGGAAAGTAGCTTCAGTGGCCGGCAGCGCCATTCCTAACGCCACTGTAACTGTAACCAATACCAGTACCAACGCTTCACAGAAACTACTCACAGCGCCCGACGGGACATTCACCGTTTCCGGCCTGGTTCCAGGTACCTATCGCGTGGATGTGGAAGTTACCGGTTATAAACGCACTTCTCAGGAAAATGTGGCACTTACTACAAGCGGACCGACGAATCTGAACATCACATTGCAGCCAGGCGATAGCAACCAGACCGTAGCAGCCGCCACCGGAACCACCTCGCCGTTACAAGGCGAAAGCGGCGAAATTTCCACCGACTTAGGGACCCGGCAGGTCCGCGAACTGCCCGTCGAAGACCGTAACTATCAACAGCTTGCCGGTACCGATACCGGCATCACTCCGCCCGTTCCGGACCTTACCGACCCGGACCGCAACCGCTCCTTCAGCGCCACCGGACAGTCCCCCACCGTCAATCTCAATGAGTTGGATGGGCTGTCGAATCTGGAGCCCTTTAACGGCACGGCCGTGCGGGTGGTTCCCGACGAGACCATCGGACAGATGGACATCACCACCGCCGATTTCACGGAGGACAAAGGGTTCGCAGGCGGCGCTATACTGAATGAAATTACCCGCACCGGCACCAACCAGTTGCACGGCAGCCTGTTCGAGTTCAATAGCGGCGACTGGCTGCAATCGCGCAACTACTTCGATACCGCCGGATCTCCCAAGCCGCGCTTCGTCTTCAACCAGTTCGGCGCTACCGTGGGAGGCCCCGTCGTCAAGGACAAGACCTTCTTCTTCGGTTCCTACGAAGGGATCTTCCAGAACGGCGGCAACACCCAGCTCGGCACGGTCCCTGTGACCTCCGCGCTCACTGGGAATTTCAGCGCCATTCCCGGACTTACCGTCTACAACCCTTACACCTTCGCCAGCGGAGGCCTGGGCCGGACGGCCTATCCCGGTAACATCATTCCCGCGGCGTCTTTGAATCCAACCGCGCAAGCCATCGCCGGTTTCCTGCCAGCCCCTAACTTACCCGGTTACTATGACAACTATGTAACCAATGTACCGTTCAAGGACGACGGCAGCAAGGTAGATGCCCGCATCGACCAGCGCTTCAACGAACACACTTCCGCCTTCCTCCGCTGGGGTTATACCAATTCCTGGAATTACCAGGGATCCCAGTTAGGACCCACCATCGGCTCCGGACTCGACAACCATCTCCTGGCCCAGAACGCGGCGGCCAACATCACTCATGCTTTCGGGCCGGCCATGACTACCGAATTCGATTTCGGCTACAACCGCTACAGCCTCAAGCAGAACCTGTATGGCAACCAGACTCCGCTCGGCAATGCCCTCGGCATGGGACTCAATGACAATCTGATCGGCATCCAGATCTCCGGTCTCGCCCCCATCGGCGCTGCCGCCTACCTGCCCGAGAACGCCGTCGACAACACCTTCGACTGGGCGTGGAGTTGGACCCTGCATCACTCCATCCACACCTTCCAGTGGGGCGCCGATGTGCGCCGCTTCCGCACCGATGGCTTTACCGACACGGCCTTCGGCTCGCTGTTCGGACCCAACGGCACGGCCTATTTCGGACCGGGCGCTACTCTCGCCAATGGCGGCGCGCTCTCGCCCTACGGTGAGCTGTACAACTCGCTGGCGGCCTTCCTGGTGGGCGCACCCAGCCAGATCGGCGTCTCCGACTACCTCGCTCCGCCGTCCATCCGCCAAACGGTTTATGGCCTCTGGGTCGGAGACACCCTCCAACTCCTGCAGCGCGTGACCCTGAGTTTGGGCGCCCGCTATGAAGTCTACAGCCCGCTGACCCCCGACCATGCCGGCGACGAGGCCATCTTCAACCCGTCCTTCGATACCTTCAACTACGCCGGTATCGGCGGCGAGCCCATGCACCCGAATCTCTACACGCTGAATGACATCGCCCCACGCATCGGCTTGGCCGTGCGGGTCACCGATAAGACCGTGGTGCG
Source organism: Bryobacteraceae bacterium (assembly GCA_035505095.1). GTDB lineage: Bacteria > Acidobacteriota > Terriglobia > Bryobacterales > Bryobacteraceae > JOPF133. The sequence goes on along the minus strand of DATJRE010000532.1, from coordinate 3,605 downwards.
CGGCGGCTACGGCATTCATTACTTCGAGGAGCCGTATATGCTCTCCGGCGTCATGGCCCCAGTGGCGGGAACCGTGCTCGGCGTTCAGGGCGGCTACACCACGGCGCCGTTGACCGCCCCCTTCGGCCCCACCTTCGCCAATCCTGTTCCGCTCACGCTGCCCGTCGTCAATGGCGCCTATGCGGACAACCTGCCCGCCACCATCATCCCCCGGCAGCTCTCGCAGCCCTACGTGCAGAACTTCAGCCTCGGGGTGCAGCAGTCGTTCTATCTGGGCACCGTGCTCGGCGTGGCGTACGTCGGCGCGCTGGGACGCGAATTGCCCTACATCGATCAATGGAACGCTGCGCTGCCGGGCACTGGCATCGCCGGCTTGCCCTATGAATCGCTCGGCCGCACCGCCAGCACGCTATTCTACGGAACCGGCCTCACCAGCAATTACAACGCGCTGCAAGTCCACCTGAACAAGCGCTATGCCAAGGAGGGCCTCAGCTTCCTCGGATCGTACACCTATGCCAAGGCCCTGGGCTACACCGCCGCCAATGGAATGCTCCTGAACCCCTTCAACTTGCAGTCCAATTACGGACCGCTCGATTACGATCGCCAGAGCATCCTGAGTATCAGCCACCTGTGGGATCTGCCGTTCGGCCGCCACGGCAACAGCCTCATGTCCACGCTGCTCGGCGGATGGCAGTTGAACGGCATCTTCTCGTGGGTCACGGGAACGCCCCTCACCGCCACGGCCGATCCGGTCACCTGCGACTGTCCCAATACCACCGTGCTCGCCAGCGCGGTCCCCGGCGTCGCGCCGTTCTCCACCCTGGGTGGAACGAGCTACCTGAACCCCGCCGCATTCACCGCCCCGGCGTTCGGACAGTTCGGCGACCTGAGCCGCGGCGTCCTCCGCGGACCCGGCTTTACCAACTACGATATGTCGCTCTTCAAAACTTTCCGCGTACGCGACAGGTACGCCCTGGAACTGCGCGCCGAGGCCTATAACTTAGCCAACACGCCGCATTTCGCCAACCCCATCATGAACGTGAGCGCGCCCGATTTCGGACAGAGCGTAGCCACGCTCCCCGGCGCCTTCGGCCGCCAACTGAACCTCGGAGTCCGCCTGATGTTCTAGACCGGCGGCCACCGTTACTTGAACAGGGCCTGGTGAATGGCGCGCGTGTCGTCTTCGGCAAACAGCATCTCGCGCTCAGACACCAGGTCCTCCAGCGATTGCGACGCCTTAGCCAACCCGTGCTCCGCATGGTTGGTGGTCTTCGCGAGCATGTGGTACAACTCGTGCGCCACCACGCGGCCCAGCGCCAGTCCCAGCGCTCTCTGGCGGGCTTTCTGATCGGCGCCCGGCCGAAGATAGGCCAGCGCCTTGCGAATCTGGTCGCACAGCACCTCGCCGTACGGCGTCACCCGTCCATTGGCGACCGTCGTCGAGCCCAGAATGTGGCTCTCGCCGGCCGTCCCGAAATCGCTGAAAGGCCGTGGCCAGGCCTCCGCCTTGCACGACCCCTTGAATTGGATCACCGCCAGACCGGCGAATGGCTGGTCGCCGTGATTCTCGCTGGCCAGCCTCCACTCCAAAGCCAATCCCGCCGGCTGAAGGAGTTGATTGGCCTCCGTCTTCATCAGATCCAGGGCGCTCGATCCCGGCGTGGAGTCGAAGATCATGAAGACACCCACCGCCGGCAGCGCGGCAGCTTTCGGTGGCGCTTGTGCCGCCGCCAGCCACGGCGCAAGTACCGCCAGGAAGAGGGCCCGTGACATGATGTATCCCTAGAGAAAGTAAACTGGCGTACATCGTATCACACGTAGTGAATCGCACGCACAGGGCCGGGTATTGCGCCAAAACTCCGCGTCAGACTCCCGCCACTCGCCGAAGATACTCGCGGCTGCGCGTGGCGCTGGCCAGGGGATCGGTTCCGGGGATGGTCGGGTCCACGTCCTGCTCAAACACCGCCCAACCGTCGAAACCGGCCGCGTCCAGTTCGCGAATCACGCCCGCCAGGTCCACATCGCCCTCGCCCAGTTCGCTGAACACGCCCGCCCGGATCGCCTCCAGATACGCGATCTTCTCGCGCCGCACTTTCGCCAGCACGCCAGCCCGGATGTCCTTCAAGTGCAGGTGCCAGATGCGCGCCGCATGCGCGCGTGCGAACGCCACCGGATCGCCGCCGCCATAGAAGTAGTGGCCGGTGTCCAGGCACACGCCCAGCAGTTGCGAATCGGTCATCTCCAGCAGGCGCGCCACTTCGCCGGGCGTTTCGATATACGTGCCGGCATGGTGATGGAACACGCTGCGCACGCCCAGTTCGCGGGCACTCTTGGCAATGCACGAAATCAGCTTCTGGGCCCCTTCCCACTGCGCCTCGGTGAACCCGTCCTCAGGCCCCGCGCTGCCCGCAATCGCCATGCGCTTCTCGTTCATCTCGTCCGCCAGTACCAGGTAGGGCGCGCCGTTAGCCGCCAGCAGCCGCGCGGTGGCCAGCGCATCGCTCATGCCCTGCCCGTGGGCATCGGGCCGCCCCAGCGGCAGCGGAACGAATGCCCCTAGCAGCGTCAGACCGCGCTTTCCCAACTCCCGTTTCAGCTCCTCGGAATCCGTGGGCAGGAATCCGTAAGGGCCCAGCTCCGTGCCGCTATACCCGGCCTTGACCATCTCGTCGAGCACCTCGCCGTAGGTCTGCTTGCGGGCCCAGCCCTCCACTTCCATCACGCCCCAGCTCACCGGGGCCGTTGCCATTCTGATGGGCATTGCGCTCCTTATACCGTCTTGGTTTCCACGTACTCCGGCGGCACGGCGATTTCATGGTGCCGCTCTTTGGTCACCGCCGCCTCGTAATCGGCGCGCGCCTGGCGGATCGTCTCCATCTCGGAAACCTCCGAAATGGGCACATCCCACCAGGATTCGTACCCCGGCACGCGCATCTCCTTATCCACTTCCACCACCACCACGCTGGTGCGGTCGTGCCCGCGCTGCGCCTCCAGGGCCTGCTCCACTTCGCCGAAGCTGGTGGCGCGGACCGCCGTCGCGCCCAGGCCCTCGGCCAGCTTCACGAAATCCACCGGAAGGTAGCTGCCATCCAGTTGCCCGCTCTTGGTCCGGTAGCGGTAGTCGGTTCCGAAACCGCCCGAGCCGATCGCCCGCGAGAGGCCCCCAATGCTGCCGTACCCGTGGTTGTCCAGCACCACAATGTTGAGCTTGTAACCCTCCTGGATGGAGGTGACGATTTCGGACGACATCATCAGGAACGAGCCATCCCCCACCATCACGTACACCTCGCGCGAGGGATCCGCCATCTTGACTCCCAACCCGCCGGCGATCTCATAACCCATGCACGAGTTGCCGTACTCCATGTGGTAGCCGCCGGGCTGCCGCGTGCGCCACAATTTGTGCAGATCGCCTGGCAGGCTGCCGGCCGCGTTCACCACCACATCCTCAGGGCGCGCCGCGCGGCTCACCGCGCCAATCACTTCTCCCTGGCTGATGGGCGGGCCGTGGCGCAGGGCGAAGATGCGCTCCGTCTCCTCTTCCCAGCGCGTCTTCCATTGAGCGATGGATTGCGCATACCGCGGCGCAACGCGATAGCCCTTCAGGG
>DATJRE010000531.1:0-6673 GCA_035505095.1 Bryobacteraceae bacterium | reverse complement strand
GATCATGATATTCTTCACAAGTGTTCTGACAGCGAAACGGAAGGAGTTTCGGTATGCCTCTATCTAAAAGAGCATTTGCGGAGTTTATCGGGACCTTCTGGCTGGTATTCGGTGGATGCGGGAGCGCGGTGCTGGCCGCGGCTTTCCCCAGCCTTGGGATTGGCTTTGTAGGAGTCGCTCTGGCGTTCGGCCTCACGCTCCTGACCATGGCGTTTGCAATCGGCCACATTTCGGGGTGCCACATCAATCCCGCGGTGTCGGTGGGATTGGTGGTGGGCAAGCGATTTCCCATATCGGAACTGCCGGCGTACGTCATCGCGCAGGTGTTGGGAGGGATCGCCGGTTCAGGCGTGTTGTACGTGATTGCATCTGGCAAAGCAGGATTCGATCTGGCCGGCGGGTTCGCCTCTAACGGCTACGGCGTGCATTCCCCCGGCGGCTACGGCCTTCCGGCTTGCCTGGTGGCCGAAGTGGTTCTGACCTTCATGTTCCTGATGATCATTCTGGGGGCCACCGACACGCGAGCCCCCAAGGGATTCGCGCCGATCGCGATCGGCCTCGGCTTGACGCTCATTCACCTGATCGGGATTCCGGTGACGAACACGTCGGTGAACCCGGCCCGCAGCACGGCTCCGGCGATCTTCGTGGGGGGATGGGCGCTCGAACAGTTGTGGCTGTTTTGGGTGGCGCCGATCATTGGGGCGGCCATCGCCGGCGTGGTGTATTCGGTCTTCGCAACGGAGCCGGAACCGAGGCTCCGCGACAAAATGGCGGTGTCCTCGTAACGAGGGATTACGCCTCGCCGGACCGGCCTCGCTCAGTACGCCTTGGCGATCAGCGCCCGCCGGTCCACCGTCTCGCCGGTGACGATGCACTTGCCGGGACCGTCGTATTCGTCCACCAGCGGAATGCACCGTACGCTGGCCTTGAATTCTTTCATACGGGCATCGCAGGCGGGGTCGTCCTTCAAGTGCGCCATCACGAATTTGCCCCCGCCTTTTTCGGCGCTGGCATTGCGCAGGATGGCCTCCACTTCTTCGATGGAGTTGGCCAGTACGGTGTTGTCCTTCTGCCGCTGCCTGGCCGCCTGGAAGAGTCCGGCCTGCATCGACTCCATCACTTGCGGCAGACGGGCCGCGAGATCGCCCTGCGCCACCGGCTCTTTGACGCCCGTATCGCGGCGCTTCACCACGATTTTGCCCGCGGCCAGGTCGCGCGGCCCCAATTCCAGCACCACCGGCACACCGCGCCGCTCCCAGTGGAAGAACTTGGCGCCGGGCGACTGGCCCTCGCGGTCGTCCACCCGCGCACCGGTCTCCTTGGCAATGCGATGCGCCGCCTCCAGCACCTGGGCGCGTTCCTGGTCCTTGCGGTAAATCGGCACCAGCACGCTCTTCACCGGCGCCAGGCGCGGCGGCAGCACCAGCCCTCTGTCGTCGGAGTGGGTCATGATCAGCCCGCCGATCAGGCGTGTGCTCACCCCCCAACTCGTCTGCCAGACGTAATCGAGCTGCCCCTCTTTGGTCTGATAACGAATATCGAAAGCCTTGCCGAAATTCTGGCCCAGATCGTGGCTGGTGCCCGCCTGCAACGCCAGGCCATTCTGCATCATGGCCTCCATTGAGTAGCTTTTCAGCGCTCCGGCGAACTTCTCGGCGCGCGTTTTCACGCCCTTCACCACCGGCATGGCCATTACGTCTTCCGCCACGGCGGCATAGATATCCAGAATTCGCAGCACTTCCTCGACGGCTTCTTCGTGCCCGGCGTGGGCAGTGTGGCCCTCCTGCCAGAGGAATTCGGAGGTACGCAGAAACATGCGCGTGCGCAGCTCCCAGCGCAGCACGTTGGCCCACTGGTTGATGAGCACCGGCAGGTCGCGCCAGCTTTGAATCCAGCGCGCGAAGAAATAGCCGATGATCGTTTCGGAAGTCGGCCGGATGACGTACGGCTCCTCCAGTTCCTTACCGCCGGCTATGGTCACTACGGCCAGCTCGGGCGAGAAGCCCTCCACGTGCTCAGCTTCCTTGCGCAGAAAACTCTGCGGGATCAGCAGCGGGAAGTACGCGTTTTGATGACCGGTGGCCTTGAAGCGGTCGTCCAGCTCGCGCTGCAACACCTCCCACACCGCGTAGCCATTGGGCTTGATGACCATGCAGCCTTTGACGATTTCGGCGGGTTCGGCCATGTCGCCCTGCAGAACCACGTCCTGGTACCACGCAGCGAAGTCTTCGCCGCGGGCGGTAATTGGAGATTCAGGCATATTCGAGGTGAACTCTCAGGGTAGCATCCGGGAGGCGGGTGGAATCCGGGAAACCCGGCGCAGGGCTGGGGCGTCCACCGAACCACAAGGCCGCCATGATTCTGCAGGATTTTCGCTATGGCCTCCGCACGTTGTGCCGCAGTCCCGGCTTTACCGCGGCGGCCGTGCTGACGCTCGCGCTGGGCATTGGTTCCAACACCGCGGTCTTCACTTTGATCCGCGCAGTGCTGCTCGGGGGCCTGCCCTTTCGCCAGCCGGACCGGCTGGTGGCGCTCGACATGACCAACTCCCGCACCGGTGAGTTGGCTCCTGGCATGAACTGGCGCGATGCCGCGGATTTCCGCGACCAGAACCACACGCTGGCCGGGGTGGGCTTGCAGGGATTCGCGATGCTGAATTTCTCCCACGGGGCCTACCCGGAAGCGCTGTATGGCGCTCGCATTTCCGCCAGCGTACTGCCGCTTCTCGGCATCCAACCGAGTCTGGGCAGATGGTTCACCGCATCTGAGGATTCGCCCGGCGCCGCACATGTCATCATCCTCAGCGACAACCTGTGGCGCAGCCGTTTCGGAGCCGATCCGTCGATTGTCGGCAAGACCGTTCCGCTGGTTGGCCAGAATGCCAGGGAGTGGCTGGTGATCGGTGTAATGCCGCCGGAATTCAATTTTCCGGCCGCCATCCACAACGCGACTCTGCCTGCCCGGCAGATGGCCTTCTGGATTCCGCTGATTGGCGGCGACCCGCCCGATCAGCGGCGGGAGACGTTCAGCGGCGCCGTGATAGCGCGCCTGCGCGATGGCGTGAGTCTGCCCGCCGCGCAAGCGGATTTGAGCGGAATCGCCGCGCGCCTGGCCCGCGAGTACCCGGCTACCAATGCCAATCGCGGCGTCCGCGTCGTACCGCTGGCGGAATCGGAAATCGGCCGGTCGCGAGGGGCTATGCTCATTGTGTTCGCCGCCACCGGGCTGGTGGTCTTAATCGGCTGCGTCAACATCGCCGGCCTGCTGTTGGTGCGTGCGGCGGCACGGGCGCGGGAAACCGCCATCCGGCAGGCGCTCGGAGCGAGCCGCACCCGCCTGCTCCGGCAGTGGACCAGCGAGGCCCTGCTCATCGCCATGCTCGGAGGAATTGCCGGCGTGCTTCTGGCCGCCGCCAGCCGCAACCTGGTGGTCGCGCTGGCGCCGCCCGATCTGCCGGGCCTCGCTCGCGTCCGCATCGATGGCCTGGTGCTGGCCTTCACCGCGGCGGTCTCCACGCTCGCCGGCCTGCTCTTCGGGGTTGCCCCCGCGTGGCAATCCGCGCGGGCCAATCCCCAATCGGCGCTCTCCGGCGGCCGCGGTACCGTGGGCCCGCGCCGCGGCTGGGGCGGGTTGCTGGTCACGGCTGAAATCGCGCTGGCCGTCCTGCTGACCATCGCCGCCGGTCTGTTGATGAAGAGCCTGGCGCATCTGCTCTCCGTCGACCTGGGATACCGGCCCGCGCACGTGCTGACCGCGGTTGTCGGCAACTTGCCGCCTGAACGGTACGGCGCTTTTTCCGCCAAGGTGGAGTTCTACCGCCGGGTACTCGCGGAAGTGCGCGCCATTCCTGGCGTAGAGTCGGCGGGCGCCGTGATTGGTGTTCCACTCTCGGGCAACTTCCCCGCGCGGTTGCTCCGCATCGAAGGCGCGCCGGAAACCTCCGGGGACGCGCGTCCAAAGGCGGAAATCGTACCCGCCAGTGAAGGATATTTGGAGACCATCGGCATTCCGGTTCTACGCGGGCGCGAGTGGACCGCGGAAGAGGTGGCCGCCGGGCGCCGGCTCGCGCTAATCAACGAGGTGGCGGCGGCGCGGTTCTGGCCGGGTCGCGACCCCATCGGCAAACGGTTCAGCATCGATGTCCAGCCCGGCCAGCCCTGGCTGGAAGTCATCGGGATTGTGAAAGCCACTCACGAGGACTCGCCCGACCAGCCGCCCTCGCCCGCCATTTATCTGCCCATGGAACAGGCGCAGCCGTTCTTCGTACAATTTCTTGCCGTGCGGACCGCGGCCACTCCAGGGCAGTTCGCCGAACCGCTGCGCCGTGCGGTGGCTCGCGTCGACAAGGACCAGCCCGTTTTCCTGGTCGCCTCCATGCAGTCTCTGCTCGATACCGCGACTTCCGGACGCCGTTTCGCAACCTTCACGCTCGGCATCTTCGCTGCCTTGGCGTTGATCATGGCGGCCGCCGGGATCTATGGTGTGGCTTCCTATTCGGTGGCGCGGCGCACACAGGAGATCGGCGTCCGCATGGCGCTGGGTGCCACCCGCTCGCAGGTGGCGCGGCTGATCCTGGGGCGCGGCCTGACCCAAGCCGGTGTGGGCATTGTGCTCGGCTTATGCGCCGCCTGGCCGCTGACGCGCGTCCTGGCCAGCCTGCTCTACGGCGTCACCGCGACCGATCCGGCCATCTTCCTGAGCGTGCCCGCAATTCTGCTGGCGGTGCAACTGGCAGCCTGTTACCTGCCGGCGTGCCGGGCCATGCGGGTGGACCCCGCCGCGGCGTTGCGCACGGAGTAAAGCAGACGGGTGGAGCGGCGAGCGCCCAGACCTCGGGACTGGCACGGCGCTACGTTTGCGGCCCGTTCCCTTTTGTTCTAAGATTGCCACCATGGCCCTCGGTAACTGTTACAAGCTCATGAAATCACGCATCTTCGCTCTGCTCGTTTTGAGCGTGCTGCCGGTTTGCGGCGCCACCACACGGCTGGTCACTACCACCAACGATTTCGGCTCCGGCACGCTGCGCCAAGCCATCCTCGAAGCCAATACGTCCTCCGGCGACACCATCAACTTCGCCGCGGGCGTCAACGGGTTTCTGGTGCTGCAATCCGCGCTGCCGACTATCGTTGCCAGCATGACCATCAACGGTCCCGGCGCAGCCAATCTCACCATCACCGGAAGCGGCCGGTCTCAATGCTTCGTGGTCGATGGAAGCTACACGGTGGCCCTCTCCGGCCTCACCATCGCCAATTGCACCGGCGCTCCCAATGGGGGCGCTTTGCTCGACGATCTTGGCACGGTGACCCTGACCAACGTCAATCTGACCGCCAATTCCGCGGCCGGCGGTTTAGGGGGCGCAATCTATAACCTTAACGGGATGGTAACCCTGACGAACGCCAATCTGGCCGAAAACTCGGCCAACCAGGGCGGCGGCATCTACAGCACTGGCGTGTTGACCCTGAACAATTCAACTCTGTCTACGAACTCCGCCAGCCTCGGAGGAGGCGCCCTCTACACCACGTCCGCGGTCGTCGGTAACAACCTAACGATGGCCGGAAACCACAGTAGCCAAAATGGCGGTGGCGTCTACCTCACAACGGTCGGGTCGTTCTCGGTAACCGGGGTGACCATCTCCGGGAACTCCGCCACCGGCAATGGCGGCGGCATCTACAGCGATTCAGTCGTAACGCTGACGAACGCGACCCTCTGGGGAAACACTGCCAGCCAGGGTGGCGCCATCTACAGCGACACAGATGCCATCTTAATCCTGATCAACAGCACTCTTTCGGCGAACTCCGCTTCCGCCGGCGGAGGTTTCTACAATCTCGGATTTGTAATATCGGATTACAACGTTTTGGCTCACGGGGCATCGGGTGGAAACTGCCTCAATTCGGGGACAACCGAATCCGAAGGATATAACATATCCGATGACACCACCTGCACCGCCATTCTTACGAAAACCGGCGATCTGAACAACACGCCCGCCGGCCTTAATCCCGCCGGCTTGCAGAACAATGGCGGACCCACGCTCACCATCGCCCTGCTTCCTACCAGCCCGGCCGTCAATCACCAGCCGACCGCCGAGTGCCCCACCACCGACCAGCGCGGCGTGGCACGGCCGCAAGGTCCGGCGTGCGACAGCGGCGCTTATGAACTGGCGGAGTTCTCGGCCTTCACCGCGAATCTCGGCCTCGTCTCCGGCACCCTGGGGCACTTCGATTTGAATGCCACCGTCACCCTGGGATCCACCAAGGATAGTTTCGATTCCGCCACCGACGCGGTCACTTTGCAGGTGGCCAGCTATTCCGTTACCCTTCCGGCTGGATCGCTGGTTTCGGCCGGCCCCGGCGCATGGTCGTTCTCAGGCATCGTCAACGGTGTCATCCTGAGCATGCAGATCGAATCCTTGGGCGACGCGAGATACGAGGTGACGGCACAGGGCGCGCCAATTCACTTCACCGGCGTAACTTCCCCGGCTCTGGTCAGCATCGCCATGGGGGTCAACACAGGGTCCACTCACGTAGCTTTCACGCCGGTAATCTGAGCTCGCGTGGCGCGGCGCTCACTCCTCGCGCAGGGCCGCCATCGGGTCGAGCTTCGATCCGCGCCGCGCGGGCAGCAACGCGGCCAGCGTGGAAATGGCGGCCAGCAGGGCCACCGCCGCGGCGTAGGC
>DATJRE010000530.1:0-23085 GCA_035505095.1 Bryobacteraceae bacterium | reverse complement strand
GAAAGTCTTTCTCTATACTTTCTTGAAATGTTCTTGAGCTGTTCCAGACGTTTTGAATAAAAAGTGGCTCTGGGTAAGATATCTCTACTTTCGTGCGAAGAGCACCATTACCCGGCACCGCCAGCCGACCAAAGATAAAGCTAATTCCTGCCCTTGCCTCAACTACCTTACAATAATCGGCGAAATACCTGCGATCCGGAACTTCCGCCCGGTCGTATTCGACGCCCAGTTCGATGAAGGTACCTTGTTCACTTTCAATGAAGCGAAGACGGACCGGTCCTCTCTGTTGGGCAACAAGCTCCCGCGCGGGGGTTACGAATTTTCGCTCGCTGCTGACGCTCATAGCGACCTGAAGACCAACAAAGCACACCACACCACAATCCGACGATAGCACGTTATCGCCCAAGAGTCTATGGAGATCGGCGCTAAGCGGTTGATAATAAAGGAACGTGTATTTAGCAGCGCAAAAAACCTCGGGGCATCCTCGAGTAGAAGGGGTAGTAGTCCCAACCTTCCCCACCACCCGTAAAGGGGGCATGTTATAATTATTCACAATTAAGAATAATCAATCATGAAAAGCCGTGTGGGCATCGTCGGGCATCGGGGCTATAGCGGTGCGGAGCTGATCCGCATCCTCCAGCACCACTCGCGCGTGGAAATGGTGCTCCTGGAGCACCGCGAGGATGCCGGAGGGGGCGGAGCGGTTCGCCGTGTGCAGGGGCCTCCGCGGTTGCCTTACGATCCGGAAGTGGTTCGCCGGGAAGGACTTGCCGTCGTCTTCCTGGCTACCCCTCCGGAAGTCTCCATGGAGCTGGCGGCGGGCCTTCTGGGCGCCGGGGCGAGGGTGATCGACCTCAGCGGCGCCTTTCGCCTGCGCACTCCCGAGAACTATACCGCCTGGTATCACGCTCCCCACACGCAGCCGGAACTGCTCGCCGAGGCTGCATACGGGCTTCCGGAGTTCTGCCGGCCGCGCATTCCCGGCGCGCGGCTGGTAGCCAACCCGGGCTGCTACCCGACGGCCGCCAACCTGGCGATCCGGCCGCTGGTGGATGCCGGGGTGGTGGACCGCGCCGCGGGAATCGTCTGCGATGCCAAGAGCGGCGTGAGCGGGGCGGGACGCAAGCCGAGCCTCAAGACCAGCTTTTGCGAGGTCACGGAGAACTTCTCGGCGTATTCCGTGCTGCACCACCGCCACGTGCCGGAGGTGCTTCAGGTATCCGGCCTGGAAGAGCGCGAGTTCAGCTTCACGGCACAACTCCTGCCGATCGACCGCGGCATCCTGGAAACCATCTATTTCCGCGCCACCGGCGTGGCGAGCGCCGCCGACCTGGTGGACCTCTACGAGCGCCGCTACTCCGGCGAACCCTTCGTGCGGCTCTACAACCCTGGCCACCTCCCCGACCTGCGCGGCGTGGCGCGCACCAATTTCTGCGACATCGGCGTTACCCTGGACGCCCGCACCGGCCGGGGGGTGGTGGTAAGCGCCATCGACAACCTGGTGAAAGGCGCGGCGGGACAGGCGGTCCAGAACATGAACCTGCTGCTGGGGTATCCCGAAACCGAGGCTCTGCTGTGAGGGCGCCGCAGTGAGGGTTCTGGTGAAACTCGGCGGCACGCTGCTGGATGCGCCGGCCTCGCGCGATGCCTTGGCCGCGCAGATCGCCCACGCCCGGGCGCAGGGCGCCGAGCTGGTGGTGGTGCATGGCGGCGGCAGGCAGATGACCCGCTTCCTGGCCGAGCGCGGCATCGAAAGCCGCTTCGTGAATGGCCTGCGGGTGACCACTCCGGAAACCGTGGACGCCGTGTTGAAGGTCTTCGCCGGCAGCGTAAATCACGAGCTGGTGGCCAGCCTGAACCGCGCCGGAGCGCCGGCTGTGGGGCTTTCCGGCATCGACGCCCTGCTGGTGGAGGCGGAGCAGATGGACCCGGCCCTGGGCGCCGTGGGGCGCGTCACGCGGTCGAATCCCGAATTGCTGGAACTCCTTACGGCTCATGGATATCTGCCGGTGGTGGCGTGCGTGGCCGGCAGCCGGGATGGGCGCATCTTCAACGTCAATGCCGACCAGATGGCGGTAGCCTGCGCGGCTGCGTTCGGCGCCGGCCAGTTGATTTTCCTCACCGACGTGGAGGGCGTCCTGGACGCCCAGAAGCGGCTCTGCCCGGTGATTTCGGCCAGCCAAAGCCGCGCCCTGATTGCCGAAAACGTGGCTACCGGGGGGATGCAGGCCAAGCTGAACGCCGCATTGGCGGCGCTGGAGGGCGGGGTGGCGCAGGTGCGCATTGCGCCGGGAGCGGCGGATGGGGTCCTGGAACGGATTCTGGCGGGTGAGGAACTGGGCACCCGCCTGGAGCCGGATGGAGGGTTGGCATGATCAGCAGCGTACGCGAAGATGCCTTTGAGGAAGCGGCGGCGCCCGGGGCGCGGCTCTCGGTCCGCAAGGCGCGCATGCACGATATCCGGCCGATCCTGGACCTGATCAACGGCTACGCCGCCAAGGGCGTGATGCTGCCGCGTACCGAGTTCGAAATGTCCGAGGCCATCCGCGACTTTACGGTAGTCATGCAGGGGGACCAGTTACTGGGCTGCGGCGCGCTGCACTTTTACAGCCCTACGTTTGGCGAGATCCGCTCGCTGGCCGTTCACGAGAACGCCAAGACGAAAGGGGTGGGGCGCCGGCTGGTGGAGGCATTAGTGGAAGAAGCCGAAGCTTACGAACTGGATGCGGTCTTTGCCTTCACCTATGTTGTAGGATTTTTCAACAGGGTCAACTTCCAGGAAGTGGAGCGGGGCATGCTTCCGCTGAAAGCCTGGAAGGATTGCCTGCGCTGCCCTAAGTTTCAGGCCTGCGATGAGGTGGCGGTACTGCGGATCCTGCGGCGCCAGCACTGGCCGGAAACGGTTCCGCAGCTTTGGCAGCAGGCGACCCCCGGACCCGACGACCAATTAATTCAAATCCCTACACCCGTTCCACTTAGCCAGATACCCCCAAAGTAGGGTCATCCTCCCATCCCCGCAAAAGACCGCCGAGAAACTCGACGAAACTCGCCGACTTTCGATATAGAATCACCTTTAAGGATGAAAAAGCCTTAAACAGTGATCCTAATCTTCCTTGTGAGGCACACATGAGAGCACAGACAGTTGACGTGAAATCTTCAACTGGAAGGGTCCTTTGCTGCACCGTTTTCCGGCCCGGCGGGAAAAAGTTGTTGGCCAAAGGTCACATTATCAGCGACGAAGACGTCCGCGTACTAGAGTCGGAAGGCATGGAGACCATCTGGGTCACCGAACTGGAGGACGGAGAGGTCGGCGAAGACGACGCGGTTTGCCGCGTAGCCACCGAAATGGGCTGCGGCAGCTTCGAAATCCGCCTGGCGGCGGGCGGGCGCGCTAACCTGCTGGCCACGGAAAACTGCTGTGTGCTGGTGGATGACGAACTGCTCAAACAGATCAATTGCACCTCCAGCGTGGTCATCGCCACCGCCTTGAACTTCAGCCATGCGGTGGCCGGACAGCGCATCGCCACGGTGAAAAGCGCGCCGTTCGCGGTGGCCAAAGATCAGTTGGATGCGGTGATCGGAATTCTGAAAGAGCGCGGGCCGATTCTGCAGGCGCGGCCGATCCGGACGCCGAGTGTAGGAATTCTCTACACTGACCCCATTAGCGGCGAGCGTGCCCGCCAGCTTTTCGAGAACATCATGCGCCAGCGCCTGGAGCGGTTCGGCGTGAACGCGAATTTCGTATTAGCTTGCACGGAAGATGAGAATTCCGTGTCCCGCTGCCTGCAACATCTCTTGCGATCGAAGCCCTGCGTGGTCATGGTAGCGTCTACCACGGCGCCGGCTGGTCCCGAGGATGTGATCGGCCAGGCGATGATGCGCATCGGCGGGATGGTGGAACGCTTCCTGGCGCCCGTGGAGCCGGGTAACTTATTGTTACTCTCCTATAAGGACGAGACGCCCGTGCTGTCGGCTCCCGGCTGCTTCCGCTCGGCGAAGCCGAATGTGGTTGACCTGGTTCTGCCTCCGCTGCTGGCCCGGTATCATATGACCGGCTGGGAGATTGCCTGCCTGGGTCACGGCGGGTTACTGGCCTAAGTCTTACAATGTCTCCTCCACTCTTGTAACCCGAACCTCCGAGCGGGTTATAAGTTGCTCCTGCCGGGCGTTCTCGTAACGCCCGGCTTTTTTGTTACCCGGCTTTTTGTTACCCGGCGGCGCAAGCTTCACTCCCACTCGATTCCCCGCGCGGCCATCTCGCGCTGCAACTGTTGGCTCGATTGGAACTGCACGGCGTCGATTCCCAGGCGCCGCGCCGCCTCCACATACTCCTCGATATCGTCGGTGTAAAAGCACTCTTCGGGGCGGCAGCCCGCCAGGGCCAGGGCGGCCTGGTAAATCTCCGGCTGGGGCTTCATGGCCTTCACCTCGTACGACAGAACCAGCCCGTGAAAGTGCCGCAGCAGCGGGTAATTCCGGCGAATGGATTCGAAGTGAATGGCGTTGGTATTGGACAGCAGCAGCAGGCGGTAGCGTTGAGCCAGCCCCACCAGGAGGCTCTCGGGCACCAGGGTATGGCGGAAGATGCAGCTCCAGATGGCGCAAAACTCCTCGTAGCTCACGCTCAGGCTGAGAGCCTCCGAAATGCGGCGGACGAAATCGCGCGGCTGGATGAGGCCGGTCTCGAAGCGCTCCACCAGCCCGCCGGCCGCCAGCCGCCGCCGGATCTCCGCGGCCGGATACGGGCAGCGGCCTTCCAGGGCGCGGTACCCAAGCTGAAAATCGAAGTGCACCAGCACCTTCCCCAGGTCGAAGACAATCGCGCGATAGCTCACTCCCTAACGATAGCCTGGGAGCGGGCGCCTTCCGGCGCGCTATTTGCCGGCGGGCTTGTCGGCGGCCTTGCCCGGCGTTCCGGCCGGCGCTGGCCCTGCTGGGACGGGCCGGGCGGGCGGCACATCCGGAATCCGCGAGGACCGGTTGACGCGCCCGTTCAAGCCCTCTTCGAGGGTGATGCGGTTCTTTTCCAGGGTCTGGCCCAGGGTCTGGTCGAGCATCACGCGGGTGCGGGCATAGGCGCTGGTGGCGGCCAATTCGGCAAGCTGCGCCGCGATCAGCGCCCGCTGGTCGATCATGATGTAGTTGAAGGTGGCCGTCCCATAGGACTTCTGCTGCTCGGCGGCCAGCAGTTGCTCCTGCAACACGCGGGATTCGCGAGCCGTCTCATAGCGCGCCCGCGCCTGCCGCAGGGCGATCACGCCGCTGGAGATTTCCACCAGGATCTGATTATTATCGCGCTGGCTCTGCAACTGCCCCTGCCGGTACTTCAACTGGTCGATGCCGTAATCGCCCTGGGCGGCCCGGTTTCCTATGGGGGCGGAAAAGGAAATGGCGGCGGATTCGTTGCCGAAATCGCGGCGGAAGATCTGGCCGAGTGCGGTTCCATATTGCCCCACGAAGCCGGGAGGGGCCTGGCCGCCGGAGGCCTGCGGCGTTCCAGCCACACCGCGATCATACGTCCGGAGCACGGTATAGAGGGTCGGGAGCAGCGGATTGGTGGTTCCCAACAAGCTGATCTCATCGGTCTGGTCCCTGAACCTGGCCATCGCCACATCGGGCCGCTTCTCCATGGCATTGGTCAAGAGTTGGCGCAACGCAGGCAACGGTTCCTCCACCTCGGGTACTTCAATGTGATCCAGGGGGATGATTTCGGCGGCTTCGAGGGCCGGGTCTTCGGTGTGGCTCAGGGCTTCCTTCAGAGTCGTGGAGCGCTGCCGCATGGTGGCCTGGGCAATCGCGAGATCCTGGCGGCGGCTGGCCACTTCGGCCTCCGCGCGCGGCAGTTCCACACCCGCCAGCGCTCCCAATGAGATTTCGTAACGGGTATCGTCGCGGAACTTTTGGGTGATTGCGAAGGCCCGCTGCCGCAGCTTCAGCTCATCGCGGGAATTCACATAATCCCAGTAGGAATTCGACACGCTCGCCACCAGGTCGACCAACTGCGCCCGAAAGGCTTCGCGCGACGCATCGGCGTTGATCCGCGCGATGCGGATCTGGTAATCGTTCAAATGAATACCGAACTGTTGCAACCACGGCTGGTAATAGACGAGCGCCACGTTAGATCCCATTTGCGGCTCCAACACGTCGCTGGGTGCATTCTCTTTCAGGTACTGCTCGTAACTGCTCACTTGCACGATTCCGCCGGTCACCAGGCCCTGCTGCACCAGATTGCTGTAGACACGCTGGCTCTGGATCAACGACTCGGTTTGCGCCACCACCGTGTTGGCATACGGAGTGGTGAGGTGGGAAAAGCTTTCGGCGCCCTGCATCACGGCATCGAAGTTCGGAGCGATGATGCCGACCTGCTGGATCACCGTGTTGGTCCCGCTGCCTCCTCCACCGCCGCTGCTGCCTGTGGTTAATCCGGCGGCGAGGGTACTGCCGGCCACGCCTAATCCGCTGTCCACGCTCGCAATCACGGTGTTGCTGCGGGGAACGCCGCGAAACGGACCTCCTCCTTTGGCGCGTTCCAACGCCGAGGCTTGCAACAATGGTCCGTAGCGGTCGATCTCCAGGTTCAGGTTGTTTTCAATCGCCAGGGCCAGGGCGTCCTCGAGGCTGAGGTACAAATTGCCCGCGCGGATCAGGCTGTAGAGGCGGTCCGAATTGGTCATCCGCACGCCCGGAATCGTTGGCGCCATATACGATCGGATGGGCCCGATCATCGTCGGCCTCTCCACGAAGGGCTGCTGTTGCCCATAGGCGGGCAGCGTCGCGGCGGCCCAAAACGCAGCCGCCATACGCCAGTTTGGCCGGTTCATCGCTGCACCTCCATCGGGTTCGCCGGAGGAAGATTGGCGGGAAGGAACGATTGCCGCTCCACGCGCCCGTCCAGGGCTTCTTTCATCGAGATGTGATTGACCTCCAGGGTGCGGCCCAGGGCCGAATCGAAGAAGATTTTGGCGTGCGTATAATTGGCCATCGCCTGCACTTCGGCATCCTGGTCAGTGGCCAGGTCCTTTTGTGCCTGGATCACCAGCGCCACCGTAGACACGCCGTTCTGAAAACGCTTCTGCTCGGCATCCAGGCTTTGCTCCGCCAGTTGGCGCGTTTCCACGGCGGTGTCATAACGCGCACGCGCCTGTTGAAGGCCGATCACGGCGGTCTTCACATCGACGCGTACCTGGTTGATGGCCCGCTGATTCTGCAGTTCGCGCTGGCGAAGCTGCAGTTGGTCGGTAACGTAATCCGCCTGAGCCACGCGATTCCGGATGGGAATATTGAAGGACAAGCCGGCCGAATAATTGGGGAAATTCCGATCCACGATCTGCGATAGGAGCGTGCCGGTGTTGCCGACGAAAAAGCCGCCGGGCAGACCGCAACAGCCGTTGTAGATAGGGTTCAGCGGTCCGGCCAAACCTACGTTGTTGACATCGGCGAAGGCGGAGAGGCTGGGCAACAGTGCATTCCTGGTGCCCTTGGTCATGATCTGCTGGCTATTCAGGTTGATTTTGGCCTGCGCAATCTCCACCCGGTCGGCAAGGGCTTCCTGGATCAGATCCTGCACCGGGCGAACCTCTTCGGTTTTGGGAATCTCGTAATGATCCAACGGCACGATGTGTACCGTGTCCAGCCAGGTGTTTTCGGTGACATTGCGGGTGAGGGCGTTCTTGAGGACGATTTCCTGCTGCTGGACATTGGTCTGCGCGATCAGCAGGTCTTCCTTACTGGAGGAAACCCCCGCCGCCGCGCGGGTCACTTCAATGCCGGCCATGGCGCCGATCTCATTCTGCTTCTTGTTGCCTTCGTAAAGCTCCTCGGCGGCAGCCAGCGCTTTCTCCTTAATGTGCACGGCGTCGTTGAAGCTCACCAGGTCCCAGTAGAGGTTCAGCACCGCCGCCACGGTGGTCTCCACCTGAAGCTTGACTTGCAGGTCATTGACTTGGGAAGTATTGCGGGCCACCAGGATGTCGCGTTTGTTGACCGCAAAGCTGAAGCCTTGTAACAGCGGCTGGGTGACGTTGATATCCACCTGGCCCGAAAGCACTGGATTCTCCAGCAGCGGAGCGGCGCCATTTTCGTATAAGAGCCGGTTCTCATAAAAGCTGGCGTTTAAAGAGGTGCCGGTGATGAAGGATTGGTTGTAACTGGCCTGGAAGGTGCGGGAATTGGTGACCAGCGCTTCGGTGGCGTTGAGCACGGCGTTGCTTTCGGGTGTGGAGTAATGGCCGACCTGGAAATACAGGCCGATCGACGGGTCCAGGTTGGGCAGGCCGGGACCCACTTGCGTGATGATGCTGCCGCCGGCATTAAATCCGCTGCCGCCCACCAGGCCGTTGGCGTTGCCGCTTACTCCGGCCGTGCTCACGCTGGTGGGACCGGCGGCAATCGGCGTAGACACGTCGCGCAGATACTGGCCGGCGTCCGCGCGGCGCTCCACTTCCCGAGACAGAAGCGGAGTGTAGCGCTGCACGGCGATGTCGAGATTGTTCTCCAGCACCAGGGCAATCACATCCTGCACCGAAAGGTACAGGTTGCCGCCGCGCACCAGCTCCTGCAGGCGAGGGGAATTGGTCAGCCTGGCCGGCGCAACGATGCGCTTTTCCACGTGAAACGGTTTCACCAACCACCCCACCACGGGCGGCGGCGGAGGACTTTGGATGGAGACCTCGGACTGCGCAAAGGCCGCCGAACCCGCGGCGCTGATCGCCAGCAGGACACTGCATGCGGTGTACTTCCGATGAGTATGGTTGAATTTCGTGGGCATACTTGCTCTTAGCGGACAGTCCGGAGGTGCAATTCCAATTCCACCAATCTCATAGAGAACGTGGGGCTTGACCGGCGGCAACCGCTTCGGGGTGTCCGCTTTTGAGAACGGCTGTTCGAATTCATCACGGTGATGGAGCGTAGGGGCGGCGTGGGCGGAGCGGAGCCGCGGCGGCGGCCATCCGCTGCGAGCGGACCCGCCAGCGAGACCCATGCCCCATCCATGGTCCCGGATTGGCACCTTCAGCAGCTCGACCTGGCGCGCCTGTACGCGGCGGAAGTTGGTTTTGGGGCGAGGGCATCCGCTAGAGCAGCGGAGGAACAGCGGGAAGGATGGGAATCCGAAGCCCGGTGTTCAGAAAGGGTGTCTTGAACGCCGGACTTCGCACATGGCCGTGACACCTTCCTCCGCTGGTCCTTCGCTGCTCCAACGATCTCTCGCTCCGGAGCCAAAAGCAGGCTGCCGGAGAACGGTCCAAAAACGCGACGAAAGGAAGAGTGGAGTAAGTGAGCGTGAGGGGAGCGATAAACCACAAGAACACCAAGAACTAATTTGCCGAAGGGTGTTCTGCACGATCCATCACGAGGACCTCAACAGGCTCCTTCTTCGCCTCCAGTTTCAACCCTAGCTGCTCCAGCGAAGCGAATAGGGAGGAATCGGCATTCGGCCATTGAAAGGTGTAATCGTAGAGCTTGTCGAGTCCCGTTTTATCCACCACCGGACCGCCCAGCGTGTTGGCTAGCATGTTCACTAGAATTCTGAGGGGCGACGATTCAAAGACCGTCAGTTGTTCGCCGGTGGAACTTACGGTATTAGCCATTCCGCTTTTCCTATTCTGGGCAGCTTCCTTGAGTTTCGACCCGCTCCTTGCGAGTACCAGAGAGTACGCGGGGACCTGCTTCGTCTCGCGATGCACGATCAGCTTAAACCGCTCCGCCAGAAGCGTCTGCAGCATACTCCGAATCTCATCCCGTGTCGCGTCTGGGCTGTTGGCCTTT
Source organism: Bryobacteraceae bacterium (assembly GCA_035505095.1). Lineage (GTDB taxonomy): Bacteria > Acidobacteriota > Terriglobia > Bryobacterales > Bryobacteraceae > JOPF133. The sequence continues at coordinate 13,320 of DATJRE010000530.1, read as the reverse complement.
GCGACAATATCGAATTGATCTGAATCGGCCCATCCTGGTCCCCCCTGAACACGGACGCGCTGAACCGCATAGGCCAGGCCTACGATCTGCCTGAGTTCGGCGGCTTCGATATTCAGTCTCCCGTGATTGACGATCAGCGACACCACGTGCGGACCCACTTGAGGATTGACCGGTTTGACCGAAGCTACTTCGAAGCTGGATACCTGGGCTGCAAGACTGGATACTTGAGCGGCCACGGCCAGGGCGGCAATCCATAGCGTCATCGTGCGAACCATTGTTTCACAGTGGGAGACCGGGGCGGCTTTTTCCCAGGGGCTGTGAAACGGCATTCCGGAAACTGACTTTTCGGGAGATCACGGCGTGAACTTCTCCCAATTCAGCACCCACCGTCAGCGGTGGCCGTGCCCACGCGCACGCCATCCGCGGCCTTTACGACGGTCATCAGCTTCCCATCCGGCGGGACATAGAAGATCTCTTTGCCGCGCCACAACGGCTGCGCTCCGCCGCCCACCAAGATTGACGCGTAATAAGTATTGCTGTCCTCAGCCGACCAGACCGGGTTCCGATCATTCTTGCCCAGTTGTGAGCCCGGTCATGGCGCTTCATTCCTCGGACAGCGCCCGGTTTTCCAAACGGCCACGCCCGCTCATCAACTGAAGATAGTCCGGCGCGCAGCGCCGCCGCCCGCGGGTTCACCTTCCGCCTGGCGCTCACGCCGCCTCTCAGTTCCACCGGCCTTTTACCGCTAAACCAGCCGTGATATGCTGGGGCCCTCAGGAGCCAAATTATGACGCGACGCGATTCTTTGCGGTGGGTGGCGGCCGGCGCGGTGGCCGCTGCCAACACCTGGACTGCCACTGCCGCCGGCGATGCCAGTGACCGGGAACGGCGCATGAAGTGGTGGCACGAAGCCCGCTTCGGCATGTTCATCCACTGGGGCCTCTACAGCGTGCTGGGCCGCCACGAGTGGGTGATGGAAAACGAAGGCATTCCGGTGGCCGAATACGAGCAACTCGCCAAGCGCTTCAAGCCCAAGCCCAATGCCGCCCGCGACTGGGCCCGCCTGGCCAAACTGGCCGGCCAGAAATACATGGTGATGACCACTAAGCATCACGAGGGCTTCTGCAACTTCTCCACCAAGCAAACCAATTATTGCGCGCCGCAGCAGGGTCCCGGCCGCGACCTGGTGCACGAGTACGTGGAGGCCGCCCGCGCCGAGGGCATGCGCGTGGGCTTCTACTATTCCCTGATGGACTGGCATCACCCCGATGGCGCCCGCTGTGCCACCGATGAGGCCGCCCGCCGCCGCTTCGTGGACTACATCCACGGCCACGTGCGCGAGCTGCTCACCAATTACGGCAAGATCGATGTGCTGTGGTACGACGTAAGCTGGCCGCTCACCAAGGAGGGCTGGGAGTCGGAGAAGATGAACGCCATGGTGTTCCAGCTTCAGCCCGACATCATCGTCAACAACCGCAATGGCCTGGACGGCGACTTCGCCACTCCCGAGCAGCGCATCCAGGCGGAAAAGCGGGCCTGGGAATCCTGCATGACCATGAACGACAGTTGGGGTTACCAGGCCGCCGACGATAACTGGAAGACTCCCAAGACCATCGTGCGCAACCTGGTGACCTGCGCTCACGGGACTGGCAATTACCTGCTGAATATCGGCCCCAAACCGGATGGATCGATTCCCGAGGAGTCCGTGCGCATCCTGACCTCGGTGGGCAAGTGGATGGACCGCAACGGCACGTCGATTTACAAGACCGACCTCTGCCAGCCCAGCCGTTCCAACTTTGCCAGCTTCTCGCGCGATGGCAACACGCTCTACATGCACGTGCATTTCTGGCCCGGCGAAACGGTAGCCCTGGCCGGCCTGAAAAACCAGGTGAAATCCGCGCGCCTGCTGGCCACCGGTCAGGCGGTGAAGTTCAACCAGGAGGAGTTTCGCGTGCGCTTCACGGGGCTGCCATTGAAAGCGCCCGACGAGCCGGTCACCACGCTGGCGATCGAACTGGATGGCGAGCCGCAGCAGGACACCCTCAACGTGCGCAAGAATCGCCCGCGGCGGGGCGTGGGAGTTTAGCCGCCCTTACACCTCGACCTTGTAATTCAGGGCGTGCTCGTCGCCCGGCAAGCCGCGGAAGCCCCAGTTGTGTTTGGGGGTTTCGAAGATGGTGATCTCCAGGTCGGCGGGCGCCAGGCCCAGCTCTGCTTCGAAGCGTGCAAACAACAGCCGGATCAATTTCTTCTTGGCTGCCACGCTGCGCCCCTCGAACATGCTGAATTCCAGAATGGTGTAGCGCGGCGAGCGGCCCGCGGGGTAGAAAAACTCGCCCTCCGGCAAGGGGAAGAAGCGGTGCGCGCGCTTGTCCGCGGGGTATTCGAGCGCCTCCATCACGCACGCGTGAATCACCTCGGAGACTTTCGGGATCAGCGGCGCCAGGTGCTGGCGAAGGCCGAAAATTTTGACTTGCGACATGTCCCAGTCTAGCCCGCGCGCACCGCATACAATCGAAGTGGATGGTCTATACCTGCTACGAGATGGTTCGCGATTGCCGGGCCGACCGGCCGGAAGGCTGGTCGTATTTCCTCGCCAACTACGTTCCGGTGGTCCGCAAGCTGCTGGCGCATTACGGGGGCGCGCAGGCCCCTGCGGTAGAAGAGGTGCTGGCCGGGTTGCGCCAGCCCGAATCGAAACTCTTCGCCAGCCTGGAGCCGTCGCCGGAGCGTTGGTTTGTGGGCGAACTACGCCAGACGGTGGTGGCCGGATTGGCGCTGCCCGCGCCGCCGATGCCGCTTGATCTGGAAACCGTGGCCGCCGCCTTCCAGCCGTTGACCATGGTGGAAAAACAGGCTGCCTGGCTGGAAGCTATGGGCTACGGTCCGCCCGAAACCGGGGCGATGCTGCGCATGGCTCCCGCGACCGTGGAGAAGATCCGCGGGCGCGCGGCGGAGCTGTTGCGCAGCGCTGTGGACACCTGGAGCCGCACTTTGCTGGCGGAGAATGGACCGGCCCTGGGACAGGCGGCCGCCGCGGCTCACACTGAGGATTGCCTGCCCTCCAAAACCTTCCTCGACATGTTGGATGGCCGCAGCACCTGGCGCACCCGCGAGCAGATCGAGCGCCACGTCGGCGCCTGCTGGCACTGCATCGATCACTTCTGCCGGATGGCCGAGGTAATCCACCTGCTGCGCGGGTTGCAACCGCTGCCGGAGGCGGAACTGGCGCCGCTGCGTAAGGTGTTGGGCGTCCGCGAAGAAAAACGCGGGGCCTGGAAGAAATGGTTCGGGGGAGCGTCATAGGGCAGGGCGGGGTCTGGATTCACCGCGGAGACGCGGAGTTCACGGAGGAAGCGCGGAGAAAACCGAGAGAAAATCAAGGCGCATGGAAGAAATAGCTGGGCGGAGCGTCATTGGGCAGGGCGGGGTCTGGATTCACCGCGGAGACGCGGAGTTCACGGAGAAAGCGCGGAGAAAACCAAGAGAAAACCAGGGCGCATGGAAGAAATGGTTCGGGGGAGCGTCATAGGGCAGGGCGGGGTCTGGATTCACCGCGGAGACGCGGAGTTCACGGAGAAAGCGCGGAGAAAACCGAGAGAAAACCAAGAGAAAATCAAGGTTTTCGCTGTTTTCTCCGCGTCTCCGGGCCTCGCCTGGCGGTGCGTTCTTGGCACCTTGGCGGCTTGGCGAGAGATCTACGAAGGCCGCCTCTACCCGCCTCGTCGGTTTGAGGTCGAAGGCATCGCTTTGGCGTTGTTCCCTCTGCAAAACGCAGCGCGGGGTCTGGGTTCACCGCGGAGACGCGCTTCCTCCGTGAACTCCGGGCCCAGGGGGCACGCCCCAGCGGCCTATCCCTTCTTCCCGCGGAGCGTCTATGGGGTAACATGGGGGCCTGCCGAATCCTGCGCGCGAGGAGACTGACCGGATGAATCCCCCGAACTGGCTCGAAACCTTTCTGCACGATCTGCGTTTTGGGATCCGCATGCTGCGGAAAAGCCCCGGCCTCACCGTGGTCGCACTGCTCTCACTGGCGCTGGGGATCGGCGCCACCACGGCTATTTTCAGCGTGGTCGACGGAGTCCTGATCTCGCCGTACCCGTATGCCCGGCCGAATGAAATCTGGGCGCCCGGCATCCAGGACGCCAAAGACCCCAACAGCGTACGACCCAACTGCCACCTCAGCGAGTACCTGGAAATCGCTAAATTGCCGGCTGTCTCGATGGCGATGGCCACGTCGCCCGCCACGCAACTTCTCACCGGCGGCCGCGCCCCCGAAAACTTCACCGCCATCAGCGTCACCGCCAATGCCTTTCAGTTCCTGGGCGTGGCTCCGGTCCTCGGCCGCACCATCCTTCCCTCCGACGTTTCACCCGGCGGGCAGCCGGAACCGGTGGTGGTGCTCAGCTACCAGGCCTGGCAGCGGCTGTTCGACGCCAGCCCCGATGCCCTCGGCAAAACTATTGTGCTGAACGACCTGCCGCTTACTGTCATCGGCGTGATGCCGCCGCGGTTCGGCTGGTGGACCAGCGATGGCGGCTGGCTGCCGCTGGCGCTGGACCTGCACGCCGACCCTTTCGTCTTCCCCATCCTGCGCCTGAAGCCGGGCGTTTCCAAAGCCGCCGCCGAGCAGCAATACGCCGCCCTGGAACAGCGCCTGGCGCACGATCACCCGGGCAACTTTCCCAAAGACGGCTTCCTCGCCAAGCTCACCAATTATATGGACATCACGGTGGCTTCGGGCGAAATGGAGTCCAGCCTGCGGCTGCTGTTTGGCGCGGTGGGCTTTCTGCTGCTGATCGCCTGCGCCAACGTGGCCAACCTGCAGACCACGCGCGCCACGGCCCGTGCCAAGGAAATCGCCCTGCGCCTGTCCGTAGGCGCCACGCGCGCCCGTGTGGTGGTCCAACTGCTTACCGAAAACATGATTCTGGGGCTGGCCGGGGGCGCGCTGGGAGTGTTGCTGGCGAAGGCCATCACCCGCGCCATCGAATACCTGATGCCGGTCTTCTACGTCCCCAACGAGGCGCGCATCACGGTGAACGGCCTGGTGCTGTGGTTCTCCCTGGGGATATCGCTGGCCACCGGAATTCTCTTCGGCCTGGTCCCCGCGCTCCAATGCTCGCGCCTGGATCTGGTGGAGACGCTCAAGGATTCCGCCCGCGGCACCGGCCTGACCTCGGCGGGCTCGCGAACCCGGCGCCTGCTGGTGGTGGCCGCGGTGGCGCTTTCGGTGATCCTGCTGATGGGCGCCAGCCTGACCATCCGCGGATTCGAAAACCTGCAGCACGTGGACCTCGGCTTCCAGCCCGACCGGGTTCTCATGGTGGGGCTGCAATTGCCGGCCGGCCGATACCCGACCTATGAGCGGCGGGTCACGTTTGCCCGGCAGGTTCTGGAACAGGTGCGCGCCATTCCGGGAGCGCAGGCCGCCGCGATCGGCAATGGCGGCCTGCCCTTCGGCGGCCCGCAATCCGATTACTCCATCGAAGGCCAGCCCCAGGCCGGCGGGCACAGCATCCTGGTCGGCCTGATCAGCCCGGAATACCAGCGGACGCTGGGCATCCCGCTGCTCTCCGGCCGCGCCTTCACCGACCAGGAGATGGCGCATGCCGACCACGTCGCCCTGGTCAACCAGGCGGCGGCCAAACTGTGGACGGCCCGGGAAGGCGCCGTGGGCGGGCGCATCCGGCTCGGACTGCTGACCCAGCCCCTGGGAATACCGGTGGCGCCGGGCGCCTCCGACGGCGTGTTCACGGTGGTCGGGGTCCTGGGCAATACCCGCAACGACGGCCCAGCCCGGCCGCCGCTGCCGGCGGTCTTTATTCCCTACACTTTGGCCGCTCCCACCGGGCGAACCCTGGCGGTGCGGACGCGCGGGGATCCCATGCTGCTGCTGAATGCCGTACGGCGGGTGGTGCGCGATGCGGATAAGGATTTGCCCCTGGGCCGGCCTATTACCCTAGAAGAGGTGATGGGCCAGGCGACCGTCCAGCCGCGCTTCAACGTGGCGCTGTTCAGCTTTTTCGGATTTCTGGGACTGGCTTTAGGCGCGGCCGGCATTTTCAGCCTGCTCTCCTACAGCGTGGCGACGCGCACCCACGAAATCGGGATTCGCATGGCGCTGGGGGCCGAGCGGAAGGTGGTGCTGCGCCTGATGCTGGCGGCCGGCGGCAGGCTGGTGCTGGCCGGTACACTCACCGGCCTCGCGGGGACGTTTCTGCTCGGGCGGATTCTGCGGAGCGAGGTGTTCCAGGTTCCGGTGACCGATCCGCTGTCGATCCTCGGGGTGGTCACGGTCCTGGGCGTTGCAGGATTTCTGGCGTGCCTGGTTCCGGCGCGGCGAGCCTCCCGCCTCGACCCCATGAACGCCCTGCGGGACCAATAGTACCCCGGCGCACATTAAGGATGCATGAAGATAGGCCGAAAATCGCCACTTAACCTGAAATTCGGTCGGTTGACATGTACTTCTCATTTACCTTGGTCCTTTTGTGTGATAGCTTATGTGCGGTGTCTACGGGATATCACCCGACCGCCGGTACAAAAGTACCAGTCCGTAGGGGGCCTTTTTGATGCTTTCGGTCTATTGTTCCAAAGATGCCAATCTCGCACGATAAGGTGACATGCAAGCAGGCGTACGGGACATGACAACAAACATCGGAAGCGGTACGGACCGTCGGGGAACCAGCCGCTATCCGGTACGTGAGGAGGTCAAGTACCGGATCATTCAGGCTAGAAGTCCAAAAACCGTCGGGACTGGAACGACGCTCAACATTGGCAGCGGAGGAATTCTCTTCACCACGGAAGAGAAGTTGCCGATGGGGCGGATGGTGGAGTTGGCGGTGAACTGGCCGGCCCGTTTGGGGGGCACCTGTCCCCTGAAGTTCGTGGCCACGGGGCGCGTGGTGCGCTCGGAGGACAATATGGCGGCGGTGCGCATCGAGCGGTACGAGTTCCGGACGCGTGGCGCCAACGGCTTGATGCGGGATCTGGCTCAGTAGACCTATTCGTCGCGGTGCACCGTTCCGGGGGAAAACGCCGGGATGCACACGGCCACGTATTCGGCGCCTTCGGGGCCGGGGGTGCTGTATCGAATCCACTCGCCGCGATGGGCAATAACGGCTTGTCCTGCCCGGACGTCCATGGCCCCGCCTGCGTGCTCCACGCGGAGCATGCCGCCCAGGACCACTGTAAACTCGTCGAATTCGGGCGTTTGTCCCGGTTCCTGCCAGCCGCTGGGGCTGTGCATGTGGGCGATGCTGGCGGCTGCGGTTTGCGAGTTCACCTGGCCAATGTATTCGTCGATTAGTTTGGGCTTATTCCCGGCGGGCGCAATGCGGGTGGGCGCCTGAATGAGTGTGGGCAAGTGGGTGGGTCCTCCAACCCGGCTATCTTACCAGCAGGCAGGGTTTGCCAGAGGGATCCACAAGTGGCACGGCAGCTACGCCGAACGGCAGTCCCGCTCTGGTCGGCCCGCCGATCCCGCGGCGGGGGGCTGAACCGGTCTATAGAGGCCGCGCTGGCGAATTCGAGGCTGTGCGGCGTGCCGGCGTACAGCAGTGCTACCGGTCCGGGAAAAGCTGCTTCAGAAACTCCTGGTCCTCCAGGATCGCCCGCAGACGCTGCCCGCCGCGGCCGCCGCGACCTGCCGTTGCCGGATTCGCTGCCGGATTCGCTGCCGCCGGTCGGGCCTCGAACTGGCGGCGCACGTTGGGGTCCAGCTCCAGCGCCTTGCGGAAATCCGCCAGCGCCGCGGGCTTGTTGCCCAGACCGTAATCCGCCACTCCCAGGCTCACGAACGCATTGCCGGAGGGCATATAACGGGCGACCTTTTCGGTGGCGTCGCGCGCTTCCTGCGGCTTGCCCGCCTGCCGCAGGCGCCCGGCCTGTTCCTGCCAAAGCAGCCCCAGGTTGATGTTCAGCAGACGGCGCAGCTCGGGGATGGGCGCCGGGTTGTCATCCACGTTGATGTAAACGTAGCGGTCGTTGTTGATATTGCGCCCGCCGCCTTTGCGCACGATCAGCATGGAGGCCGATTGCTTGCCGCGCGCGTCGCCACCCGCGTCGTCGCCGGCCTTCAACGCGGCGAAGAGCTTCTCGGCCAGCTCGCCCTGGGTGGCATCGAAGGCGCGGCCCATGGCCTCGACCACCTGCGGCCCCACCAGAATATTGCCCTGCGCCGACCACGTCTTGCCCTGCCGGTCGCCATGCCAGTCCGGCGCATGCGGCCCGGTGTAAGTGGCGATATTTCCCTTGGCGTCGATGATGGCTACTTGCCGCCCGTCGGTGGGTGGAAACTTGTCCTCCGCCAGCAGCTTCGCCAGAACTTCTTTGGCGGTCAGCCCCTGGCGCAGCAGTTCCAGCCCGCGCGGCCCGTAGCCCACGTTGACGTTGGCCTGTGTGGCGATGCAGCCCACCCCGGCTTCGGCCCAGGGCACCACCGACCCCACGGCGAAATACCGCGAGGCCACCGTGACGCCGCAATCGCCGTTCGAGGGGTCATAGCCCACGATGGAGAAGGTGTTGACGTCGGCCGCCGGGAGAGCCGCCGCGGCAAGCAGCAACAGGAAGGCAAATCGGGTCATAGGAACTGTTATACCCCGCGGGGGCCGGCGGAGCCACCGCGAGGGCGCGAGGGAACCCCGCGACAGGCGACGGAGTGCCGCGATAGGCCGGCGGAGTCCCACGGCAGGGCGACGGATCCCACGATAGGCCGACGGAGCCACAGTGAGCGGGCAACGAATCGCCGCGACACACCGACCAAGCGCCGCAACATGGCGAAGGACCCCCGCGAGGGCATCGGAATCCCACAGATCCCCGCGACAGGCCGACGGACCGATGTAGGATAAACTCCATGCCCTCTTCTCGCGCCCGTTTCGCTCCCGCCGCCTGCGCCGCGCTCCTGGCCGTGGGCGGCGCCCTGGCGCTGCGCTCGCAGCGTGCGCCGGCGCCGCAGCCGGCGGAGGCTCCGCTCGCCGATGCCTTCGCCACCGGCTGGATGCTGGCCGATACCAATGGCGATGGCCTGCCGGATTTCCTCAACGGGAAGATCGTGGTGCCCGAAAATCCCACCTCCACGGAGAACGCGGCGGCTGCCGATTTCGCTGCCCGGCTCGGCTACGGCACCACCGGGCTGACACCGCCGCTGGTGGTCGACCGGCCCGAGGGTGCGCCCCGCCTCCTGGTGGGCCGGGCCGCCCAGGATCCGCTGGCCGGGCGCCTGGAAAAGGACGAAGGCGCGGTGGTTGCCGAGGGCGCTAACCTGGCGGTGATCGGCAATAGCGACGCCGGCCTGCTGGCGGCGGCCGAGGGCTACGCCGCGCGCGCTCCCTACCAGTGGCGGGTACCGGGTGAAAAACTGGCCGCCATCCCCGCCGCTCTGCGGGCCGCGGCTTCGGGCGCCACCATCGAATTGGCCGCCGTCACCTACCTGCACGGCAAGGCCGGCATCCATCGGGCCTTCTTACAGAGCAGCGCGGCGATCCCTGAAGCGGCGCTGCAATCCGCGCTGGCTACGGCGGCGCTGGCGTCGGTGCACGGGCTGGTGGTGGTGACGGGCGAGACATCGGTTTCCGCCACCAGTGCGAAAGCCGAGGCCAACGCCCCGAGCGCTGGCGGCGGTGGCAGGGGGGCGAATCCGGCGGCTGGCGACGCGGCCGAGGGCGGAGCCGCGGGAGGCGCGGGGGGCGGCGCCACGCACCTCGACTTGGCCACCCTTTATAGCAGCCGCGGCCTGTTCACAGGCGCCCCGCGCATGCCCGTGCCTTCCACGCTAAACGCGCATCTTTATGTGCCCGCGGGTGCGGCCGGCATCGCCATGGCCAACCTGGCGGCGCGCATGGGACTCGAAACTACCGGCATCAGCCTGCCGCTGGCCACTCCCATCGAAGAGGCCAATGCCGCCGGCGTTCGCTCGCAGGCTGTGCTGGCCGGCGACGCCGCCTTGGCGCGCGAAGCCGAGGCCAAGCTGCGCGCTAACGACACGGCCGCTACGCAATCCGAAACCGCCCTCTCCGCCGGCGAAGGCGAAGTACGCGTGGTGGACGACGCCTTCGGCCGCCGCGCCGCCCTCCTCGCGCGTGGAGATGGACCGGGCGCCGCCGCCGCGCTCGACCTGTTGGCCAACCACTTTCCGAACCTCTGGGAGCCGGGCAAACAGTATCTCTCGCTCGAAGAGATCCGCTACGACCTGCATCGGTTTTTCACCCTGCGCTCCAGCGCCGGACAGGCCGCCGCGGCGCTGTATCACCTGGACCAGTGGACCAAAAGCATCGCCCCGGCCGGCATCCGGAACGTGAAGGCCGAGGTCTACGTGGATGTGGCCGACCCGCGCCTGGGCGGCTTCGTGAAGGAGCTGGTGGACCAGCGCCTGCATACCACCGCCGCGGTTGCTGCCGCCAGCCTGCACGCCGGAACGCGCTGCTGCGCGCAGAATCCGGACCTGCACTTCCGGGCGCCCGAGGTGACTTTCCACCAGGCCGCCCCCGATTTCGCCGAAGACATCGTGATTCCCTGGGAGGGCCGGCGGCTGCTGGATGCCGTGCGCCACGCGTCAACGGGCGCCAGGATTCCCGCCGGGCAGCCGGTGAAGCTGGTGGCGCGGGTGAGCGAGGGGGCCGACGAACGCCGCCAATTGCAGGCTCAACTGGAACAGATCCTGACCCAGGCGGGCGCCGATCCGAAACATTTGACCGTCGAAGTGCTTTGCGCCTACAAGCAGGGCTATAGCTGGCTGATGGACGAGATTGCCCCTGCGCTGGCCGGAAAGCCGGTGCACCGCATCGCCATCGATTTCGCCAAGAATGTGGACTCGACCAGCGTTCGCGCGATGCAGTCGGAAGCCCGCTGGGTGCAGGAACTCTACCCCGTGGACGAGATGCTGGCGCGCAAGCTCAACCTGCCCCTGGCCAACGTGACGCTGAATGAAATCGAAGAGCCGCCGGCCAACGGACCTACTTACCGCGTGCATGCCTTTGACTCCGCCGGCAAGGAAATCCTCACCCGCGACTTCAAAGTGACCACCGTGATGCAGCCCTACAACGGCGTGATTCCGCGCTATGAGCAGGTGCAGGTTTCGACCGGCTGGGTGCGTCTGGAAGCCGGCGGCAAGCCGCTGCTGGACGAGCGCGTGAAGACCGACATCGAGGAATTCTGGGACCACTACCAGAGCAAGACGCTGCCGCGCATCTACCAGTTCATCATGGCGCAGGCCCACGGCGACCTGCGCCCGGAATACGCCCCGCCGTTCGACACCCTCACGCTGGACATCCACATGAGCGAGCCGGATTACAGCCTGGATCTGGACAAGGAGCGCATCTCTTCACTGGAGGCGCTGCAGGAGGACACCTTCTACTCCACGGGCGTTTTCTTCAGCATGATGGGCGACCTGGAGGCCGGGCGCGCCATCAGCTACACCGGGCGCATCATCCCCATCGTGCACCGCTCCGAGGATGGCAAGGACGGCCACGTGCACATCGAGTTTTACGGGAAGCCGGCGGCCAATCCGCTGGTGCGCCTCACCTGGACCGACGCGCAGGGCAAACACCAGAAGCGCGAGCGCAACTTGCCCGCCATCGCCGGCGAGACGCCGCGGCTCATCCAGGCGCGGGTGAAGGCGGGGGAAGAGGGCGTGGAGCGGCTGACCTGGCTGCTGCCCGCCGATTTCGCCGAGGACAAGTATGACGACTGGCTGAAAGTGGAGGGCCAGGACCAGGTGGACCGCAGCATCTTCTCAGCGGCCCAGGCGCGCGGCGAGCTGCACTGGATGGAAGAGATGCACGCGCGCGGCGTGTATGGCGACGACCTGGCCTACCCGCACCTGAAGCAGATGGCGTTCGAGTTCGACCTGCCGCCCGATCTGCACGCCAAGCCGGGCAGCCCCGCGCCGCGCGAGTTCGCCACTTTTGCAGTTCCGCCGCCGGCCACGCCACGGCCCATGATTGCCGATGTGAAACCGCTGGCCACCGCCGCGGGCGCGCCCATTGTGCAGTGGAGCGAGCCGATCAGCCCCGCGGAAAACGCGGCCATCCTGGCGCGGTTCGCCCAGTTTCCCGGGGTGAATGTGTATTGGATGGGCCGCAGCTACCTGGGGGAGAATATCTGGGCCGCGGATGTGACGCTGCCCACGCCCGCGCGGCTGCGCTCGTGGGCCAAGGAGACTACGCTGAAGGCGTCGATCGTCTATTCCGGGCGGCAGCACGCCAACGAAGTGTCGTCCACCAGCCACATCGACAAGCTGGGCGAGGAACTGTTGACCGACCCCGCCAAACGCGCGCTGCTGAAGCAGGTGAACGTGGTGCTGCACCCCATCACCAATCCCGATGGAGCGCAGTTGTCGGTGGATCTGTACAAGATCACGCCGGATAACCTGCTGCACCCTGGCTACCACGGGGCGCTGAGCGCCGACGTTTCCTCAGGGCAGGGCGAGACCGACCCGATTTATCCGGAGTCGCGCACGCGCCGCCAGTTGATTGAAGCCTGGCTGCCGGACGCGTTTCTGAACCCGCACGGATATCCCTCGCACGAGTGGGTGCAGCCGTTTTCGGAGTACACCGGCTGGGTGCAGAGCCGGCAGGGCGCCAACACCGGCCGCGCCTGGTGGATTCCGCGCGGCTGGTTCACGAGCATGGGCTACCTGCGCGACGAGCAGCACCCGTATAGCAAGCAGGTGGCCTTCGCCATTCAGGACCGCATTGTGGCCGCCGAGCGGGCCGTGCCCGGCCTGTTGCCGCTGGAAGACCGCATGAACGCGCGCTACGAGCGGTTCGGCCAGCGATGGCAGCCGCGCGACATGTTCCAGCCGATCGTCGATGGCATCCGCATTTACATGTCGCTGAAAGGCTCGGCGGGACGCGGCGGTGGCGGGGGAGGCGCGGGTGCGGGAGCCGGTGGAGAGGGCGGAGCGGGCGGGGCCGGAGGAGCGTCCACGCCGGGCAGCGGCGGCGTGAGCGGGCTGAACCCCGACGTCACCTGGGACGCGGCCTACACCGAGGCTCCCGACGAAACCGCCCACGGCGATTACATGAAACTGATGGCGTCGGCGGGCCTGGCCTTCGACTACGTGCACCTGAAGTATCTGGCCGAAAACGACCTGCGCATCAGCCGGACCGAACGCGACGCAGCCGGCACGGTTCAGTGGCGCGTGGAGCGGCCGCGGCCGGTGCTGGCGAAGTAGTGAGAGGGCAATGGCGGACACGCTGAAGAAGCTGACGATCGAAGGATACCGGTCGATTCGCAGGCTGGAAAATTTCGAGCTTCGCGCGCTGAACGTCCTGATCGGCGCAAACGGATCGGGCAAAAGCAACTTTGTCAGCTTCTTCA
>DATJRE010000529.1:0-56545 GCA_035505095.1 Bryobacteraceae bacterium | reverse complement strand
ACCCAGCGCACCAACCAGATGAACGCCACGGGGGTGCGCCGCTCGGAAGCCGAACTCCTCGCGCTCAACGGCCCGGAGTGCCTGGCGGTCGAGGTGAAGGACCGTTTTGGCAGCTACGGGCTGGCCGGCGCGGTCATTTTCAGCCGCCGCGGCGACGCATTGCTGGTGGACAGTTTTCTGCTCAGTTGCCGCGCCCTGGGCCGCGGCGTGGAGCATCGCATGGTGGCGCGCCTGGGCGCCATCGCCCGCGAGCGCGGATTGTCGCGCGTCGAAATCCCCTTCGTGCCCGCCAGGCGCAACCAGCCGGCGCGGCTGTTCCTCGAATCGCTCGGTGTGCCGGGTGCCGATGGCGTCTTTCGCCTCCCCGCCGCCGAAGCCGCGGCGATCGTCTACCGTGTACGCCGGTCTGCTCCCGTGCCGCCCGTCCAGGCCGAATCCAACCATACCAAACCCGCTGCGCTGCGGCGCGTGGATTACCTGCGGATCGCCACCGGCCTGCGCAGTCCCGCGGCCATCATCGATCAGATGCGCGCGGCATCCCTGCGCCAGGCGCCTCCGCCGGCCGATCCGCCCCGGACGCCGCTGGAGCGCGACCTGGCCACCCTTTGGGCCGAACTCCTCCACCTCACCTCGGTGGGAGTGCACGAGAACTTTTTCGAGCGCGGCGGCCATTCCCTGCTGGCCGTGCAATTGCTCTCCCGCGTGCGCCAGATCTACGGCGTGGATCTCTCGTTGGAAGTGGTTTACAGCGGCGAATTCACCGTGGCCGAACTGGCCAAGGCCGTTGAATTGAAGGAGATCGAACAGGCCGGCGGCGATTACCAGGACCTGCTGCGGGAGTTGGAATCTCTTTCGGATGACGAAGTGCGCGCGTTGCTGGCCGAAGAGCAGGACGCCTCCTGAGCGATGCGCATCCTCCTGACCGCCAATGCCTCCTACGCGCCGCCGCGCGGGGGCGCCACGCGCAGCAACCTGCTGTGGCTCGATCACCTGGCCTCGCGCGGGCATCAGTGCCGGGTGATTTGCGGAGCGCCGGGCGAAGGCGCCGAGTTGCGGCCGCACCCCACCATCTCGATTCTGCCGGTGGAAGAGCCGGCCCGCCGTCTGCAGGCCCTGCGCGCCGAAATCCGCGATTTCCAGCCCGATTGGGTGCTGGTTTCCTCTGAAGACCTTAGCCATGCGCTGCTGCGCCAGTCGCACCACTGCGCACCCGGGCGGGTGGTCTACCTGGCGCACACGCCGCAGTTTTTTCCGTTCGGCGCGGCGAGCTGGAATCCCGACCGGCACGCCGCCGAGCTGGTGGCGCAATCGGCCGGCGTGGTCACTATCGGCGGGCACATGGCGGCGTACGTGGAACGTGCTTTGGGCCGGCCGGTGGCGGTGATCCACCCACCCATCTATGGCGCGGGGCCGTTTCCGAATTGCGCTAATTTTGCCCAGGGCCTGATCACCATGCTCAATCCCTGCGCGGTGAAGGGCATCTCGATTTTCCTGGAAGTGGCCGCGCGCCTGCCGGGCTACCGTTTCGGCGTAGTGCCGGGGTGGGGCACCACCGCGGACGATCGCCGCGCGCTCCAGCGCCTGCCCAACGTGGAGTTCCTGCCCAACGCCCGCCGCATTGACGACCTGCTTTCGCGCACGCGCCTGCTGCTGATGCCTTCGCTGTGGTACGAGGGCTTCGGGCTGATCGTAATGGAAGCCATGCTGCGCGGCTTGCCGGTGGTGGCCAGCGATTCGGGCGGATTGCAGGAAGCCAAGCGCGGATCGGGCTACGTGATTCCCGTCGCCACCATCGAAACCTATGAGCCGGTATTCGATGAGCACGCCATGCCCAAACCGGTGGTGCCGCCTAACGATCCGGCGCCCTGGGTCGCGGCGATCCGCGAATTGCTGGGGGACGAAGCGGCCTACGCGCGCGAATCGGCGGCCTCATTGGAAGCGGCCTCGCACTTCGTGACCGGATTGGATGCCGGCCGCATGGAATGCTTCCTGCTGGAACTTGACCGCGGCGTGGTGGGCCGGCCCGAGCCGGTCACGGTGGAATCGCTATCGCCCGAAAAGCGCGCGCTGCTCCTGGAGCGGCTGCACAAGCGGAGAGCCGGCGGCTGATGCGCATCCTGCTGGCGCAAAACTCCTTTTACTACCCGGCTCACGGCGGCGGCGATAAATCCAACCGCCTGCTGCTGGAAGCCCTGGCTGCCCGCGGTCACGCCTGCGCGGTGGTGGCTCGCATGAGCGGGCCGGGCGATGACAGCCGGGAGAGCTACCTGGCGGAACTGGCCGCGCGCGGCGTGGAGGCGCAGGCCGGGACCGGCGGTTCGGATGACGGCGCCGTGCAGTTCTCGCGCGCCGGCGTGGAGGTCAGCGCGGCCTCGGCCGCCAATCTGCGTGCGGCGTTTGTAGCGCGCCTGGAAGCGTTCCAGCCTGAGGCGATTCTGGCCTCCACGGATGACCCCGCGCAGCTTTTGCTGGAACCCGCTCTGCGGCACCCTACGGCGCGCCTGGTGTACCTGGCGCGGGCTACCCTGGCCCTGCCGTTTGGGCCCGATTGCGCCTTCCCCAGCGAGGCCAAAACTGCGCGCATCCGCGCCGCCGATGGGGTGGTGGGGGTGAGCCAGTACGTGGCCGATTACATCCGCCGCTACGCCGGAATTCCCGCCGTGCACGTGCCTATTTCGCTGCTGGAGCCGGAGGCCGGGCCGCACGGCTGGCCCGCGCTCGGCGGCTTCGACAACCAGTTTGTGACCCTGGTGAATCCCTGCGCGGTGAAAGGCATCGCCATCTTCCTGGCGCTGGCGGATGCCTTCCCCCAAGTGGCGTTCGCCGCCGTGCCCACCTGGGGCACCAACCAGCAGGATCGCGCCGCGCTGGCCGCCCGCGGCAACATCCGGCTGCTCGACCCGGTGGACGATATCGACCGCTTGCTGGCCCGCACGCGCGTGCTGCTGGTGCCCTCGCTGTGGGCCGAGGCGCGCTCACGCATTGTGCTGGAGGCCATGCTGCGCGGCGTGCCGGTGATGGCCGCCAATGTGGGCGGCATCCCGGAAGCCAAGATGGGCGTACCGTATTTGCTGCCGGTCAACCCCATCACCCGCTACCAGACGCGCGTGGACGAGCGCATGGTGCCGGTGGCCGAAGTGCCCCAGCAGGAGACCGGGCCGTGGCGCGAGGCACTCGGCCGGCTGCTTTCGGACCAGGCGCATTTTGAAGAAATCGCGCGGGCGTCGCGGGCGGCGGCGTTGGAGTACGCCGCGCATCTCAGCGTGGAACCCTTCGAGCGGCTGCTGCTCGATACCCACCGGAGCGGCGCACGGCAGGCGGCGGTGCGGAGGCCGCCGGCGGCTTCGCCTGGCGATCTCTCGCCCGAGAAGCGCCGTCTGCTGGCCTTGCGGCTGCGCAAACAGGCTCCGCCGGCCGCCTGGTTCCCGAATGCCCAAGCGGGCGCGGGATGCGAGCGCCGTTTGTTCTGGTTTCCGCACGCGGGCGGCGGTGCGACGGCGGCCCAGAGCTTCCCGCTCGACCGGGCCTCGGTTTGTCCGGTGCGCCTCCCTGGCAGGGAGGTGCGCCTGGCGGAAGCGCCGTTCACCTTGATGGGCCCGCTGGTGGAAGCGCTGGCGGCCGCCATCGAACCGTACCTCGACCGGCCGTTCGTGTTCTTCGGGCACAGCATGGGCGCGGCGGTGACTTTTGAGCTGGCCCGTCTGCTGCGCCGGCGCGGTCTGCCGCTGCCCGCCATGCTGATCGCGTCGGCCGCACGGGCCCCGCAATTCCGCCGCGGCCATGTGGCCGGCCCGGACCGCACCACGGAGGAATTGCTGGACGACGTGCGCCGGCTCGGCGGCAGCCCGGCAGAGGTGCTGGAAAGCCCCGAGTTGCGGCGCGCGCTGCTGCCCGCCCTGGAGGCCGATACGCGGCTCTACCGGCGCTACGTGTACACCGAAGACGAGCCGCTGCCCTTTCCCATCCGTGCCTACGGCGGCGTGGACGACCCGAACATCCGCCGCGAGCACCTGGAGGGATGGGCCGAACAGACCACTGCCGGTTTCCGTTGGCGCGTTTTTCCGGGAGGGCATTTCTACTATCAGACCTGTCCGGAGGAGTTCCGCGCGGCGCTGGAGGAGGATTTGGGATGAGCCGGCTAGTCCGAGGCCATGCCGACATCTGGGTCGTGCCGCTGGACGAACTGCGCGACGATCTTCTGCCTGCGCCCACCGCCGACGATGCCGCCCGCGCGGCGCGCTTTGTCAATGACACGCTGCGCCGCCGCTATCTGCGGTCGCATGGAGCGTTGCGCGCGGTGCTGGCCCGCTACACCGCGGAGCCACTGGCATTCGCCGCCGCCGAACACGGCAAGCCGTATCTGCCGGCCGTCCCTGAGCTGCGCTTCAACCTCTCCCATTCCCACGAGCGGGCGCTGGTGGGCGTCACCGTGGGCGCGGAAATCGGCGTGGATGTGGAGCGGTTCCGCCCCATGTCGGATTGCGAGGCCGTGGCGCAGCGATTTTTTCCTCCCAGCGAAGCGGCCGCATTCGCCGCCATCCCGCCGGCCGATCGCGAGCGCGATTTCTTCCGCCGCTGGACGCGCATCGAAGCCGTCCTCAAGGCGCGCGGCGTGGGCCTGTATGGCGTGGGCGACGAACTGGCGGGAGAATGGAGCATTGAGGAAATGGATGCCGGGGCCGGGTATGCCGCGGCAGTCGCCGTGGCCGGCGCCGGAGTGCGCGTCACGATCCGCAATTTCGAGGGAGATTGATGAAGATTACCGTGCTGGATGGATACTGCCTGAACCCCGGCGACCTTTCCTGGGAAGCCTTGCGTGAGATCGGCGAACTGGAAGTGTTCGACCGCACCCGCCCGGAGCAGGTGGCGGAGCGCGCGGCGGGCGCCGAAATTGCCTTCACCAATAAGACCATCGTGTCCGCCGAAGCGCTGGTGCAGCTTCCGTCCCTGCGCTACATCGGCGTGCTGGCCACCGGCTACAACATCGTGGACGTGGAAGCGGCCCACCGGCAGGGCATCGTGGTGACCAACATTCCCACCTACGGAACGGCCTCGGTGGCGCAGTTCGTCTTCGCGCTGCTGCTGGAACTCTGCCACAACGTGAAGCTGCACGCCGACGCGGTGCGGGCCGGCGAATGGACCCGCTGCCCGGACTTCAGTTTCTGGAAGACGCCGCTCATCGAGCTGGCCGGCAAGACCATGGGAATTGTCGGTTTCGGGCGTATCGGCCGGCACACCGCGCGGATTGCCGACGCGCTCGACATGCGCGTGATGGCCAGCGATACTTATCATGGCGAGGAGCCGGACTACCCCGGCTTCCGCTGGGGATCGGTGGAGGAGGTGCTGCGCGAGTCGGATGCCGTCAGCCTGCACGCGCCGCTGTTTCCCGAAACCCGCGGCATGATCAACGCCGCCAGCCTGAAGCTGATGAAGCCCAGCGCGTTCCTCATCAACACTTCGCGCGGCCCGCTGGTGGTGGACCAGGACCTGGCCGATGCGCTGAATGCCGGCCGCCTGGCGGGCGCGGGCGTGGATGTGCTCTCCATCGAGCCGCCGCCCGCCGGCAATCCGCTGCTGACGGCGCGCAACTGCCTGGTGACTCCGCATATCGCCTGGGCCACCAAAGAAGCCCGCGCGCGCCTCATGAAACTGGCTGTGGAGAATCTCACCTCCTTCTTGGCAGGGCAGCCGAAGAATGTGATAGGGTGAAGGCATTAACGATAAAGAAGAGTTGCTGACGCTCCGTGAGGGGGCGTGTGGGTTGGCGAGCGTTGGCGCAAAGGAGTGGCTTTTATGGATCGACGAAATTTCCTGATGAGTTCCGCGGCTGCGTTAGGCGCCGCATCCAGTGTTTTCGGCGCCCCGAGCGACCGCGTGCGCATCGCGGTTCTGGGCATTGGCGGGCGCGGCCCCAGCCACCTGGGCGGCTACAGCAAGCTGGACAATGTGGAGATCGTGGCCCTCTGCGACATCGACGATTCCCACATCGCCAAGGGCCTGGCGCAACTGGACCGCCTGGGCAAGCCCAAGCCGCAAACTTATAAGGATGTCCGCAAGTTGCTCGAGGACAAATCGATCGACGCCATCTCCATCGCCACACCCAACCACTGGCACACGTTGATGACCGTGTGGGGCTGCCAGGCCGGCAAGGACGTATATGTGGAGAAGCCCTGTTCGCATAACATTTTCGAAGCCCAGCAGATTGTGGCCGCGGCCCGCAAGTACAACCGCATGGTGCAGCAGGGCAGCCAGATCCGCTCTTCGAAGGCCGTGCAGGAAGGCATCCAGCAGATGCGCGATGGCCTGATCGGCGATGTCTACATGGCGCGCGGCTTGTGCTTCAAGAAGCGTGACACCATCGGCCACAAGCCAGTGGTGCCGGTGCCGGCGGGCGTGGATTACAATCTGTGGACCGGCCCCTCGCCTATGCACCAGTTCACCATGAACCGCTTCCACTACAACTGGCACTGGTTCTGGGACACCGGCAACGGCGACCTGGGCAACCAGGGAATCCATGAGATGGACGTGGCGCGCTGGGGCTTGGGGGTGAAGTTTCCGGTGAAGGTCAGCGCCATCGGCGGGCACTTCATGTTCGATGACGACCAGGAGACCCCCAACACCCTGAACTGCGCCTTCGAGTTCAATGAGAACGGCAAACACAAGATGCTGGAGTTCGAAGTGCGGCACTGGATTACCAACGGGGAAGCCACCGTACACGATCGCGGCAACAATGCCATCGGCAACCTGTTCTACGGCTCCAAGGGCTTCATGGCGGTGGATAGCTACAGCTCCTATAAGACGTGGCTGGGCTACGATCAGACCGAAGGCCCCAAGGGCAACCAGGGCGGCGACCACTTTCTGAACTTCATTGAGGCGGTGCGCAGCCGCAAGCGCGAGACGCTGAACGCCGAAATCGAAGAGGGCGCGGCGTCTACCGTGCTGGTGCACCTGGCGAACATTTCCTACCGCGTGGGCCGCACCGTGCATTTCGATGCCAAGACCATGACCTGCACCGGCGACGCCGAAGCCAACAAGTTTCTGACGCGTAATTACCGCAAGCCGTTCGTGGTGCCGGAAAAAGTGTAAGCCAGCGCCGCTCTAATTGACCGTGAGGACCGCGGGGCTGCTGGTGGCGCCGCCTACCGAGTTACTCACCATCACCGTGAACACGGCGCCATTGTCCGCGGAGGTGGTAGGTGGAGTGGTGTAACTGGCGCCGGTCGCGCCGCCGATGTTCACTCCGTTCCGCTGCCACTGGTAGACGATGGTTCCGGATCCTTCCGCCATGATGGTGAAAGTGGCTGTCTGGCCGGCCGGCACTGTAATACTGACCGGTTCGATCGCGATGGATGCCGAAACCGAAGTGCCCGAAATCACCGGCGGTGTGCTCGAGGCACAGCCGGCGAAATTGCAGCCGACGACAACCGAGGAAGTCATCTGGGTTGCGCCAGGCGCGGTGGCATCGTTATTCGTCGCCGTGCAAGGCGGATTGACGTTGATCTGCTGGACCGGAACCAACACCAGATTATTAACTACCTGGGTGGTGCCGCAGGTGGCGATATCCTCCAGCCAGATATAGCCCAGGAAGGCGACATCGGGGATGGTGTTATTGGAGACGCTGTTATCGTTGGGCGCCGTCGAGTCTAACCCGTGCAGGAATATATTGCCGTACTGGTTATTCCATACGACATTCTGATAGATACTGTAGCCGCTGGCGTCTTCATCGATGTAGACGCCGCTGTGGGGATGCTCCCCGACGGAGGGAGAGACCGGCGACCACGTATCGTGAATCCAGTTGTTATGAATCTGCACTCCGGGGGCGCCGGTGTCGGTGTAAAGTTCGCCTCCGTCCACGGTCAGAAGCATCCCCTCGAACAGGTTATTGAAGCTGATATCGTCGTCATCGTTGGGAGCGATGGTGCTGTTCAGATAAACCTGAAAGCGGCCGCTGGTGTAAATCGTGTCGTACTGGATCTGGTTGCTGGGGCCGAACATATTGATGCCAGAAGCATAAGCCCCCATATAACCGGTGTGATGGATCAGGTTATTCCGGGCGGCGTTGTTCATGCCCAGCAGGGCTACGCCATTTCCCGCGCTATAGGCAATGGTGCTGTCCTGTAAGGTGTTCCCGGAGCCATTGACGATAATTCCGGTGTCCGTCACATGGGACATCCACTCGGCGGGTGCGGGCAGAGTCGTGAAATGCGAAACGTACTGCACGTTGATCCCATCGAGGAGATTGCCGGCGCTGGACGCATCCATATTGATGCTGGTTGCGAACAGGCTAAGGTTGCGAATGGTGACATTCGATTTGCCGCTCAGGTCGAAGGCGTACGGACGTTGTTTGGCCCGCACGCTCAAGGTATTCGGATTG
This sequence comes from Bryobacteraceae bacterium, assembly GCA_035505095.1. GTDB lineage: Bacteria > Acidobacteriota > Terriglobia > Bryobacterales > Bryobacteraceae > JOPF133. Next base: position 48,171 of record DATJRE010000529.1, on the reverse strand, counting down.
GCGTTTCCCGGTGCCCAGAAGTACAGCAACTGGGCGTTTGGATCGTAGTACCACTCGTTCTGAGTGTCCAGCGCTCCCAAAATACCGGTTAGATAGTAGAATCCGCCGGGTGCGGGACAAATGGACGGGCACCAGTCCGTGGGGACGTCGATACTGAGCTGCTGCGGACTGGAACCGATGACCGTGCCGGTCATGTGGCCCCACGCATCGTTGCCGCTCCAGAGGTGAATGCCGGCGCCGGTCCAATTGATGTTGGGCAAATTGGGGTCTATCAGCAGCGTAGTGGTGGTCCCGTTCTGCGCGGTAGACCAATTCACATTGAAGAGATCGTTGCCGTTGGGCCAGCGCGCCTCGGTCATCATCTGGCCGTTCGCAAACACCTGGTTGGTGTCGCCGGTCGACATCGCCACGCTGGCTTTGTAAATCGAACCCTGGTATAGCGTCCATCCGGTCACGGCATCGGTGCCGTCCACCGTAACCGGCTCGCCATCGTAGGACTGGATGGTAATTCCCGAGTCAGGCGTCACCGTCTCATAGTAAGTCCCGGCGCGCAGATCGCAGATCCCTCCGCTGGGTACGGTAGTGGCGCACTTCTGGATGGTCTGGTAGGGCTGGCTGATGGTGCCCGGATTGGAGTCGCTGCCATTGGGCGCCACAAAACTCACGTTGCCAGGAACGGAGCCGCCGATGGTGAAGCCGGCGGCCGCGGACACACCGCCTGCCGGCGGCGGATTGACTACCGTGACGCTAGCGGTACCAGACGTGGCCACATCGGCGGCCGGGATAGTTAGCGTAAGTTGCGTGGGGCTGACGTAGTTAGTCGCCAGGGGAGGCTGGCCGAGGCTGCCGTTCCACTCCACGGCCGAGCTGGCCACGAAGTTACTGCCATTCACCGTCAGGGTGAAGCTGGTGGCGCCGGCCGCCACGGTGGACGGCGAAAGACCGGTGATGGAAGGAACCGGATTGTTGGCCTGCACCAGAAAAGCTGCCGGCGGCGAGCTTCCTCCGCCCGGAGCGGGATTGCTGACCACCACCGCGAAACTGCCGGTAGCGGCCAAGTCAGACGGGCTGAGTGTGATGGTCAACTGGTTGGCGCTCTCAAAGGTGACCGCGTGGGAGATGGCGTTGAATGTAGCCGAAGAACTGGTAGTGAATCCCATGCCGAGAATCGTCAAAGTCAACGGCCCCGTCCCTGCCTGGGCGGAAGGCGGCGAAAGGCCGGTGATTGCCGGAACAGTATTGGTCGGCTGGACGCCAAAAGTTGCCGTGGAGTTGCCTCCGCCCGGCGCCGGATTGGTCACCACCACTGCGTAACTCCCCACCGTGGCCAGGTCCGCCGTGCTCAGCGTGATGATCAACTGAGTGGGGCCGTTGAAGGTAACTGCGTGGGAGGCCGCATTGTAAGTGACCGTAGACGAGGGTAAGAACCCGCTGCCGTTAATGGTGAGTGTCAACGGCCCGGTCCCGACCCGCGCGGAAGCCGGCGCAAGGCTGGTGATGGCTGGAACCGGATTGTTCGGCTGCACCGTGAAGGGCGACTCCGCGGAACTGCCTCCGCCCGGAGGCGGATTGGTCACGACCACCGGGTAAATCCCCACCGTGGAGAGATCCGCCGCGCTCAGGGTAATGGTCAACTGACTGGCGTTGAGGAAAAAGACCGCGTGGGAGACCCCGTTGAATGTTACCTGGGACGACGCGACAAACCCGCTGCCGTTGATCGTCACGGTCAACGCGCCCGTCCCCACATTAGCGAAAAAAGGCGCAAGGCTGGTGATGGAGGGGAGCGGATTGTTGGCCTGCACCACGAAAATAGCCGCGGGGGAACTGCCACCGCCCGGCGCAGGATTGGTCACCACCACGGGGAAGGTTCCCGCGGTGGAAAGGTCGGTCACGCTCAGGACGATGGTCAACTGGCTGGCGCTCAGCAGCGTGACGGCGTGGGCCACTCCGTTGAAGGTGGCCGTGGAAGTACTGATAAACCCGCTGCCATTCACCGTCACGGTTACCGGTCCGCTGAAGGCGGGGGCCGAAGAAGGCGAAAGGCTGGTGATGGAGGGAACCGGGTTATTGGCTTGCACCACGAAGGGGGCCGCCGGGGAGATGCCACCGCCCGGCGCCGGATTCGTCACCACCACCGGAAAGCTGCCCACCGTCGAAACATCCGCCGCGCTCAGCGTGATGGTCAGCAGGCCGGGGCTGACGAAGGTGGCCGCGTGGGAGACCTCATTGAACGTGACTACCGAGGAAAGGGTGAAGCCGCTCCCGCCGATCGTCAGGGTCAATGGCCCCGTACCCACGCCAGCGGCAGGCGGCGAAAGGCTGCTGATGGCCGGAACCGGATTGCTGGGGGCTTGGAACAGGTTCTGGAACTCGGGGCTTCCCGCGAAGCCCTGGTTGGGTGTGCCCGGTCCCAGAATCTGGATACGAGTGGGGTAGCCGGCGAAGCCCTGGAACAGCAATCCCGGCCCGCCGCTGTTCGCGACTCCCAGCCAGAAGTTATAACCGCCCTGGTCGTAATCGCGGTCGAGAATCACGTAGTACAGCAGCGCGATGTACAAACCGTTGGTGTGATCCACGCCCCCCGCGAAGGTGCCGGTACTCATGAATTCATTGTCAGGCGCGCTCACCGGGGTGACGTTGGAAGGAAAGCCGATGAGGGTTTGGAACCAGCTCGCCAGCCCCACGGCGTTTTCACTGGTGATCTCTGCGGCGGACGGCGCCCGCTGCAGCAGATTCTGATAGAGATTCTGGACCGTGTAAGTGGCTACGATGAAATTGGCCGGCACCAGCGAGCTGAACAGCCCGCCGATGGTCTGGGCGCCCGCCCGGACACTGGCTACCGCGGCGGTGAACTGAGCGTAGCTGGGAGCGGCCCCGGTAGCGGCCTGGTAAGCCGCCATCACCGCAAAAGCGCTGTTGAAGGCTTCCGGACTGGTCAAAAAGGAATCCAGCATCTGGCCCAGCCCGGCCGACCCCTGGCCGGTCCAGAAAGTGAATCCGCCCGCATCCGGGTCGCGGCCCAGCACCGATTGATACAGCGCCCGCACCTGGCGGTTCAGCAGGGGCTCGGGGTCGCCGGTTTCAATGACGGTGAACGTCGCGCTTCCGCCCGCCGCATTGGTTATGGTGAGGGCCGCCCCGCGCGGCGTGGGCTGCGGATTGGTCAGGGCCGTGTAGGTGAAGCTGTTGGGGCCGGTGGTTGCGCTTAGCCAGAAGGCCGAGGAAGTGGCCGTATATAGTGTGCTGCAATTGGCGCCCGGCGCCGGAGTGACTGCCACCGTCACCGGCACTTCCGGCAATACGCCTCCGGCCGAAGCGGTGCCAATCTGACTCAACGACGCGCTGGTGCTACCCAGCGTGAACGAGCATGCCGTCTGTGCTGCGGCATGCTGCGTCGCCAAAGCCAGCACGATCGGAAGAAGGAATGCGGTAGCCACTCGTGCCGAACTGCCCATGAGGTTCCTCTTTGGGCCCGGCCGCGAGTCGGCCCAGCCCTACTCCTGCCGGTCGAAAGGCCGCGGGCCGACTTCTTCCGCGATGCCCCAGCTTTCCAGGTGCGTCTCGTAGGTATGAAGACTGGCCGCCTTCACCCTCCTGGGCCGCCGTTCGTTGCGCCCGTGCCGCCAATCCACCTTGGGCAAAAAGAGCGCCGGATCGATCCGGTCCCGGTAGCATATCGCAATGTTCATCAGCGAGTCCAGCAGGGATTCGGATAGCAGGTGGGGCCTCAGCCCCAGTTCGGTCAGCTTGGAGTGCTTGGCGTTGTAATAATGTTCCTCGGCTTCCACGCGCGGGTCACGCATGTGGTTGATCTCCACCGCCAGGTTCATCTTGCGGCCGGCTGCCTGCACCAGGTGGGCGATCTCCAGCACGCTGAACTGCTCGGTGAACTGGTTGAAGACGCGGCACTCGCCCGGCCGCGCCGGGTTCAGGCAGGCGATCTCGATACAGCGCACGGTGTCGCGGATATCCAGGTAGCCGCGCGTCTGCCCGCCCTTGCCGTAGACCGTCAGAGGATGTCCTACGGCCGCCTGCGCGCAGAAACGGTTCAGCACCGTGCCGAAGATTTCGTCGTAGTCAAACCGGTTGATAAGGGCCGGGTCGCCGGCAACTTCATCGGTTACCGTGCCGTACACCACGCCCTGGTTCAGATCGGTGGCCCGCAATCCCCAGATGCGGCACGCAAACAGGATGTTGTGGCTGTCGTGGACCTTGGACAGATGGTAGAACGAGCCGGGCTGCTTCGGAAAGGGCAGCACGTCTTTGCGGCCGTTGTGCTCGATGGTGATGTAGCCTTCTTCAATATCGATGTTCGGGGTACCGTATTCGCCCATGGTGCCGAGTTTCACCAGGTGGCACTCCGGAGCGTGCTCCCGCAAAGCAAACAGCAGGTTCAGCGTCCCCGCTACATTATTCATCTGGGTGAACACGGCGTGTTCGCAGTCGATCATCGAATACGGCGCCGAGCGCTGTTCGGCGAAGTGCACCACCGCATCCGGCTGGATCGCCCGGATGGTGGAGCACAGGAATTCGTATTCGGTGATGTCGCCGGTGTAAAGTTGGATGGTTTCCCCGGTGCGCTGCTTCCACACCCGCAGGCGCTCCGCCAAGGGACGAATGGGCGTGAGGGTTTGGACCCCCAGCTCACGATCCCACTGGCGCCGGGCAAAGCTGTCGACGATCGACACCTCATGTCCCTGCGCCGACAAATACAGGGCTGTCGCCCAGCCGCAATAGCCGTCTCCACCTAGTACGCCAATCTTCATCGATCGCCCTCCGTCCACACTTCGGTTGCTCCAAACCTGCGGGTGGCCGGGTATGGCGTACGTCTGGTTGAAAACCTCGCCGGTCCGGTGCGCGTCAGAACTCGCGCCCAACAGAATCGCCCGCGCCTCGCCGGACGCAGCTATCGATCAGATTTCCCGCAGTGACTGACTGCCCTGAGGTCTCCTTGGTGCCATCTTAGCAACTCGTGAGCTTACAACCATTAGCCCTTCCGGGCTAATGTGCGCTCACACACAAAGAGACCTTAATTTCTGCCGGCGGACAGTGTAAAGCCGGGAGTGGTGGCAAAATGCCGCAGACTGAGGCGAGCTTAGCCAACCCTAAACGATCTGCTTGAGCTGCGCGAAGCGCTCCCGCAATTGGGCCTTTGCCTGGTCGGTGAGGTCCATCTGGGGCGGTCGCACGTAGGTTTCCCGAATCCCCAGGCCGGTGAAGGCGAACTTGATGCCCGCCGCACCGCCAGCGCCCGGAACCCGCAGCACCTGGCTGGCTTCGTGCAGCCTGGCGAAAGCCGGAGCGGTATCCTGGCCAGCGCGGTGAGCCGCAAAAATCGCCGCCACCTGCCTGGTGAAGATGTTGGCGCTTACCAGAATGGCTCCCATGCCGGCCTCCAGCGCGGCGGGCAGGTTGTTGTCCGTGCCGGTCATCATGTTGAGCTTGGGAAACTCCTTCAGGTTGGCCGCGTAGCTTTGGGCGTTGCCGGTGGAGTCCTTAATGCCCGCCAGGTTGGGATAGTGCTCCAGCTTGTGCAACAGTTCGGGCGAGATGGAAATGGCGCTCATGGCCGGATAATGGTAGAGATGCACCGGAAGCCGGGTAGCTTCCAGCACCTGCGAGCAGTAGCGCGCCAGGCCGGCCACGCTGGGATTTTTGAAATAGAAGGGCGGCATCAGCAAAATGCCGTCGGCTCCATTAGCGCCCGCGTGAGCCAGCAATTCCAGGGTTTCGGGCAGATTGGGCGTGCCCACCTGCACCAGCATCTGCATGCCGGCCTTATGTTTGAGCGCCACTTCGGCCACTTTCTTACGTTCCGCCACTGAAAATGACGGGAACTCGCCGGTGGTGCCTAAAACCAGCACGCCGTCGGCGCCCCGGTCTTTGAAGTAGGCCAGCATGTCGCGGTAAGCGCCGTCATCGAACTTACCTTTGCTATCGCAGGGCGTGACCGCGGCCACGTAAAATCGCGGCGCGGGCCGCGACGAAACCCCCGAATCGGCTGCGTTCATGGCGGCTGCGGAAGCGGCGGCTCCCACCGCACCCAGAAAAATTCGCCGGCTGGTTTCCATTTCTATCCCTCCTCGGTGCCATCAATACTACACCGGAAGAAGGATCGGAAGGAAGGGGTGCGAGACCGTCAGGGCTGCCAAAGCGGCACAGGTGGCCCTGGCGACGCCAAGCGGTCGTGACTCCGAGGCGGCCTCGCCAGGGTGTGTTTCCGCCCCATGGCACGCCATTTGCCGAAATCACCTGTGGAGAGTGCCGTCCATGTCCATTACGCCATTTATGCCGTTTATTTATATTTTGATCGCGCTGATTCTGATTCTGCTGGTCGCCCGCCTCAGCACCTACGTATCGATGCCGGCCGGTGTCCGCACCATGATCACCGTGGTTCTCGGATTGATCGTCATAGGAATGGTTCTGTGGCTCATCGATACCTATATCCCGATGGCGGGGGCCATTAAGGCGCTTCTGAATGTGGTCGTCTTCCTCGGAACTTGCGTGGGTGTGCTGAAGGCGCTGGGCCTGTGGGCCCCGACGGTCCGGTGGTGGACCGACTTTCGCAACCACCGGCTGTCCCATTGATCGCCGCGGCGCTCTATTAGCCCTCCAGCAGCCCCTGCGCGGCCATCCATTCCAGCCGCGCCTCCAGCCAGTCGCGGGCGCCCGGCGCATCCAGGGCGGCGGCGATTTCGGGGTGGGTGCAAGTCCCGTCCAGCAATTTCGCCAGGCGCCGTTCCGCCTCGTCCAGTGGCACTGCGACGTGGCAGGCGCTGGACACAAAGTGCGAGCGGGCTGCCTGGTAGCGCACCAGGCGGCTGGCGCGCGGCCGGTCGGTGACGCTGTCCTGGCAGGGGAACTCGAAGACATGCAGATCCGCGAAGCCGGCCGTCATGAAGGCGTACAAAACCTGCTCCAAAGCCTCCGCGCCGCCGGCATAAGGAATCAGGTCGTCGAAGGGCAGCGGCAGTGGGTCGACTTCGCCCAGCGCAAGCGCCACTTCGACGGCTGCCTCGCCGGCGGGTGTGATCCGCACAGCGCGCGCTCCTTCGATCTGCCCGTTCGCCAACCGGCGCCCCGGGGCGGAAAACAGGAATTCGCGCATTTGTGGCGGCTGGATGTCGCGGCGCAGCGCGGTTCCCGCCCGGCATAGCAGGGTCTGGCGGAATCGCCGGGCTTTCAGGAAGTCCAGGTACTGCTCGCGCTCGATGATGCCGCCCGAGAAGCTGCCGAGCGCCCCCGACGGGTCGAACATCTCGTGCGGCTCAGCTTCCCCCAGGTACTCCAGGCCGTGACGGCGCGCCGCCTCGGCGAACTCGTGAAAATAGAAGCGCTGATTCCAGCCGGCCAGCTCGTCGTGGTAGAGGCTGCCATCGTCGCGGGCGAGGAGCGCCTTCACTTCGTAATCGCGGAGCGCCTGCCAGGGTGGCGACAGCAGGTGTGAGCGCTCCAGCAGCTTGAGAAACTCGCGCGCCTGGCCAATCCGGCCGGCCGCGTCCTTCGCATGCCGAGTGTGGTGCAACAGCATCTCGCGCAGCATCTGCCGCAGATAGCCGCCGGGCAAGGCATTGTAGCTGACCAGGGCGATGCCCGCGAGCGCCAGGCGCTCGCCGCAAACCGCCAGCAGGCGCTCGCGCACCTCTTCCGGAACCCACGAGAACACGCCGTGCGCCAGAATGTAATCGAACTCGCCCCAGCCGGCATCGATCTCCCGCAGGTCGCACGCACGCAGGGCGAGATTGCCCAGCGCCAGATCGGCGGCCATGCGCTTCCCGGCGGCAATGGGGACAGCGGCGAGGTCGACACCCACGAAGCGGCTGGCCGGCAGCGCGTAGGCCATGGGGATGAGATTCCCGCCATCGCCGCAACCAATTTCCAGCACGCGGCAGCCCTCCACCGGCGCCGGCCGCATGCCGAACAGCCGTCCCACCGCCGCCAGCCGTTCGGGATGGGTCTGCGGCTGTGGGAGCGTCGGATAGGGCACTTCGTCGTAAGGATTCGCCGTCATGGCCTCATTATGGCGGGCCCCTGGCGCCCCCGTGAGCAGGGTTGACGCCGAGGCCCTCGGCCCGCCCACCAACCGTGGCCCCTGCCGAACCGCCGCCACCTGCCGCCAGCCGGGCGGCACAGCCAACGCTCCCAGCCCTGCGGGCTGCGAAACATTGCCGCCTGTGCGGACCGGCACCGCAGGCCCGCCCCTGCGGCCAGGAACGTGCACCATCGGGTAACGAGTTCCGGGGCCCGTCGGGCGGCCGGAGCGAAAGGATTCTATGAAGCTCTTATCCGCTCTCTTACTATCACTGGCCGCCTTGACTTATGCGGCCGACCAGTCCGGCCAGCTCGCGAAACCACCGGCGCAGGCCGCGGCCAAAACCCCATCCGCTACCATTGCCCCGGGCGATTCCAACTCTGTCCCCGGCGATTCCAACTCCCAGGTAGCCAAGAAGATGGGTCCGGTCACCTGGGACCCCGACGCTCACCTACTCCGCTGGACCGTACAGACCGGCACCCTGGTCAATGGAGAATTCGTACCCTCCTCCGAACAGCAGTATGAAATTTCTCCCGATGAAGCTACTATGGGAACCGCGGACGAGAAGCGGGGGTTCGACGGCGATGAGGCCGAGGGGCTGCACCAGTTACTCGACATTCTGAGCCTCTACTGCGCCGAATCGGTGGCCTGGTGGGACCAGAGCCCGGGATCTCCGGCCCAATCGAAGCCGGTCACGCCCGATTCCTCGTCTCCGCAGAAGCCCGTGAAAGTCCGGCAGCCGCAGCCGAAGCCCGTTCCCATTCCGCCAGGCACGCAGATCGCCCAGTTAAGGGCCAACCAATAACATGGGACGGCTCCCCACTTACCTGGCGATTCTGGTTCTGCTGACAAGTTCGCTAAGTGCCCGCGTTGTGCGCCGCCCAGCCCGCCAGGTTTTCGAAGCGACGGCTTTTTCGAACCTTGGGACCACTAAGGCCGGGACCGAACCGCACTTCGGCATCGTGGCCGCCGATAATGGGATTCTGCCGCTGGGTACGCGCATCCGGGTAACTCGCGCGGGGATTTACTCCGGAAATTACATCGTCCGGGATACCGGCTCGAAAGTACAGGGCCGCCACATCGACATCTTCATACGCAATACCGCCGCGGCCAGGCAGTTCGGCAAAAAGACGGTGCGGGTTCAGGTGCTGCGCTGGGGCAGCGGCAAGCCGGTGGTTGATGCAGGCGCCCAGCGCGGCGCCCTCGCTACTGCCGGTCGCCGATGAAGTTCAGCGTGATGGTGGTCTCGGTCTCCACCGGATGCCCGTTCAACATGGTGGGCCGGTACTGCCATTGCATCACCGCATCTACGGCGGCCTTCTGCAGTAGCGGGTGACCCTTGGTCACCTTTACCTTCTTCACCCGTCCGTTGGTGCCGATGGTGGCAATCAGCTCCACGGTTCCTTTAGCGCCGGCACTCCTGGCCAGTGCGGGGTATTCGGGGTTCTTGCGGTAGATCAACTGGGCCTGCTCCACCTCGCCGCCGGTCGGCAAACTGGCCTGCTTCGGTGGCGCGGGGGCAGCCGCATTCCCGTTGCGGAGCGCCGCCGGCAGCGCCGGGGGAGTGACCGCCGTCAACTTCAGGGCGGCATCCGAAGAAGGCACGCTTTCGCGGCCCACCGAAGGAGCGTCGGGAAGCGAGATGTCATCGGGCCGTACCGGGCGCAGCCGCTCGGAAAGCGATGCCGTGTTGAACGCCTTGAGGGGGGCAGGCGCGGGAGCGGCAGCCGCCGGGTCAGCGGCCGGGGAGTTAGGCGCGGGCGGGTTGGCAGCCGCCGTGGCGGCCGTGGCGGCACCGGTCGCCGCAGCGTTGGGGGCATTGGCCTCGGCGCCGGAAGCCGGGGGCTTGCCGGCCTGAGTCTGCCCCGCCGGGGTTTCGGAATCCGGCTGCATGGGGGAAGGCCGTGTGCGTAACACCCGCACCGATTCGCTGGCCGTCTTGGTATTGTCTTTGCCCGAGACCTCCATGCGGAAGACCACGTCGCCAGTAACCGGCAGATACTCGATCCGGCCGTTGCGAAGCTGGGCCAAGTCCATCTCTACGTTTTCGTGCTGCTCGCCATCGGAGATCGAGAGCACCGCCCGGGTGGCGTTGCGGATGGCGCTGGAATCGTTATTCCAGGTCAGCAGCAGCTCGCTGCCGCTGCGTTCCACGCGCAGCGCCAGGGGCGAAGAATCCTGCCCGGTGATCCCGCCCGGCAGGGTGGCATGGCGGAATACGCCCGGATAGACAAAGAGAACCCCGCTCAGGAGCAGCGGAAAAATCGTTCCTACCGCGAACCAGATCAGTTTGCTGCCGCCGCGGCTACGGGCGGGCGCCGGCGCGCCGGGTTCTTCGACCGCGGTTTCGGCTTCCGAGGTTTTCTCGATCACCGCAATGGATGGCTCCACTGCCGGCTTGGTTTCGTGTGCCTGGACCGCTGGCGTCGCGGCTGGAGTTGCGGCAGGTTGGGGAGGCGCGGCAACCGCTTGCGCGACGGGCTGCGGGACCGGCTTTACGATCGGCTGGGGCACGGGCTGCGGCGCCGGAGTTGCCACCGGATGAGGTGTGGGAGCGGCTACCTGCGCCGCCGGCTGGGGCACCGGAGGCGCCGGAACGGGCGCAGGCTGAGCCACCGGCTGCGGCGCCGGAGGTGGTGGCGCCGGCTCGCTGGCCAGCGGTGGCACGACCGCCGCCATATCCCGGCGGGAAGCGATCGGCACGATCTGGGCGCGCACCGCCGGCTTGGCCGGAGCGGGAGCGGCGGGGGTATTGGAGGCCGGCTCCACGGTATCCGCCAGGTGCTTGGTGGACGCCAGTTGCGCCGAACGGAAAGGAAACTCCTGATAGCTGTTCTCGCTGTGAATAGCCCCGTTCTCGCGAATGAAAATTCCGGCCGTGCTGGCCTTGGTGGCATAAGGGCGAATCACCAGGGCCACCTGGTGCGGTTCCTGGAACCGCGATTCCATCAGCGCCAAGTCATCGGTATCGAGCGAGAGGCCCTTGCGCGTGTGGCTGCGGAAAAAGCCTACCGGGCGAAGTCCGGAGGCGCCGCGTTGCGCCAGTACCCGGTCCATCCGCGCCAGGTCGGCTTCCGAGAGCCGGTAGAGCGGACCGAGCGCGTACTCGCAGGGCACCATGTCGTATTCCACCACCGACACCGCGGTGGATTCGCCGGGTTCGACGCTGCCCCACAGGACGCCGCCGATTTCCGAGCCGCGAGAACTCACCGAACGGAAGTTCTCCACTGCTTCGCGCTCCAGGCGGTCGATCAGCAGCAGCGGAAGCCGCACCAAGACGGGCTTTTGCGGTACCTCCCATGTGTAGCAAGGCGAGATCGAAGGCGCCGGGTCGAAGCGCTCTGCGCGCGCGGCCGAATCAATCATCGTGGTCCTCCCGTGTCAGGTTTATTTTAAGCGAATATGGCTGCGAATTCACCGGATTTGTGCGGCTGGTTATCCAAAATTAGCAATGAATTTTTATCGTTAGTACCTTATTGATAACGTTCCGCTTAGGCCGCTGTTAACTTTGGATAGTAAGGGTTTACTAGCGCCATTTATCCTAGTATTTGTTGCCCTATATCCCCTATAATTGTGCAGCATGAGAACGTGCCTGCTGTGCGACAAACCGCTCAGCCGGATCTGGCTGGGCGCCGGGGAGGATTTCTGCTCCCGCGAACACCGCAACCAGTACCGCCTGCGCCGGGGCATGGACCGCCTTTTGGAGGCCAACAAAGTCGCCAGCCTCATGCGCCGCCGCGAAAGTCCCAAGCCCATATCGCCCTTGCGCGATGTCGATGAAGCCGGCATCCCGCGGCGCGGATTTTTCGAGGCGCAGATCGCCCACACGGCGGATACGCCCCTCCTGCCGGGGGTCTGGAACCGCGTCGGCACCGCCGCACGCTCTCTGGTCCTGGCCGGCGAGGGACGCTTCGTGGATGGGCCGGTCAGCCGGCGCCTCCAGCCGGTCCCTAACCGCCACCCGGCCGATGGGCCGCGGCTGGCCACGGGACCCAAGGTCCCTGAGGTTGCCCCGCGCCGCGTCCGCCAGGCTGTGCACATTGCAGCGGCCGGGCCGGCCAAGGCCTCCGGCGCCACCCCCGGCGCGCTGGAAAATGGCACCCGGCAGGCGCGCCCCGCCGGCATTTTGTGGAATGGCGAACTGCGGCTGCACCTGGACCCGAAGCGCGTTACGCCGACGTTCTTCCACCCGTTTTACGAGCCGCACGGCTGCCGCCCGCAAAGCGTCGCCGGACCGCGCGGTTATAGCTTGCGGGTTTCGCTTGGCGCGGGGTTCCGCATCCAGGCTGCGCGGCTGCGCGGGCTGCGCCTGGAACTGCCCAAGCCGCAGGTTCCCCAGGAGCACCGCGAGCTCGACCTGGAGACAAACTCTCCGTTCGGCAATCCGGCGCCGTGGTGGTCTTCGGCGCCGGGTTTCCGCCTGGCCTCCCCGGGTGTACCCAGCCTGGATTGGAAAGATCCCGGGACGCACATGACGTGGCCGGGCCTGCTCCCCGCATGGGGCATCGACAGCGCCGCGCAGGATATGTATCCCAATCCCGCGCCCCTCCCCGGACCCACACTGGCGGTTCGCTCGCACCCCGAGGTGTGGAACGATTCGCGGCCCGCCACCCCCAAGCCCATCCGCCACGGCGGGCGCGACCAGGCCGGCTTGCGGACACGGATTCTGCATCCCACCGGACCCGCTCCGGCGGCGCGCGCCGCCACCGTGCCGCTCGGCTGCGTGGCCGATGGCGTGGATTCCCGCCCTGGCGCTCCGCCCGAAAGCCGCAGCACCATCGAAGAGCGCTTCGACGCCGGATGGAAGAACTGGACCGGCGGCTACGCCAATTGGACTGTGGACGCCGCCGGCGCCCGCACCGGTCCGCTGGCCCTGTTCACGCCGTCGCTGGAGTGGCGCGATTACGAAATCGAATTCTTCACCCGCATCGAAAACCGCAGCGTCACCTGGGTGTACCGTGCGGCTGGCCTGAACGACTACTACATGGCGGCCCTCACCGCCCTGCCCGGCAAGGGCTACGCCTTCACCCGCCGTACCGTATGGCGCGGCAAACCCGGCGCCGCCAACACCGCGCCGGTGAGTGTTCTGCCCAACCCCAAGAACACCTACCTGATCCGCATGCGGATCGCGGGCAACCAATTCTCCCTCTCGATCGACGGCCAACTGGTCGAGACCTGGACGGATAGCCGCCTCTCCGCCGGCGGCGTCGGATTTATCGGTACGCCGGAAGACCGCGCGCGTATCTACTGGGTCAGGTTCTATCCCGGCCCGGCCAAGGAGTTCCCACGCAAATGAGCACCACAGCGATTAAAGTTTCGAAAGTACAGACTCTCCGCCCGGCCGACGCCGAAGCTGAACGGAACACCGGAGCCGGCTACCTGGCGCGCGCCGTCGCGCTGCACCTGGCCGGAAAACGCGAAGAGGCGCTGAAGCAGTTGCAGCGCGCCGTCGCCGGGGGCGAAGCCTCCGCCGAGATTTACCGCGCCATGGCGCACATCCAGTTTGAGATGGCGGATTATAAGGAGGCCGGCCGGACCTACCGCACCCTCACCCAGCTCAAACCGCAATACGCCATGGGGTGGTTCAACCTGGCCGTCTGCCTGGAGCGCCTGAGCGCCTGGGACGATGCCGCCGAAGCCTTCCGCAAAGCCGCCACCCTGGACCCCAAACACGTCGAGGCTCATCTCGGCCAGGGCGTTTGTAATCTGCGGCTGGAAGACCCCAAGACGGCCCTGGTCTCCTTCGAACGCTGCCTGGAACTCTCGCCCGATCACGAGGACGCCCTCTTCGGCAAAGCCGCCGCTTTGCAGTCGCTGGGCCACGGCGATCAGGCCAGCGGCCTGTACGAGCGCATCCTCTCGCGCAATCCGGAATCCGAGGAGTCGCTCTCCAATCTGGTGCTCATCGGGATGGCCCGCCAGGATTTCGACATGGTGCGGGAGTATTCCGAGCGGCTGCTGGACCTGCGTCCCGAATCGACCGTGGCGCTGGAGGGCTTGGCAGCCTGGGCCTCCGCCGCCGGCGAACACGCCATGACGGCCAAGTTCTGCACCCTGCTGGTCTCCGCCGTGCCCACCCATTTCGAGGGCTGGTTCAACCTGGCGCTGGCCCACCAGAAATCGGGCCGCTGGGAGCAGGCCGCCGAAGCCTACGAAGAGACTATCAAACTGCGGCCGCAATCCTCCGAGGCCTACACCAACCTGGGTATCGTGCGCGAGCAGAACGGCGATTGGAAGGGCGCCCGAGCCGCTTACGAGCGGGCCATTCAGGCCAACCCCGATGCCCTGGCGCCGCTGTGGAACATCGCCCTGCTGCTGGAGCATTCCGGCCAGGCCGAGGAGGCCGAGCGCTGGTATAAGACCGTCCTGGAGCACGCCCCCAAAGAGGAGGAAGCCCGCTTCCGCCTGGGCTACTTGCGGCTGCATCGCCAGGACTACCGCGGCGCCGTGGAAGCCTTCGAAGCCTGCCTGAAATACCGCCCGCAGTGGCCCGACGCGCAAGCCAACCTGGCCCTGGCCTATGCCGGCCTGGGCGAGCGTGGTATGGCCGAGCGGCTGTACGAGAAGATGCTGGATGCCGATGCCAAGTGCCTGGATGCCTTGCGCGGGCTGGCCTCCCTGGCAATTCAGGCATCCGACAGCGAGGCCGCCCTGGAACTGCACGTGCGCCTGATCGACTTGGGCGAGCGCACCTCCGAGGTGCTCTACAACGCCGGACTTCTCTATGAGAAAGCCGGCCAGCTCGACAAGGCTCTCAAGCTCTACCGGGATGCGCTGGCGCAGCAGCCGGACATGCCCGAAGCGCTCTTGAACCTGGGGCGCATTCTGGAAGCCAACGGCAAGTCCGACGAAGCCCGTTCCTGCTGGACCAAGGCCCTGGAATCCGAGCCGGCCCTGGCGCAGGGCTACTTCGGCCCGGCTATCGAATAGCGGTCTTGCGGTGCCCGCGGTCGACTTCGGTCCGGTTGTTCACTACGATGACCCCAATGGCCGACTATGCCGCGCAAGGTGACCTTGCTCCCTTTGGCCTCCACGGTCCCGGCCATCGAGTTGGCGCATCGCCGATTCGGGGACACTGCTCTTTGCCATCGCTGCCTACGCGGGTTTTCGTCCGATAATCCGGCAGTGGGACAATAGAAAAAGCGAGCCGCTGGCTGGCGCGGGTTCCGGACGTGACTGCACCTCCAACGGATCGAGAGAGCCGTTATGATCGGGCGATTCACAATTATGGCCCTGGTTCTCGCAGTGGCGAGCCAGGCGGACACGCTGCGTTTGCGCAACGGGTCTATCGTGTACGGAAGTTTTCTGGGTGGCACCGCGGACGAGGTGCGCTTTCTGGTGGAAGACCAGGTACAGCACTATCCGCGCGCCAATGTGGAGAGCATTATCTTCAGCTCAACGAATGCACCCCCCGCCGCCGCTCCCGAGGCGCCCCGCATGGATGCGGGACCCGACGTCGCCGGAGTGCCATTTCTGCGGGGTTCCTCCGGATACATCCCGCTCGAAAGAGAGATCGGCATGATGTCCCGCGGCGGCGGAATCTACGGCATTGGAGCGCCGGTCTACCGCGTTCCCGGTCCCCGCTCGCCCGTGCGCGTCCGCCAAGGAGACCGGATTGTATTCGTGGTGCGATTGAACCCCGGCGGCGACCCGGGCCAATTCCAACTCTACCGTCTGGAACCGAGAATAAATTACCGGCAAACGCAACCGACCATGGGCGGCGCTCCTCCGTCGCTGCCGGTAACCGTGAATCGAACCGGTAACTCGGTCTACGAAATCATTCCCGCGCGCTCTCTGTATCCGGGCGAATACGCCATCAGCCCCATGAACTCGGACCAGAGCTACTGCTTCGGCGTCGACTACTGAGCGGGACCCTGCCGTGGCGCAGTTGTCTGAAGTGTATACGTCGCGGACGAGTCGCCCAATACAACGATCCGACGGACCAGATCACAACATTCGCCGTAAGTAATCGATAGGGAAGGTTTTCCAGACTTACCAAAGCCAGTCTTGCCCCACCGCACCATCCCCTGCAACCCTGATTGTCACGGAGGAACATGCAATGCGCCGGATTCTGGAAGCATCTCTCTCGCGCCGGTGGATGTCAACTCCACCAATCTGATTAACTTCATTGGGCCATCAGTTACCGTCCACGCGGACTTCGGTTCGGGCACCTACGAGGGCCAAAGCATCGGGATCCCTATCAGGTAGTGGCCGGAAGCCAGGCGAAGGTAAGTATCAAGCTCGGCGCCTACGCCAGCCAGGACGACCCCGGGCCGATGCCGATCCCCTCCAACGCCTTGATCGAAGGCTATCCCAAGCCCGGCGACGGTGACCGCCACGTGCTGGTGCTCGATAAAGACGCCTGCTGGCTTTATGAACTCGGCAATGCCCACCTGACCAACGGCAACTGGAGCGCGGACGCCGCCGCCGTCTGGGATATGCCGTCAGTGAGCAGCGTCCCTATACCTGGACATCGGCCGACGCCGCCGGGCTGCCCATTTTTCCCGGATTGGCCCGCTATGACGAAGTGGCTTCCGGCGCCATCCATCACGCTTTGCGGTTCACCGTCCCCACCACCCGCCAGGCATTCACAGCGCCCGCCAGCCACTGGGCCTCGAGTAACACCAGCAGCAATGTCCCGCCTATGGGTATGCGGCTCCGGCTGAAGGCCAGCTTCGATATCTCCGGTTTCTCCGCCACTAACCAGGTGATACTTCGCGCCATGCAGCAGTATGGCCTGATCCTGGCGGACAACGGCAGCGCCATTTATATCACCGGCGCGCCCGATCCTCGGTGGAACAACGACGACCTGCACAACCTCGGACAATTGACCGCCTCGGATTTCGAAGTGGTCCAGATGGGCGCGATCTATACCGAATCCAATGTGCCCACCGGCGCTTCCCCCGCTATCGGCGGCTTCACGGCGAATCCTACCTCCATCTCCGCGGGACAGCCGGTGACCTTGAGTTGGACCACTACCAACTCGGAATACAACATCATCACGCCCGGCGTCGGTCCGGTCCGTTTGACGAGCATCGTGATTACACCCTCGGCAACTACCACTTACAAACTGGAAGCCACCAACCAATACGGGCGAACCACGCAATCGGTGAAGGTCACGGTGCAGTAATGGCAACAGCCCGCGGCCGCGATGGCCATGCCGCACGCCGCGCACCAATCAATCGAATAAGTGCGGCACAAACTGGCTCAGGTTGGTAGTAACCGGGGTATCCGATTCGCGGATGCCCACGCCAGCGGCGGCGTTTCCCGGCTCGTGTCCGATCACCCAACTGCCCACCACCGGGTATTTGCCGTCGAAGCACTCGATCCGCGCCAGTTCCTGATAGACGAAACCCTCCGCGCCATACGCGCCGTCGGTTTCGAAGTCGCCTTCCGGCCGGTGCATGGTGATGTTGGCGCCTTCGCGGCCCAGCAGCGGTTTCCGCACCCAGCGCGTCATCGTTCCCGGTCCATCGAAGCGCGCCTCCAGCAAATTGGGATGCCCGGGGTACATCTCCCACAGCACCGGCAGGATACCCTTATTGGAAAGCAGCATCTTCCAGGCCGGCTCGATCCAGAGGGTCGGCGCGACCGCCAGAAATCGCCCGAACTCATCCCGCATCATCCATTCCCACGGGTACAGCTTGAACACCGCGCCCAGCGGCCGTTCGTCCGGCCCCACGAAAGCCGTGCCGTCCCAGCCGATCTGATCGATGGCAAAACAACCGGCCGCCAGGCCAGCCTGTTGGGCCGTGTCCTGCAGGTAAGTGACGGTCATGCCGTCCTCCAGGTCGTCCATCGAGCATAAGTCGATGCGGCCGCCGGGCAGGACGGGCGCGAGTTCCTTCCACTGCGCGATCAGCCGCTCGTGCAGCGAATTGAATTGGTCGCACCGCGGGAACTTGTCGTTCAGCCAATACCACTGCACCACCGCCGCTTCCAGCAGCGACGTGGGCGTATCGGCGTTGTACTCCAGCAACTTCGGCGGACCGCAGCCATCGTAGGCCAGGTCGAAGCGGCCGTAGAGCGAAGGCGGCTCGGCCTCCCACGAAGCTTCAATCAGCGTCGCCGCAGCCAGCGGCACACCCAGTCTCTCGTACAGGCGGTTCGCAATCAGATCCTCCACCGCGCGCAGCGTCATGGCTTCCAGTTCGTTGGTGGCGGCTTCCAAGGCCTCCACTTCCCGCGCGGTGAACTGATAGAAAGCCGCCTCGTTCCAGTAGGGCCGCTCGCCGGTATGCCACACCAGGCCGGCCTGTTCCACGCGCTCCTGCCAGCTATGCCGTGGAGTGGTGGCGATGCGCCGCATGTTATCGGAAGCGGCTACGCGCCCGCGGACGCATGCGCGCGGCCATGAGCACCGAACCCGCCGAACCAGCCGTGGCCGCCACGCCCGCATCGCTCGGCTGCCGCCGGACTTACCGCCCCACCCGCCGCAGAGTAGGCGCGGTACAAATCATAGTAATAAGGATACTGCTGGTATTGTTGCGTGACCCAGGCGCCGCCGCTGCAATAGCCGTTCCTTTTTACCGCGGTCTGGCAAGCTTTCTGGTTGAAGCTGGACGGACCGCACGGATTGGGCGCTTGCTGGGCCTGCGCGCCGCAACTGACCGCCGCTACCACCGTGAGAGTAACCCGCGCCGACCTGGTCATGCTCGATCTCCGGTCCACTACAGTTTACACCCGCCGGCCTTCTTTGCCTGGAAGAAAAAACCGGGATTTGCCGTGCTCGAAATGGGCGCGGGGCTTTCAGCCGGCAGGGATCATGTACTCTTCCACTTACTCCTCGCGCAGTGCCGTTACAGGATTGACCCGGGCGGCCTTTCTCGCGGGCCAGAAGCCGGCGAACAGACCGGCGCACAGGAGCAGAAGCGTCACTGCCAGGAACGAATATGGGTCGAAGGTGGAGACGTTTTGCACCAGGCCGGAAAGCACCCGCACCGACGCCAGGCTGCCCACCAGCCCGAGCACCACCCCGGCGACGATCAGCTTCGCGCCCAGCGCCATCACCATTCCGATGACCTGCCGAAAAGTGGCGCCCAGCGCCAGGCGAATGCCGATTTCCCGGGTGCGCTGCGCTACCGAATGCGCGATCACCCCGTAGACGCCGGAGAGCGCCAGGATCAACCCCAGCACGGCGAAGACGGTGAACAGCAGCAGGTTGAAACGCGGGCGGGAGTAGACGTAGTCGTGCAGGGCGCTATCGAGCGTCTGGATCTCCATTACCGGCTGCCCGGGATCGATGGCATAGACTTGGGCGGCGAGCGGTTTGCCGAGGACATCGGCGCGGCCCTGGCTCTTGACAAAAAGGCGATCGGCCATGCCGGCCAGAGAGTGCGGAATGTACACCTCCGGAACCACCTCGTGGGTCTGGATGCGGTTGAGGGTGTCCTTGACCACCCCGACGATCTGGAAAGACGCGTCGGCCAGGCGGAATGGCGGCGCCTTCAGGCGCGGCAGCCGGAGCACGCCGCCCAAAGCTTCTCCGCGTGGGAAGTAGCGCCGCACGAAGGCTTGGTTGACCACCGCCATGGGCAGGCGGTCGTGCACTTCCTGGCGGCTGAAGAAGCGGCCCTGGACGACCGGAATGCCCATGGCTGCGGCGAAGCCTTCGCTGGTCTGGTCGAGTTCCACGGGGCGGTTGTCCTGCTCGGAAGCGCCTGCGATTTCCACCGGCATGGTCCAGTTGCCAATGGGCGGAAAGCCGGTATCGACGCCCACAGCCGACACGCCCGGAACGCTTGCGGCCCGGCCGAGCAGATCCTCCAGGAACGCCACGCGCCGGGCGGCGTCGGGATAGCGCTGGTCGGAAAACGGAATCCGCAGGGTGAGAACGCGGTCGGGCCTGAGGCCCAGGTTGGCGTCCTGAATCGAGAGCAGCGTGCGGATCATCAGGCTGGCGCCCACCAGCAGCATCAGCGACAGCGCCACTTCGCCCACCACCAGAAGGCTGCTCGCCAGGCGCTGGCGCAGGCCGCCCGAGGAGCCGCGTCCGGATTCCTTGAGGGGCCTGACAATATCGCCGCCGGCCAGTTGCAGCGCCGGCGCAAGGCCGAACAGGATGGCGGCGGCCACCGAAACCGCCAGGGTGAACAGCAGCACCGGCGCGTTCACGGCGATGTGGGCTTCATCGGGGATGGTGTTGGGCGGCGTCATGGCGATGATGCCGCGCAGGCCGGCGAAGGCTACCAGCACGCCGAGGGCGCCGCCGGCCGCGGCCAGCACCAGGCTTTCGGCAAGCAGTTGACTGATAAGCCGGAGACGGCTGGCGCCCAGCGAAGCGCGGATGGCGATTTCGCGGCGGCGGTAGGCCGCGCGCGAAAGCAGCAGGTTCGAGACGTTGACGCAGGCGATCAGCAGCAGCAGGCCGACGGCGCCGAAGAGGATCCACAGCGCGTCGGTGATGCCGCTGGGAAAGGTTTCTTTGAAGGTGCGCAGTTCCACGCGCCAGTTCTTCGGAAAGTCGTCGGGGTTGCGCTGCGCCAGGTCGGCGATGACCGGCCGCACGGCGGCTTGCGCCTGAAGGCGGGTGACACCGGGCGCGAGGCGTGCCAGCAAGTCGACCTCGTGGACGCCTTCCACGTCCTGGCCGCGGTGAAACACATCCGGCAGGTAAACATCCGCGCCGCGCCACATGAAGCGCGGGGGCATCACTCCGATCACGGTGCGCAGCTTGCCGTTGAGCAGCAGCTTGCGCCCGAGCACGCCAGGGTCGCCGCCAAATTCGCGCTGCCAGAAACGATAGCCGAGAAGGGTCACGGGTTCGGCATCCTCGGCGGCATCCGAGGGCAGGGTGGCGCGGCCAATCAGCGGCGGCACGCCCATGCCGTCGAAGGTGTTCATGGTGCAGTGATTGCCGCGCAGGCGGCGCGGCTCACCTGCGCCGGTCCAGATGACGTCCGACCACGTGGAGGCCATCACGTAGCTGAAGACGCTGTTGTTCCCGGCGATGTCCAGAAACTGGTCGATGGGGTAGTGGCTCCAGTTGGCGGTTCGGCCGGCGGGGTCGCGGATGACGACGCTCACCAGGCGGTCCACGTCTTTGTAGGGAAACGGGTCGAGGATCACCGCGTGGACCACGCTATACATGGCGGTGCTGCCGCCCATGCCCAGCGCCAGCGAGCCGGCGGCGATTGCGGCGAACGTGCCGCTGGAAGCCAAGTGGCGGGCGCCTAAGCGGAGATCGCGGAGAAAATTTCCCAACCAGCGGAAGATGGGGGCCACATGCATTACTCTACATTGGACGGAGGACCATGCCGAGCGTTTTGCCGTCGGGGCCGAGCATGATGCGCCATTCGAGCTTGCCGTGCTCGAACACCACCTCGTAGATGTCGGCGCCGCCCGCGCCGACGCCTTTGAAGGTGACGGACTGCACCTTCCCAAGCTGGGCGATGGTCTCCTTCAATTGAGGCAACTGCTGGCGCGTGACCGCGGCGAATTGCGGGCTCATCAGATCGTACCGCGGCTGGCCGGCCTGCATCTCCTGAATCGAGCGGCGCAAAGCGGCCTCGGTTCCGGGCGATTGGGCCTGCGCCTGGAACCGCCTGGCGATCTCGGCCTTGTGGGCTTCAATGTCCGCCAGGGCCTGCCGGGTTTCGGTTTCGCTAAGGCGCTTGGCCGGCATATCCCGGCCGCCCTGGAGGAGGGTGACTTGGGTGGCAGCGCCTTGCGAATCGAAGTCGAAATTGAGCTGGGCATCGACGACCTTGAGGAAGAAGGTGCGGTCGTTTTCGGGAAACACCTCCAACTTCTCCTGCCCGGTAAGTTGGGCGTACAAATGATCGCCCTCGCGGGAAATGGTCATCAGGGCGTAATGGTCCAGCCGGTAGGTTCCGGTGTAGCGGTCGAAGAGCTTCGGATCGAGGGTGATCTCTTTGTGCTCGACGGGCGCGGCGATCTGCAGCAACGGGTAACTGGCATTGAGCAGATGGCGGCCGATATCGTCCGGGCCATCGGCCGTGGAGATATTGGAGAGCACCACCACTCCCACGCGGGCCTTGGGATCGTAGCCCATATAAGTGCGGTAGCCGCCGGTGCCTCCGTTGTGCCAGATGATGGAGCTGCCGTCTTTGGTCTGCACGTGCCAGCCGTAAGCGATCTCCATGCCGGGCCCGGCAGGCTTGCGGATGGAAACCTCATCGGCCATGTCCTGGGCGAGCGCCGTCTTGGTGTAGCCGAGGTTGGCGGCAAGGAAAATGAGCATGTCGTTGACGGTGGAGCGGAGTGCTCCGGCGCCGGCAAAGGTGGGGATGTCCCAATTGGCGACGGGTTGGAGACTTTCGTTGTGCCCGACGGCCAGGCGCGCCTTCATGCCGGGTGTCAGGGTGACACGCGTGTCGGCCATGCCGAGCGGTTCGCAGATGCGCGAGCGCACCAGGGCCTCGTAGCTCATGCCGGCGCGGAGCGTCAGCACGTGGCCCAGAAGGCCGACGCCCAGGTTGGAGTATTCGTACTGCGAGCCGATGTCGCGGGTGAGCTGGTAGCCGGAGAGAAAATCGTACATCTGTTGGACCGAGTAATCGGCGTAGGGGTTGGCGGGATCTTTGGGAGCGAAATTCGATGGCATGCGCGGCAGGCCGGAACTTTGCGTAGACAGATCGGCCAGAGTGATTTTGCGGCCGTTGCGCTCCGGCATTTTGACCGTGGCCGGGAGGTATTTGGAGACCGGATCGGTGAGGGCGACTTCGCCGCGACGGGTCATATCCATAAGCAGCAGGGACGTGAACACCTTGGTCATGGAGCCGATTTCGAAAACCGTATCGCCGCCAAGATGGCGCGGGTCGTCTTTGGCGAGGCTGCCGTAGGCCACCACGCGGCGGCCGTGAGCGTCGATGACGCCGGCCACCATGCCGATGCCGAGGTTTTCGGCGCCCACGCGGCCGGCGAGGATTTTGCTGATTTCGGCGTCGGATGGGGCCTGGGCGAACGCGGCAGCACAGGCAAGAATGATTGCGGGCAGGATTTGTTGTAGCATGTCTCCCCTTTCACGGCGTCTTGTTCAGCTTATCAGGAGGGGGACGCGGAGGTTAGGCGACCGTGCGGAAGGCGCACGGAGCGAGACCAGCGCCCGTGCGAGGGCAAGGCTAGGCAACTCTCCCGCGGACGAGGTCGTCTGCGATCTGCTGAATATCCTCGTCTTCGAACTCCGCGAACCCAAAGGCCGCGAAAAGTGGCTCGCAAAGCCGCTTGACTAGCCCAGACATCTGGGAATCCAAAGCGCCGAGAGTGAATGTAATAGGGGGACCACTCACCGCATCGTTGTCGAGGTTTTTGTATTCGTTCCTCCAGGCCGACCGCGACCGCCGCGGAGACATGACGCCCAAAGTCCGTCCGCGAAGTCCACCGTAACGCGTGGTCATCTCGATATGGGTGTTTGGTCCAAGCCCCATCGCTTTATATAACTTGGCGCAATGGAGCAAAGCCTCCGCGGCACGCTCAATACAGGTGTCGAAATAGAGGAATGACCGTGTCCGGTCCTGGTCGCTGTGATCTTCAAGAAGTGAGGTAAGTGTATAGAAGTCGCCGTTCTTGCTCAGTGTCCAGTAGTCGAAGCTGTTCCCCTGGGAGTGCCACAGGAAATGATCGACAGATACCTTCGCGACCAGGCCGTCACTATCTGTCTGGAGGACCCGTTCGGCATCCAAGACAACGCCGATCGGCCATCTGGACGTACGCACTTGGGCTAGCCTTGCAGCCGTCAGCAATTCGGGCTGTGAAATCGAAACGGGGGAATCCGGAGTATAGTGCCAAATCTCCATGAACCCCGTTTTTCCAGATTCCGCCAATCCTTCCAGCGCCGCCTGCCGATGGCGTTTCACCCATTCCAGGCTGAGTTCGCGCGGGGGACCCGGCAAAGGCGCGGGCGATTCTCCCTTCATCGCTTCATACCAATTCAGGCGTGCCGCAAGGATACGGGCCAGGACTTCGTAGGCATGTCCAAGACTGGCGCGGTCGCTTGTGCCTTCCACTAGTACCGGCAAACGCTCTCCGAAGCTCCAATACGGGACGTATGGAATGCGGAGTTGCTCGATCGCACGTTCCGCGGGAACTCCTGGTGGCAACCAGTCACGGAAGAGGTCACCGAATAGAAAGGCAAACCTAGACTTCCACTTCATGGCCTCAGCGTACTCCGTTCTACTTTCGTCCCTGGCAGGCACTGGCACCGCGAGGAGGCGCCCCCGCTCCACAGGCAATTGTTCTTGCGCCATTCGCGCCCGCTCCACAATGTACCTCGCCCCTTCCGTGCTCGAATCGTTTGCCGTAAAGAAGAGGACGAGCACATCCGCGAGGTGCACTGTGCAGATGCCTCCGATATCGGTGACGCCGGTGCGACTGTCGATCAGCACAAAGTCGAAATTGGAAATCCATTCGTTACGCAGCGTCTCTATATAAGAGCCGAGGCCGTACCGGTCGAATAAGTCGGCGAAATTAAGAGACTGCAGCCGCCCACTGTAGCCTTCGTCGTTCCGGCCAGCGCTCAGCAGAGCCAGCATTCCGCCGCTCCCTTCAGCTTCGATATGCAGGAGGCTGTCCTGCCAGTCCACGCTCTCGCGGTTCGCCACCGCACCTATCAGATCTATGACCCCCGGTGTAGATGCGCGAGCCCTTCTCGTCCCGGGCCAGTGGTCGTCGTAGAATTGTTCGATCCCAGGAGCCTCGAGGTCCCAGTCCACCACAAGGACCTTATAACCCCACCGCTCCAGCAGCACGGAAACGTTCGCAAGCGCCATCGTTCGTCCTACACCCCCCTTAAAGGAGTAGAAGGTGTATACGATTCCGCGTTGCTTCTGTGTAGGCGAACTCATAGCCTTTCCAGTCCAATTTTACCGGCGGACGGAGCCGCCATCTCGATGATCGGCCAGTCTTCTTCAAATGGCGGGGCGCTTGCGACCATTTTGGCCACCGCACAGGCGAACTTCTTGATCTCGTCCTCCAGTTCAATAACCCTCGGGCTGTCCCAAAATGCTCTCGCGGTTGAGGCATATTTTTCAACGTTCGTCCACTGCACGATCTGTGCGTCCCTTGGGAAGCGCTCTCCATCGTGGAACACCAGGGGCGCGATCAAGCCGTGGGATCGCATCTTGAGTCGCTTCTCGCGCTCCAGAAAGCTCGCCCACTCGGAGAAGCACCAGTTGGACCGAAAGTAGGCAGGCGACCAGATACTCACCATGCAGCGCGAACCTTTTAGGGCCTCTCGCAAGACCTCCGGCCACCGGTCGCCTGTTTCGATGGTCTCTTCGTCGACAAACATTTTCACTTCGCGGTCAATTTCCTGCTGAAGCCAAAAGCTGAGCAAGCGGTGAACGCCCCTAGTCCAATCCATCGCCACGTGGTGACGCTTGTAGCTGAAAAATACATCGTACTTGTAGTCTGGGACTGGCGAAATTGCGCTCAGAACTCAATGATTGCATATCACCGCCCACGTGGGATACCGGGAACCGAACGCCGCCAACCGGAGTCTTATAGCATCATGCTCGAACTGCGCAATGTTTCCAAGCGGTATTCCGGGGTGACGGCGGTGGATCACGTCAGCTTTCAGGCGCGCGCCGGCGAGGTGACCGGGTACCTGGGACCGAACGGCTCGGGCAAATCCACCACCATGAAAATGATCACCGGGCTGATCGAAATGAGTTCCGGCGAGATCCTCTTCAACGGCGCTCCCATCCATCGCGACCTGATCGCCTACAAGCAGCGCATGGGCTACGTGCCCGAAGAGCCGCACCTGTATCCGCACTTGAGCGGTCTCGAATACCTCATCATGGTCGGGCAGTTGCGCAACCTGCCGGAGAAGGCCACCGCCGAGCGGATCGATGGCTTGCTACGGCTGCTTGCGCTGCACGGCGACCGGCATGTGCCCATTTCGTCGTATTCGAAAGGCATGCGGCAGAAGGTGCTGCTTTCGGCGGCCCTGCTGCACAATCCCGACCTGATTCTGCTGGATGAGCCGTTTTCGGGCCTCGATGTGGCCACCGGGCTGGTGCTGCGCAGCCTGATTCAGGAGCTGGCGGCGCGCGGGAAAGTGGTGCTGTTCAGCTCCCACGAACTGGAGACCGTGGAGCGGGTCTGCTCGCACGTGGTGATTCTGCATCACGGAAAAGTCGTGGCCGACGATTCCATTGCCGGCTTGCGCACCCTGATGTCGCTGCCCACGCTGGAAGACATTTTCTCGCAACTCGCGGTGGAGCAGGACACCACGGCGGTGTCGCGGCAGATCGCCGACCTGATCCTGGCCTGAATCCGCGGAGGCGTGATGAACCAGCAGCAATTCCGGGTGTTGTACCGCGAGTTCCTCTTCCGCATGGTGGATCTGGAGGTGCTGTCTGCGCAGGGCGACATCAAGGATCTGCTGGGCCAGTTCGGCAGCATCCTGGTCTATTTCAGCGCCATGATCGCGCTGGGGGTGATGTTTTTCAATCCCCGCCACATGACCCCCAAAGCCGCCACCGCCACCATTTGGAGCACGGAGCATTTCCTGATTTCGACCACCATGCTGGTGATGGGCCTGTTCGCCGTACTGAGCTGGGATTCGACTTTCCTGGAACGCCGCGACGTGCTGGTGTTGGCGCCGCTGCCCGTCCGCCCGCGCACGATCTTCCTGGCCAAGGCCGCAGCGCTGGGAGCGGCGCTGGGCCTCACCACCGCGGCGCTCAACGCGCTTCCCGGCATCACCTGGGGGACGCTCGTTTTTCCGGCGCCCGACGCCGGCTTTCTGGGACCGTTCCGCGCCCTGGCCGCATTCTGGTTTTCGGTGCTCGCTGGCGCGGCCTTCGTCTTCTGCTCCGTGCTGGCGGTGCAGGGGATGGCCGGCCAACTGCCGCGCCGCTGGTATCTGCGGGTCTCGCCCATCCTGCAAATCGTCGCCTTCTGTCTGATTCTGGGCACCTACTTTCTGGAGCCGCCGCTATCCAACCCGCTGGCCTTCGCCGCGCCCGCCAACCAGGCCAGGCTGGCGTGGTTGCCTTCATATTGGTTTCTGGCCCTGTTCCACATGCTCAACGGGTCGGCCACTCCCGGAGTCGCGGCGGTGGCGGTCCGGGGCGCAGTCGGCTTGCTGGCCGCGGCGCTGGCGGCCGGTACCTCCTACATGCTCGCCTACCTCCGCAGCCTGCGCAAGATCGTCGAAGAGCCGGACATTGTGCCCGGAGCGCGCGGGGGCGTGTGGCTGCCGCGCTTCGGCAGTTCGTTCCATACCGCCATCGTGCGGTTCAGTATCCGCACCCTGCTGCGCAGCCGCCAGCACCGCGTGATTCTGGCATTTTACCTGGGAATCGGTTTCGCCATCCTGATCCTGCTGAGCCGCATCGGCGAGGAGGCGCACCGTGCGCATGTGCCCGCGCCAGTGATCAGCGTGCCACTGCTGCTGGGCAGCGTGCTGATGCTGGCTTTCTGGGTGCTAGGCACGCGCGCAGTGTTCGGTCTGCCGGTGGAACTCCGCGCCAACTGGGTTTTCCGGGTGATTCCGCTGGGCGGCGCTCCGGAGTGTCTGAAGGCCGGGCGGCGGGCGCTGCTGGTGCTCTCGGTCGTGCCGCTGTGGTTGATTGCGGCGGCGGTCTACCTGTGGCTGTGGCCCTGGCGGCCGGTGGTGGAGCACCTGTTGGTGCTCGCGCTGCTCGGTGTGATTCTCTGCGAGGCTTGCTTGCAGAATTTTCAGAAGCTGCCCTTCACCTGCTCCTACCTGCCGGGCCAGTCGCGGGTCCACATGGCGATCTTCGGCGTTTGGCCGCTAATCGCCTGGACGGCCGCGGGCGTGGCCTGGGAGACCAGCGCCCTGAACAATCCGGTCCAGTACGCTCAGATGATCGCCGTGCTAGCCGCCGTGGCCGTGGCCGTTCGCTGGAACGCATCCCGCCTCGCGAAATCCGACGAGGCCCATATGTACTTTGAAGAGGAAACACCGCCCATTCTGCAGACCCTGGGCCTGCGCTTCGAACCCACCACTCGCAGTTGAAAAGAGGCGTCTGGCCCTTTCGGCCTGGCTCACAGCGGCTTCATCTCGCCGAGCATGGTGGGAATCAGCTCCGAAACGGTCGGATGGATGTGCACCGCGTGTTCGATTACCGTATACGGCGCGCGCGCGTACATCACGTCCAGAATGCAGTGGATCACTTCGTCGCCGCCCGTGCCCAGGATCGCGGCGCCCAGAATCTCTTTGGAGTCCGCATCCACCAGCACCTTCATGAAGCCCTGGGTTTCGCCCTTCTCCACGGCCCGGCCGACTTTGGTCATGGGCCGCTTCCCGATCAGCACGTGCCGCCCGGAAGCGCGCGCCTCGTGCTCCGTCATCCCGACTCGCCCCAGCGGCGGATCGACGTAGAGGTTGTAAGCGGTAATGCGGTCCGACACGCGGCGCGTTCCATGGTCCAGCAGGTTCGCCGCCACGATCTCGTAGTCGTTGTACGAGGTGTGCGTGAATCCACCCCGGCCGTTGCAATCGCCCAGCGCCCAGATACCGGGCACATTGGTGCGCAGTTGGTCGTCCACCACGATGTGCCCGCGGTCATCGCGCACCACGCCGGCTTTCTCCAAACCCAGGTCGGCGGTGTTCATCGTCCGTCCCATCGCCAGCAGGAGATGCGACCCGCTCACCTCCGGCGCGCCTTCCGTGCATTCGTTGCGCGCCATCACGTCATTCCCGTCTTTGGCCAAGGCGATGCAGGTTGCATTGAGGCGGACCTGGACGCCTTCCCGCTCCAGGATCGCCTGCACCGCGGCCGATATATCCTCGTCCTCGCGGGAAATCAGCCGGGAGGCCCTCTCGATGATGGTCACCTGGCTGCCGAAGCGCCGGAAAATCTGCCCGAACTCCAGCCCTACATAGCCGCCGCCGACAATCACCAGGTGCCGCGGCAGCGTGTCCAGATCGAGCAAAGTGGAATTGGTCAGGTAGGGCGTCTCCGCCACTCCGGGGAACGCGGGTATGCTTGCCCGGCCGCCCACATTGATGAAAATCTTCTCCGCCGCCAGCAGGTCCTCGCCCACCCGCACCGCGTGCGCCGATTCGAATCGCGCGTGTCCCTGATACACGGTGCCATTCTGCAGGCCTCTGAGCCAGGCTTCCACGCCGGTTCTGGACTTTCCGGAAATCGCGTCCTTGCGGGCTTTGACGCGCTTCATATCCACGTTGACCGGGCCGTCCAACGCGACGCCGAATTCGGCCGCACGGCGGGCCATGTTCGCGGCGTAGGCGCTGGCCACCAGGGTCTTGGTTGGAATGCAGCCCGTATTGACGCAGGTTCCACCGAAGAGTTTGCGCTCGATAATCGCGACCCGTTGGCCCGCACCTGCCAGCCGGGCCGCAAGAGAAGGTCCTGCCTGACCGGTCCCGATCACTATGGCATCGAATGTCTGATTCATTACCCCTCCTCCTGGTAAGTAGGGAAGCGGCCCGGACCTTGATATGTTCGCTATATGTCCGCCACTGCCATCCAAAGCTACACCAATACAGAGACTTCTGGCAGGGCAAAAAGGTTCGGAGATTTGTAATTCTGCGGTCGCACAAGCCGCCGCCTGGCGGTGCTTACGCTGCCCCGTTGGCGCCTTCGGCGGGAGATTCCCAGACTACCGCGCGATTCTGCCTCATCCAATCGTCAATGCAGGGTTGGTAGCGCCTCTCCAGAACGTTGCGCTTGATTTTCAACGTGGGGGTAACGAAACCGTTGCCCACCGTCCACGGCCCCTGCGCCACGGCCACGAAGCCGAGCTGCTCATGCGGGTCCAACTGCGTGTTGACGGTATTCATCAGGTCCAGCAGGGTCTGCTCGACGGCGGCACGCTCGCTGGGGTGCGCGGTCACCTTGCGGGCCTCTTCGGCCAGCAGGACCACCGCGAACGGGCGGGGCAGCCCGGCGCCCATCAAACAGCACGCGTCCACCACCGGATGGGCCAGCAGTTGACTCTCGATGGGGGTGGGCATCACGTACTTCCCTTTGCTGGTCTTGAACTGCTCCTTGACGCGGCCGATGATTCGGAGTTGGCCGTCCGGTTCGATGCGCGCCAAGTCGCCGGTGCGGAAGAATCCATCCGTGGTGAAGCAAGCCCGCGTGCCTTCGGGGTCTTTGTAGTAGCCCGTCATATTCATGGGGCTGCGGATAAGGAGTTCCTGGTGCTCGTCGAGTTTGGCTTCCACGCCGGGGATCGCCGCCCCCACGTAGCCCACGCGAACCGATCCAGGGGCCGGCACGTGGGTGATCAGGGTTTCGGTCATGCCATAGCCCTCCACCAGGTTCAGCCCCAGTTTCCGGTACCACTGGAGGATTTCGGGGGGCAGGGGAGCGGCGCCACTGGCGGCGTTTTGCACCGTGCCCAGGCCCAGCTTGCGCAGAATGCGTTTTTTGACCGGACGGTTCAGCACGGGGATGCGCAGCAGACGTTCCAGCCGGCGCTCCGGGATCTTCGCGAACACGCCCTGCTGGAATTTGAGCAGTAGCCGGGGAACCGAGAGGAAGATGGTGGGGCGGGCGCGCGCCAGGTCGGCCAGGAAGGTCTCGATGCCCTCGCTGAAAAAGATGTGATAGCCGAGGTAAAGGGCGGTTCCCTGCATGCCCGCCCGCTCCACGATGTGGGCCAGCGGCAGGTAGGAGAGCACGCGCTCCTTATCCGTGAGCTTTATGAGATCGGCGAGCGTCTTGCCGTCATAAGCCAGCGCGCCGAACGTGTGCATGACCCCTTTCGGAGTGCCCGTGGTGCCGGAGGTATACATGATGGTGGCCAGATCGCCGGCGTCGCGCACCGGATGGCCGTGCACCGGAGAGTTGGCCGACACCAGGACTTCCCAGCCCGGTCCGTCGTCAGGACCGGCGGTGGGAAACCGAACGATCTCCACACCCGCTGGAATGCCGGCCAGGGCCGCTTCGCGCTCATCGGTGGCGCCCAGGAAGCAGGCTTTGGCTTCGCAATGTTCCAGAAGCCGCCGGATGGATTGCGCCTTCAACGAAGGATAGATCGGAACCGTCACGTGTCCCGCCATCCAGATCGCCAGGTCGGCCATGACCCACCAGGCGCAGTTGCGCGACAGAATGGCCACGCGGCTGCCCGGTTCCCATTGCTGAGTTTTGAGCCAATTGGCGATGCGGCGAATTTCGGATACGGCCTGGCTCCAGGTCCAATCGCGCACCTTGCCGCCGCCATATGGTTGGGTGAGAAAAATTGTCTCGGGCCGCTCGCGCTCCCATTGGTAGATGCGCTGGAGCGGCAGATCGTCAGCGCTCAAGTTGCCTGACATCGCTCCCCCATGGAGTAAGAAGTGCGAACCGCGGACTCCTGACTCTTGGCTTGCTACGAGTTCGCGCCGTGGAATTTCCCGCGCCGGATGGGGAGACCGCAAGGCGTCCCCCGCTCGGGAAACTCTCTTGCGTTGATTAATTTACCCGTGGGTAAGATATCAGGAGTGCCGGCGTATGTCAATAGGCCGGCGAAGGGTTCTGGATGTCTGTGGACGCTTCCCGGCGCTTGCGCCGCCAAACGCCGCCGCGACCTTGCCGAAGGCGCGAGACGGTGTCGAGAACCACAGCGGATGAAGCCGCAAAGTGAGGATTTCCCCAACGAATTTCCTTTACCGTGGTGGATGCCAGCGGAGGACCCGCGCCATTCCTTGTGCTTAACTGCCCGTGGGCGTTGAGCGGCTCTCTCCGTTGCCGGTCGCGGCCTCGGGACGGGTTGGGGCGTCCGGGTGGGAAGCCTGCGCTGGCGCGCCCAGGAACGAGGCTTCCGCCCCGGCAGCCGTACCCCCAGGTTCCATCGGCGCGACAGGCGTCGCAGGCCTGCTCCGTCTTGCCGGAGGCAACCCGGCCGCCGCAATTCCGCCCTCCGGCCCAAAGGCCGGCGCCTGGACGCTCAGGGGCTGGGATGCCGCTGTCGATTGGGATGCCACTTCTCCCGCGGTCGCTCCGGGTTCCAGCGGCGCCGCAGTTGGGGTTGTACGCTCCGCCCGTCTTGCCTGCCGCGGCTTGGCTGCGGCAACTACGCCCTCCGGGGCAGCGGCCGGCGCCGGCACCCTCAGGGATGTAATGCCGTCGGCCCCGCCTTTCCCCGCAGCCGCCGTCGCGTGTTCCACCCTCGCGACAGGTGTCGCTGGCCTGGTCCGTTTTTCCGGACGCGGCTTAGCGGCGCTAGCGGACGCTTCGGGCGCCCTGGCCGCCGCCGCAACCACCGGTTCCACCGGCGCGGCGGGCGTCGCGAGTTTGCGCTTTTTCGGTTGTGTCTTGGCAGTCCCACCGGAAGCGGCCGTGTATGCCGCGTGCGCGGGTCTCTTCTGGGACGGCTGTTTCCTGGCGGTGGCCTTGACCAGTTCCTCGAACGAGACCCGGATATAATCCCGCAGGCGCGCCACGTCGGGCGCTACGTGGGCATCGGCGGTCAAACCGAAGAACAGCTTCCCGTCGTAGCTCTGTACGGCCACTCCCAACCCTAGCTCATAGCCCGTGGGCACATGCGGATACGAAGCCACCATCCGCCGGCCCACGGTGTACAGCGCCGCGGGCGAGCCGGGTACGTTGGTGCAGATCAGGTTGAGCAGCGGGAGGGGCAGGGGCACCAGCGGAATGCCGCGCCAGAACAGTTCCTGCATAGGCGCCGGGGCCGTGCCCAGGCAACTGCCGGCAATGGCGATCAGCTCAGCGGCATGCACGCTCTTCATGATTTCCATCCGGCTGGCGACCGCGTGCAGCATCTGTACCGGGCCAGACACATCCAGCGGCAGCACCACCGGAAGAAACGTGATGCGGTTGCCCATCGATTCGCCCTGCTCGCCGCAGCGCAGGTTCACCGGGCAGACCACCCGCAGGAAACGGCCGTCCACTTTCTCCCCGTGCAGCCGGATGTAGCGGGCAATGGCCCGTACCACCACGCTCAGCAAGCAATCGTTCACCGTGCCGCCGAAGGCCGCACGAATCGCCTGCACCTGGGCAAAATCGGCCTCCGTCCAGCAGAATTTGCGGTCGCCCGAACAAGGCTTGTTGAACACAAATCGCTCGGGCGGGATCAGCCATTCCGGCAGCAGCGTGGCCAGTTCCTGAAGGGCGTTTTTCCCGCGGTCGCTGAGCAGCCCCTCGGCCAGGCTCAGCAGCCCGGCCTCGGCGGCAACCACATTTTCCAAGGCGCTTTGAATGGCGCCGCCCACCTGCTCGGCAAGCGTATGTTCGGCACGCGCGGAAGCCGGGCCCTGGGGTTTGCCCCGGGGGCCCGGCCGGCGAAGGGCGTGGGAACTTTCGGGCGTGGGATCGAGCATGATCCGCAACAGCGCCGCTCCGGCAACGCCGTCGGCCAGCGCGTGATGAATGCGCGCGATCAGGGCGCCGCGCCCGTCCCCCAGGCCCTCCACCAAATGAATTTCCCACAATGGTTTGGAGCGGTCCAGCACCTGGCTCAAGAGGCGTCCCGCCAGCGCCTCCAGTTCGGCTTCCCCGCCGGGTTTCTCCAAACGTACCCGAAAGATGTGCCGGTGGATATCGAACTGCGGATCGGCTTCCCACGTGGGATAACCAATGTTCAGAGGGGGTGGGATAGCCACCTGCCGGTAGCGTGGGATCAGGTCCAGCTTGGACTCGATGTTGGCCACGAATTCACGGAACGGAATAGGGCCATCGAACAGCGCTACACAAGCGATATTCAGAGGGATCTCTTTACGTTCCAGGTAAAGGAAGGCCGCATCGGCTCCCGACAGACGGCGGCCCAGGGCTGGTGGTTGTTCCATCCGCTCGGCTCCTCAAGCGCGGGGCTACAGGCAACTCGCCCGGCTGGCTACCGTGGAGGGTTCATCCTCCCACTCTTCGATGTCGCTGCGGTCCGGGTAGCTCCCTAAGTGCCACAGTTCGAATGCCAGGAGATCGAATTCCTGCTCTTCGATGCGATCCGGCGGATCGTCGCTCCAATGGGCGCTTTGGGCGAGTTCTTCGTCCCGGGGGGCTTCCAAAGTCGGCATAGTATCCTCCTTTTAGGATATTCAGAACTCTAATTCCGATTGTAGGGTATGCCCGATTTGGTCCGCTGTCAACCCACTCCATATTCCATGGCGACGGGGATCAGTCAGAGTTGGGCGGCCGCCCCGCGAGCGCCCAGTTGGGCGTCTTGCCGGCCAGCCGGTGGGCCACCAGGTCGAAGACAATCGGATTGAACGCCATCCCGATGTGGGTTGCGGAAACTTCAAAGTCGCATTCCGGATTGCCGGTCCGGCAGACACGCCAATCCACGATTCCATCGGACTTGGTGTAAATGGCGGTCTGAAACACGGACTTAGGCAGCTTGCCCGCCAGCGACTCCAGAAAATTGCAGGTGCAGGCAGCCGTGTAACACGCTGGCAAGACGCCCTCACCGTGACGTTCGAGAATCTGCCCGCGTACCATTTGCGCGGCGCTCAGCACCGCATGGTGTAGGGAAACTCCGCGAAACGGCGACCCCATGGAAATCACCGAGGCGATCCGCTCCGGCATCTGGTAAGCCGCCGCACGGGCGATCACGCCACCCAGGCTGTGCCCCACCAGGTGGACTTTGCGGCCGGTCTCTTTATACGCCTTTTCGATCGTGCCGCTGAGCTTGTACTGGATCAGCAGGTTGGGACAGTCGGCATTGATGCCGATCCCCGAAAAGTAGGCCTTATACCCAATGCGGCTGATCCAAGAACGGAATTCCGTCAGGTACAGGTCGTTCATCAGGAAACCCGGAATCACCACCACAGCCGATCCGTCTCCCGGCGGTATGCAAAACCCCCAGTACACCGGAGAGACGCGCAGGTAGAGCATTTCAATTCCGATCAGCATCTCGTTCCAGATCGGAAGGGGGACGGATTCGAAGGATTTGCGGACCGGGGAGGGTTCGCACACCTCAGACGCCCTGCGGGCGCCCCGGCGACGGGCTGGCATCAACCCCAGTGTACCGCCAGCCGGCGGATTGGCACTGCGTAGAACGCTACTATCCACGCCGGGCGTCTCGGAAGTCCCTGACTTCTGCGTATCGTCGATAGGCCGCACACCGATACCTGCGCGGCGGCAAGGCGGCCCGCGCGGAGCGCTGGACCAGGACGCAAGGCCGCCTGGGCGCCGCGGATTAGCGCACCATCATCCACCGGAGGCCTACACTTCGACCGGCTCTTCCACCGTCTTGGTCCGCTTGGCCGCGGGGCGCTTACGGGCCGGTTTCGTGCGCGGCCCCTCATGCCCTTTGGCGGCCTTGGGCGTCTTCGCCACCAGGTCCAGAATCGCCTGTTGCGATTCCACCAGGCTATCCACGGTCTGGCGGGCCCATTCGCCGAGGGCTTTGGGCGGCAGCGGATTGATCGCTCCGATGGCCTCGCCGGCCGCCTTGGCATTCACCTTCAGTTGCTCCACGGCCACATCGAGCAGCTTCTTCTGGGCGTCTACGTAGGCTTCGGCGCTCTGGCGCGCCAACTCCGCCAGCTCGGTCTTCTTCACCGCAGCAGTCTTGCCGTTGGCTTTGCCGGTGGCATGGGCAGTCTCCTCCGCCAGCACATCCAGGAATTTCTTCTGGCTGCGGACGAAGTTCTCCATGCTATCGCGCGCCAGGGCGGTCAGGTGGATGCCTTCAAACGGCTCGCCGGATTTGGCGGAATCGATCCACTCATCGGCCTGGCGCGCCGCCAGGGTCAGGAAATGTTGTTGCATGCCGATGACCGTATCGATGCCCCGGCTGCACAACTCGGTCGCGGCGGCCACCGGCGCATATCCGCCGCCGCGCTCCTTCACGGCGGTGGTTACGATCTCGTTCTGCCGCTGGGCCAGGTTCAACAGCACCCGTTCGGCGGCGATAAAGTTGGAGATGCCCTCACCGGCCATTTCGGTGGCGGCGGTGCGCGCGGCATCCCGCGCTTCCACCAGCCGCTCCTGGAAGGCGCTGATGGTCTGGGCGTTCTGCCGCATCACCTGATCCATCAGGATCCGCTGAGAGGCGAAAAAGGTTTCAGTTCCCTGCCGCAGCCAGCCCGCCAACATGGAAAACGGGGATGACTCCCGGCCCGGAACGGCTTTCTCTGGCATGATGTTTGACTCCTTTTGCTGCAATGCAGCATGTCAGCTTCAATATAGACATAAAGGTCTTTTTCTGTCAATATGGAATTATTGAACGCAACGCAGCAGGAGTGCGCCGGGAACGTGATGCGAAGGTAGGACAGGCCGCTGTGCTGATCAGGAAATATCCCAACCGCCGGCTCTACAACACTTCCTCGCGGGCTTATGTCAACCTGAACGACCTGGCCGCGCTGATCCGCCAAGGCGAGGAGGTGCAGGTGGTGGATGCCAAGACCGGCGAGGATGTCACCCGCGTGGTGCTGACCCAGATCATCGTGGAAGACGCTAAGGACGGTCCTTCCGGGCTGCCGCTTGAACTGCTGCGTCAGTTGATTATGGCGTCCGACCGGGCAGGGCGCGAGTTCATCATGTGGTACCTGAACTCCGCCTTCGATGCCTACGAAAAAGTACAGGGCGCGGTGCAGACCCGGCTGAAAGATGTGAGTTCGGCGGCCCTTTCGCCGCTGCACCTGGTGCGGAACCTGCTGCAGCCGCCAGCCGGGGCAGAGACGGAGCTGCAACAATTGCGTCGCCGGGTAGCCGAACTGGAGCGGCGTGAGCGTCCGCCGCGGGCCCGCGTCAAACGCCGCGAGGCTTAGCCGGGCAGCCCTGGCTGAACTGCCGGCATCGCCGGGCGCGCTGCTGGTGAAATGAGGAAGGCGATGGGATTGACGTTCCTGTCCAAACTCACGGCCGGAATCGATCCCGGACCGCTGGCGGCCTGGGCCGGCATGCTGTTGCAGGGCGACCCGGCCAGCCGTGTCCCGATGGTGGAAGCCGCGCTCGAAGGCGGCCGCGGCCAGTACTGGAGGCGCGCCATCGGGAAGTGGATCGGCCGCCTGGTTCCCGTGGAGATCCTGGTGGCCGAATCCGCCGCCCGCTGGCGCCCGCTGGTCCGCGACGCGTTCCAATTCCTCTTCACCCACCTCTCCAGCCATCGGCTGGCCACCAAGGTGGTCCAGCAATTCGAACTTGCCCCGGACACCCCGCCCGAGCAGCGCCTGCTCCGCCTGATTAACCAGATGCCGGGTCTGCAGAAGGTCGGCCAGGTGCTGGCGCGCAACCGCCGGCTCCCGCCGAAATTGCGCCAGGCTCTCACCGAGCTGGAAAACGGCATGGCGGACGTGACGCCGCACGAGGTCCGCAGCCTGATCGAAGAGAGGCTGGGGAGCCGGCTGGCCGAGTATGCCGTCGAACTGGAATCCGCCATCCTTTCCGAGGCCAGCGTCAGCGCGGTGATCCGCTTTACCTGGAACTACCCCGGCCGCGAGCGCGAACAGGGCGTGTTCAAAGTCCTCAAGCCATACGTGCCCGAGTACTTCGGCGAGGATATGACCCTGCTGCAGAAGCTGGGCGCCTTCCTCGCCTCTCCGCGGCGCGGATACGGATTCGCCATCCACGAGGTGAAGGAAATGCTGGCCGAGGTGCGCCTGCTGCTGGAGCACGAGCTGGATTTTCGCCGGGAGCAGGCCAGCCTGGTCGAAGCGGCGGAAATGTACCGGGCCTCGATCGGCATCCGCGTGCCCCGGCTGATTGCGCCCCTCTCGACCGGCGACGTCACCGCCATGAGCGCGGAATCCGGCGTCAAGGTGACCCAGGCCTTTCCCCGTTCGCCCATCCGCCGCGCCCGCATCGCCAGCCAGTTGATCGAGGCCCTGGTGGCGGCGCCTTTCTTTTCGCGCGCGGAGACCACCATTTTTCACGCCGATCCGCATGCCGGCAACCTTCTCTACGATGAGACCAACCGCGAGCTGGTCATCCTGGACTGGGCCTTGGCCGAAAAACTGAGCCGCGAAGCCCGCCGCCAGCTTGTGCTACTGCCGGTGATGATGACGCTGCGCAACCGCGAGGGCGTCCGCCAGGCCATCCGCGATCTTTCGCGCAGCGCCGGCCATCCGAATCCCGAGCGGCTGCCGGCCATCGACGCCTGCGTGGACGGGTTTTTCGAAGGATTGCCGCGGGACGCCTCCCCGGGCACGCTGGACGCCATGCGGCTGCTGGATCGCATCGCGCTGTCGGGCGTACACTTTCCGCCGCCCCTGTTCCTGTTTCGCAAGATCGTCCTGACCCTGGATGGTGTGCTGTACGATGTGGCCGGCCCCGGCGTGCGCATCGACGAGGTGCTGGCCCGCGAGTTCCTGACCCGGTGGACCGCCAGTCTGGGCCTGTTTCACGCCCCTCTGGAGTGGAAGGATTTCGCCGCCATCGAATGGAACGCGCTGCTCTACCCGGTCCGGCGGTTCGGGTAACAGGCTGGCGGGATTAGAACAGACTCAGGTCCTCGGCAGAGTGCGCAAAATGTCAGGTCGCCGCGGGGAAGCCACAATCACTGCGGAGGCTTGGGCCGGCGCGCCGCAGGGGCCCGGAGTGGTGGTGGCCGCCAACCCGAGCAACCAGCCGTGCCGTCCTGATTCAGCTTCCGAACGTGAACCGGGCGGTAAGCTGCAAGAGCTTGAGCACC
Organism: Bryobacteraceae bacterium; assembly: GCA_035505095.1. Taxonomy (GTDB): domain Bacteria; phylum Acidobacteriota; class Terriglobia; order Bryobacterales; family Bryobacteraceae; genus JOPF133. The sequence continues at coordinate 9,662 of DATJRE010000529.1, read as the reverse complement.
TTGTAGATATCGCCGTTAACGGCGTGGAGCACCAGCTTGACCGGCCGGCTCTCGGCCACGGCCAACTGTTCCACGGCACGGGCAGCGGGGGCGTCGATGCGGCGCACGGCGGAGAAATCGAGCGTTACTTCGCCCTCCGCGCTGTTTACTTTTTCAACGGCTTCCTGCAAGCTGTCTGCGGCCCGTTCGGGGTCAATCGCGATCCACTCGGCATGGCTGGTCATATGCGTACGCACTCCTTGGCGGCCTGCTCCGTGCCCTCGGCCCGGGTGGCCGGTCCGCGTCCGCGCCAGGCTGCCCAAAACAGCTCTACCAATTCGCTCACCAGCGGCATCCGCGGATTCGAGCGCCAGGAAGGATCGTCAAAGGCCACCTTGGCCAAATCCGGCATGGCGCGTTCGAATTCTTCCTGGGAGATCCCCATCTCGCGGATGGAACGGGGGATCTCCAGCCGGTCGAGCAACTGTTCAATGGCGGTTACCAGGCTTTGCACCTTCTCCCAGGTGGTGGCGCCGGAGAGGCCCAGCAGATCCGCCATCAGCGCGTACTTCTTGTGGGCGCTATACCCGCGCTGGTTGGGCGACGGCATAAACTTGGTGGGCACCGCCGCATTGTAGGCGACGACATGGGGCAGCATGAGGGCATTGGCGCGCCCGTGCCCCACGTGGAACCGCGCGCCGAAGGCATGCGCCAGCGCATGGTTCACCCCCACCGAGGCGTTGGAAAACGCCAGCGCCGCGATGCAGGCGGCGTTGTGCATCATGCTGCGGGCTTCTTCGTCGTGCGGGTTCTCGTAGGCGATGGGCAGGTATTGAAACGCCAGCCGGATGGCCTGCATGGCGTTGGAATCGGTGTAGGCGGAGGCGTGGATGGAAACACCGGCTTCGAGCGCGTGGGTGAGGCAGTCGATGCCGGTGTCGGCGGTCAGATTCCTGGGCATCGACATCACGAACTGAGGATCGACAATGGCCACGTCCGGGCTCAACGAATAGTCGGCCAGGGTCACCTTGCGCCCCCGCTGCTTGTCCAGCAGCACGGCAAACGGGGTGACCTCGCTGCCCGTTCCGCTGGTGGTGGAAATGGCGATCAGGCGCACCTGCCGCTCGGGCGCCGGGAATTTCACGGCCCGCTTGCGGATGTCCAGGAACGGCGCGGCCAGCTCGTCCAGGTCCGCCTCAGGCGAGAGGAACTTCAACTTCATGATCTTGGCCGCATCGATCACCGATCCGCCGCCGAGCGCCACGATCTGGTCCGCGTCATGCAGACCCAATGCCTCCACCCCCAGCATCACCACCTGCGCCTCCGGTTCGGCATCGGGAATGGCCAGCACGCGCACCCGAACTTCGGGCGGAATTGACTGCCTCACCTTGTCCACGTGGCCCATCTGCTCCAGCAGGGGATTGGTGACAATGAGGGTCGAGCGCGACGGAAAATCGCGCAGATTCTCCACGGCGTTGAAGTTGAAATAGATTTGATTGGGAATCCGGAACCACATGTGGGCTGGCGTCCTCCGGGCCACGCGCTTGATGTTCAGGTAGTGGTACAGGTTCACGTTGTCCATGGTGCTATTGCCGCCGCCGGTCCCGCACCCGAAAGAGAACGTGGGCACCATATCGTTATAAACGCCGCCCAGCGCCCCGATCGATCCCGGCGAATTGGCGATGATGCGCCCGGCGTTAATGGCCTCGCTGAACCGGCGGATGATTTCGTCCTGGCGCGAGAAAACCACCGCCGTGTGTCCCAGCCCACCCGCATGGTTGACGTCCACACACACGCGCAGCGCTTCGTCGACGGATTTCGCGCGGTAGACCGCGAGCACCGGGCAAAGTTTCTCGACCGACAGCGGATGCTCGCGGCCGACGCCCTGAATCGGCGCCACGAGCAATTTGGTATCCGGCTTCACTCGCAGGCCGCAGGCGCGGGCGATGTCGGTGGCCTTCTGGCCGATGGCCATGGGCCGCAGGAATCCGGTGTCGGGGTCGATCACCGCGCGGCTCAGCATCTCCGTCTCTTTGGCACTGCAAATGTGGGCCCCCAGTTCGGCGAACTTGCGGAGGGCCAGGTCGTAGATTTCGTCATCGATCACCACGGTCTGTTCGGAGGCGCAAATGGTGCCATTATCAAAGGTCTTGGAGGTGATGATGTCCACCACCGCCATGTCCAGGTGGGCGGTTTTTTCCAGGTACACCGGCGTATTGCCCGGCCCCACTCCCAAGGCCGGTTTACCGGAACTGTAGGCCGCTTTGACGGCCCCCGGCCCGCCGGTAGCGTCAATCAGCTTGACCTCTTTGTGCCGCATCAGGTAATTGTTATCGGGGATGGTGGGCGATTCCAGGCACGCGAAAACGGCTTCCGGAGCACCGTGCTTCACGGCCGTCTCGTACATGATGCGAATGGCCTCCTGGCACGCATGCCAAGCCTTCGGATGCGGGCCGAAGATCACCGCGTTGCGCGTCTTGATGGCCATGATGCATTTGAAAAGCACCGTAGCGGTGGGATTGGTGATGGGCAGCAGGGAGAAGATCAACCCGATCGGCTCGGCCACCTCCACGATTCCGCGTTCCGGGAACTCGTGGATGACCCCCACCGAGGGTTTGTCGCGCACGTAGTTGTACACGAATTCGGTGGCCACCATATTCTTGAGGGCCTTGTCTTCCAGAACGCCGATCCCGGTTTCCTCAATCGCCAGGCGCGCCAGGTATTGGGCCTGATCCAGGCCCGCCAGAACCATCGCTTTGACAATGCGGTCCACGTCCCGCTGGGAGAATTGCGTGAAGACGGCGGCGGCGATCTGGCCCTGCCGCACCAGTTCTTCCAGATACCGAATGCGGTCGTCACTGAGGCTTGCACTATTCTCTGTCATGCGTCCATCCTTCCGGCGCGTTTTTTTAAGGGCGGGAGGAAGATCTCTTGCCGGCGCCGGCTATGCAGATTACAGAGATCTGGATTCGATTGACCTGTTACCATCCTCTCCCCGCCCGCGGAGCGTGTCAATTGAGGATTCATATTTTCAGGTTCCTATCTCTTCATTTGATGATAATCTGTCTGTAACATCGCGCTTGCGCAGTCCGCCAGGACCGCCAATCCGCTCCGGAACGATCGTCCCGGTCCGGCGGGAACCTCGGGGAAAACCCGCCGCCTGAGGAGGAGTTATGTTCAACCAACGCCGGGCCATCGTTACCGTGCTCGGAATTCTCTCCTTGCTGCCCCTTCCTCTTTCCGGTCAGCAAAGCTACGTCACACGCTTCGACCTGTATACCGGATACGCCTTCCTCGACAGCACCAAGATCGGCCTGTTCGAGAATGGCTTTCACACGCAATTCGGCTACCGGGTCAAACCTTGGGTTTCCATGGGCTTCGACTACAGCGTTACGGCCGGTGATATGACCCTGACGCCGGGCCTCCTGCCGTTCGCCTTGCAACAGGAACTCGGCGCGCAGCTCGGCGCTATGGCGGCGGCCGGTCTGGTGCCTGCCGGCTACGCTTTGCGCGTTCCCGCGCATGCCGTGACCAATAGCTTCGCCATCGGCCCGCAGCTTGCCTATCGGCATTTTGCCCACGCCACGTTCTTCATCCGGCCCTCCATCGGCGCCATCCGCGAGGGCGCCACTCCCCACCCCACGGACCCCATCGCCACCGCCATAGCCGACCAATTGGTTCCTACCGGATACAAGCGGGATTGGCAGGGTTTCTACGGCGTGGGCGCCGGTTTCGATATCCTTTTCACGAAGCACCTGGGCGTGCGCACGCAGGCCGATTACGTCTACGACCATCTGTTCAACGACCTGCTGCGCGATGGCCGCTGGACCATGCGCTTTTCCTTCGGCCCGTGCTTTAATTTCGGACGCAATATCAAGGAATAAGGCGGGGCCATCGCTGGCTCGCACTTGCCATCACCCCGCCCTTGCCGGCGGGATGAAGCTCATGGCCCGCTCGGTGAGCGCGCAGATGGTCAGGCTGGGGTTGACGCCCAGGTTGGCCGCGATCACCGAGCCATCGCATATATAAAGGTTACGGTAGCCGAACATCCGATTCTGCGCATCCACTACGCCGTGCTCGGCCGAGGCCGCCATGGGGCAGCCGCCCAGGATGTGCGCCGTGCCCGGCACATTGAAAAGGATTTCGGTCACCATGCTGATGGGCGTGCCGCCCACTGCCTGGGCGAGTTTCCGCGCGAACTCGTTGGCCTGTGGGATGAAGGTTGGGATGGGCCGCCCGTGGCTCCGCAGCACGCGGCGGAAGGGCCAGAACCAGGGCCGGCCCAAGCGCATGTCGATGTGGCCGTCGAGCGTCTGCATGCACAGCAGGATCATCGACTCGCGCGCAAAGCCGAAGGGGTGCAGGCTGTGCGCGGTCCGCAGCGGATGCCGCCACAGCGACTGCGCCAGCACCTTGAGCCACAGCAGGATGCGGTTGCGCCCCGGGGCCCCGCCGGTCAGCACCGTGGCCAACAGCCCGATGGCATCGGAGCCTCGCGGGTAGCGGGTTGCCTCGATGTGGGTGAACTGGTCCAGGTAGAAGCCCGAACCGATGGCCAGCCCCTTCGACAGGTCTTCGCGGCTGCCGGGCACCCGCACCCCCACCAGCGACTCGGCATTGGTGCGCACGCGGTTGCCCAATTGCGAGCTGATGCCGGGCAGCGATCCGTTCTCTTTGAGACGGAACAGCAGGTCCAGGGTGCCCAGCGCCGAGGCGGCGAATACCACCCCGCGGCAGGTGAAGCGGCGGCGGGCGCCCCCCAGAAACGTGGAGGGAACCGTGAACACTTCGTAGCCGTTAGTGCCATCGGGGCTGCCGCCCAGCGGCCGCACATCCACCACCTTGGTTTCCGCGAACACGCGGGCGCCCGCCATCTCCGCCAGGTAAAGGTAATTCTGGTCCAGCGTATTCTTGGCGCGATAGCGGCACCCCATCATGCAGCCACCGCAGCCAATGCAACTGGCGCGCTCGGGTCCCGCGCCGCCGAAGTAGGGGTCGGGATAGCTGACGCCGGGGGGTTCGCCCTCCGGTCCCTGGAACACCGCCACCTGGGTGTGATAGTAAGTGTGCCCCACGCCGTGCACTTCCGCCGCCCGGCGCAGGTAGTCATCGGCCGCGCCCAGGGTCCGGCATTCCTCTACGCCCAACATGCGCCGCGCGGTGGCGTAATGCCGCGGCATCTCGGTTTTCCAATCGGCCAGGCCGGCCCACGATCCCGTCTCCCAGATGGAATCGCCCGGGGCCAGCATCGTATTGGCATAGGTGATGGAGCCGCCGCCCACGGCGCATCCGTGCATGATCACCACGTGGCGGAAAGGGTCGATATTGAAGAAGCCGCGCAGGCCCACAGCCGGGCGCCAGATCCAGCGCCAGATTTGCCAGTTGGTGGACGGCAGGTTTTGCGGCGTCCAGCGGCGGCCCATTTCCATGACGCCGACGCGGTAGCCTTTTTCGGTGAGCCGGTGGGCGGAGACGCTGCCGCCAAATCCGGAGCCGACTACGATGAAGTCGAAATCCATCATGCCTCACCTCTCGCATCGCAACAGGCGGCCGCGGGGTGGGATCCCCATAAATGGGCGGCTCCGTCCGGAGCGGCAGCGAGCGCTGGATCGGCCCGAAGCGCGAGCAACCGGAGCGGCGGGGGTTCCGCCACCACCGTCCGGACGATATGGCGCGCTTCGCGCCACCAGCCTCCGTAGGTCGTGGCCCCGGTCGCGACGGACAGGGCGCGCCACTGGCCAGCGGGCGCTGCGCCAAAACCCGTGGGAACGCCATGCACCGAACGGGTATCCAGCCGCAGCCCACAGCCGAGAGCTTTGAGAGCGCTCTCCTTGGCGCTCCAAAGCAAGGTCACCAGCCGATCCCGATTGGCGGGAGGCGCCCGATCGGCCAGCAAACGCTCCTCAACGGTGAAGTAATCGGCGAGAAACGCGGCGCTGCGCGGCTCCACCGCTTCCAGGTCGCAGCCGATCTCTGCGCCCGGCGGGGCAACCGCGCACAGCGCCCGGCCGTGGCTGTGGCTGAGCGAAATCGCCAGTGCCATTGGCCGCTGGTGGAAGAATGCTTCGGGCGCGCCCAGGGGGCCCGGCCGCAATTCCCACTCAGCCAGCGGCGCGCACTCGCCCGCCGGCTCCAGGTACGCCGCGAGGGCGCACTTCGCCGTCCAGCGCCCCAATCGCCAATCCGCGCGCCGCTTGGGAAACCGCAATCCCGCGAGGCGGGTGCGTTCGTTCCCGCTTAGCCACCAGTCTTCCAGCGGCACGTCATCCACGCTTTGTTCCAGCCAGTAAACGTCCACGTCCCTATGCGGTCACCGCCTCCGCCGGTGCGAACATCGGTGCCTCCATATCCTCGCGGAAGACCACCGTGCGATAGCCGCGCACCTGCAAGTAACACAGCCCGTTGCCGTCCACCACAGCGGCGTCGAAACTGCCCGCCGCGGGATCGGCCGTGACCACTGCAAACAGCGGACCGGCTGCTTCGACGGGCGGCCGATAGAAGGAAACCCGATCCACATGCCGCGGCAGGCCCATCCGATGCTCCACGGCCATCTCCCACAATCCGGCGGTCTGGAAGCAAAGCTCGATCAGCCGCGGGAGCGCCGCCAATGGCTGCCCGCTGGGGATGTGATTTTCCGGCAAGCCGGTGGCCCACTCGCCCACGGCGCCGTGCTCATTCCACCACGCGCGGCGAAGCACCTGGTAGGCGGGGCCGTGGAAGTAGACGCGGTAGATTTCCGCTGCCTTTATCACTGGACCCTCCGGCTTGCCCGGAAGCGCGCCGACGGCCGCTTCGGGAAGTTCGCGCGCCAGGAGCACCCGGCCGGTGAAGTGGGTCTCCTCCCGCGTTTCGGCCTGGTTGGCGAGGGCGCGGTGGCCGGTTAAGCGGCAATCGGCAGCCAGGCGTTCGCTGCGGGGAAGGAAGCGGGCCTCGACGATGGCCGGGCGAGGCTGGCCGCGATAGAACTTGAAGGGCGCCAGAAATTCGATGTCCTCGACCGCCTCCAACTGCCAGCCGGGCGCGATGGACAAAGCGGCTTCCGCGAAGCCCTCGATGCCCATCACCCCCGGAAGGACGGGAGTGCCCTCGATGCGGTGATCGTGCAGAAACGGTTGGGCGGCGGGATCGAGGAGGGTCTCCACCGCGACGCGGCCGTCGAGATCCACACGGGCAGCCCCGAGCATGGGGCCGGGCGCCACGGCGGATGGGTCGAGGCCGCTGGTGGGGTCCCAGCCCCCTAGAAGTGCGCCCAGCCGGCCGGCCACCACCACCTCACCACTGCCACCGCCCAGGGTTAACTCGCGGCGAATCCAGGGGATGCCGGCTTCTGGAGGGAGCATGTCGATGCCCGCCCGCTCCATCACCTTGGGGATCGAGCCGCGGCTGGCCATGCCGATGCCGCCCCAGGCGGTCCAGTCGATGGCGATGGCTCGCGTCGCGGGCCGGGTGCGGCGGAAACTGGAGGCGATTTTGCACAGTAGGTCATTGGCGGCGCTGTAATCGGTCTGGCCGCCGTTACCGAACCGGCCTGCGATGGAGCTGAACCCGACCACGGCCCCCAGAGGCATATCGCCGAGAGCCCGCAGCAGGTGGAACAGCCCGTCGCTCTTGACGTCGAAGACCAGGTCGAACTCGCGCGAGTCCTTTTCGCTGAGCATGTGGCTTCGTTCGATGCCGGCCGCGTGCAGTAGCACGTCGATGCGCGCCGGGCCGCCGGGTCTCTGGCGGATGTCTGCGATCACCTTCGCCACGGCTTCGCCATCCGTCAGGTTGATGCTGTAATAGTGGGCCGTGCCGCCAGCCGCGCGAACTGCGTCCATGGCGGCGCGGGCGGCCACGGCGCGCTCAATGGCCGCCAGTTCCCTTTCGACCAGCGCCGGGGTAGCCCGCTCGCCACGCGCCTGGATGCGCCCGAACAGGTCGCGCTTCAGGGCTTCCCGGTCAGTCGCGAAGCGGGCCAGGTCGGGGTTGGCGGATTCGGGTTCAGGGACCAGGTCCAGCAGGTAGAAGGTGCCGCCGGACGCCGCGGCCAGATCGGCTGTGATGGCCGAAACGATACTGCCCGCTGCGCCGGTGACCAGGAAGACGCTGTTCTTATCGAGGTTCATGCCGGGTTGGCCGGGTTGGCCGGCGACGGGGCGTTCTTCCAGACCGATGGTCCAGCGGCACCCGCTCCGATAGCCGATCTCGATGGCGCCCGGGTCGCGCAGGGTCTCGTCGATGAGGAGACCGGCGACCTCGGCCGCCTCGCAGGAGGCTTCGAAATCCACGGCCTTGACGAGTGCGTTGGGGCGTTCGCGCTTGTAGGCCTTGGTGAAGCCAGTGACGGCGCCTCCCAGGGGCGCGGTTGCGCCGGTCTGGCCGTAGCCGTGCTCGCCGCCGAGGCGGGTGGCGGAAACCAGGAAAGTGCCCGCGGCCGCGATCTGGCTGTACAGCGGGCGCATGGTGCGGTAAAGCGATTTGAGGCGGAGATCCACAGCCTCCCGCCAATCGGCCGGGGTCATGCCGGAGAGCTCGCCCTCGTCGTCCAGCGCGGGCAGCCAATACACGCCGTGGATGGGCGCGGCGGGCAGCGCTTCGGCGGTCTCGACCACCTCCACGCCCAACTCCCGCAGCCTGGCGGCCAGGGCCTCGGCCACGCCCGAGCGATCAGGCATGATGAAGACGCGCTGCCCGGGCGCAAGCGGTACGCCGGTCGGTTTGCAGAGGGAGAGCGGCGGCCGCAGGGCGGGAACCGGCACGCGGCGCGGAATGGTATCGGCGGCTGCGAAGGTGGCCGGCGCGAACCGCGGCGCTTCCGCCGCCCGTTCCCGGGCAAACCGGATGACGTGGGCGAGCGTCGGGAAGTCGCGGAGCTTGAGGTTGGGATCGCGGGGGATGTGGTAAGTCTCCCGGATAGCGGCGAACATCTCGGCCTGCTTCACGGTGTCGATGCCCAGGTCAGCTTCCAGGTCGAGATCCAGGTCCAGCATGTCTTTGGGATAGCCGGTTTTCTCTGCCACCAGGTCCAGCACCTTCTGCCGGATCGGGTCTTCGGCGGAAGCGGCAGCGGGTTCGACGGCGGGGCGGGGGGCTTCGAGAGTCCGTTCTTTGGCAAACCGGATGACGTGAGCGAGCGTCGGGAAGTCGCGGAGCTTCAGGTTGAGATCGCGGGGGATGTGGTAGGTTTCCCGGATGGCGGCGAACATCTCGGCCTGCTTCACCGTGTCGATGCCCAAGTCGGCCTCGAGGTCGAGATCCAGGTCCAACATGTTTTTGGGATAGCCGGTTTTCTCTGCCACCAGGTCCAGCACCTTCTGGCGTATCGGGTCTTCGACGGAAGCGGCAGCGGGTTCGACGGCGGGGCGGGGGGCTTCGAGGGTCCGTTCTTTGGCAAACCGGATGACGTGGGCGAGCGTCGGGAAGTCGCGGAGCTTCAGGTTGGGATCGCGAGGGATGTGGTAAGTCTCCCGGATGGCGGCGAACATCTCGGCCTGCTTCACGGTATCGATGCCCAGGTCGGCTTCCAGGTCGAGATCCAGGTCCAGCATGTCCTTGGGATAGCCGGTTTTCTCTGCCACCAGGTCCAGCACCTTCTGGCGGATCGGGTCTTCGGCGGACGCGGCAGCGGGTTCGACGGCGGGGCGGGGGGCTTCGAGGGTCCGTTCTTTGGCAAACCGGATGACGTGGGCGAGCGTCGGGAA
>DATJRE010000528.1:0-12203 GCA_035505095.1 Bryobacteraceae bacterium | reverse complement strand
GATGGGGACGGAGGCCCATCGGTCGCGGCTCACATCGACGGTGACGCCAGCCCAATCACCCCGCCATATGGGATGGCGGTCGACTTGGCCGGAAACCTTTATTTCGCGGACAGCGGCAACGACCGGATCCGGAAAGTCGCCAATCCCAGCGCGTTTCCAGCGCAACTGGTGGTTTCAAATCCCAGCTTCGATTGGCTTCCGGCACCGCAAATCGTTCCGACCGGCGGCGACCAATGGAATTTCAACCTTTACCCGACGGGGCCCAATAGTTTGGTCCTCACCAACGCCGGCACCGGTGCGATGCCCTGGAGCGCGACAGTAAGCACACTCGACGGAGCCAATTGGCTCAATCTTTCGGCCAATTCCGGCAGTGCTCCTTCGACGATCATGCTGAGCGTAAACGCCGACGGCCTTACGCCGGGGCTGTACATGGGAACGCTGGTGGTTTCGGCTCCCGACGCCAGCAACAGCCCACGGTATGTATCGGGGACCTTGCAAGTCGGGCCTCCGTCCTTCAATGCAGGAGCCGGCTCCGGAACCCTGGTGATCAGTGAGCCGCCGGGGACGGGTTGGACCGTAACAAGCAGCTCTGATTGGATCACCATCACCTCATCGGCCAGCGGCAGCGGCATTGGCTGCATCAACTACACAGTCGCTCCGAACACATCCACCGTCCAGCGCAGCGGCAGCCTCACACTGGCGAACACGACGCAGGGGACCCCCACTTTCAACGTAAACCAAGGTGCCGATCTGGAATCCATTCAGGCTACTAGCGAGTCCGTCAGAGTTCGCAAACCAATCCGGCCTCCGGTACGGCCCTGCGGAGTACGGTAACGGATAGCGCTCGAAATTCTGCCTCGGAAGTGGCGGCGGTTTTCAGCGCTCCGGGCACCGGCGCGAGGGGGACATTCGGCGCTTTGGGTGAAAGGCTCCGGAAGTGAATTACTCCCGCAAGTCGGCTCGGGGCTCTTCGGCGCGTCCTTGTTCCGCTTAGCTTTCGCGGGCGCTCCGTGGTCCGCCGGTATGGCAAAGTTCGCCGACAAAACCTGGACCGCCTCAGAAGGAACGGCGTCATCGTCCGCGTCGGGGGCTGTGTAATTGTGCGGCAGAGGCCCGGAGCACCCAAAGGCGTTGTTTTCCTGAGTGTCTGACGAGTTAGCCCCCCGACGTCGTCTAGGCGCGCAGCAGCCCCCGGGCGGCTTGGGATTCCAGCAGCAACTCGTGAATCGCATGATCTAGTAAATAGAAGGTTCTGCCGCCCTGCTGCACCATGGCAAGCGATTTTGACACCAGCACCAGAGAGTTGCTGCTCGCCACCTTCTCAACTTCTCCGGCTCCAGCAACACGAGGTCGTGTTCCTGTTCAACTTCTTCGACAAATTACGCCGCCGAGCCCCGGCGGGCAACTAACGTCGCTCGTCGGCCTGAGCGGAAATTTCAAATGATCATTCCATTCCCTAAGGCGTTGCCGGGATAGCTCCCGTATTGTCGGCCATCCGGAAGTTGGGTCCTGCAGCGGAGTTCGAAGAAGTGCGGCAGGGTCACTCCCGTGAAGTCCCGTCCACGTCAACCAGATGCATAACGCCCGAATTGCCGAGAATCCAGCCTTATCCGATCGGAACCAGGCTCAGGTTATCGATGGCTGTCTCGGAAATCCGTTGTTACTAAAGGACAGTCCCATTGGCGGGCGGCAGAGGCAATCCAAGCGTCTGCGGACTGGATCCCATGGCCGGTCCGGCGACATTGATCCACCACGTCAGCCCAGTGCGCTCATCGGGATACACGGTGAGGTACAAGGCCAAGTGCTGCTACAAAGCCGACCGGTCGAACGACTCCCCAGTTGTTGGCAATGGGCCAGAGCCACAATTCAAAACGGGTCATGAAAGAAATCAACAACTGGTCCCAGCAACCACGCCGATGCACGGCTGCCGTAGCGAGTGACGGCGGTCGAATAGGGTCGACACCGTTGGTGTCAACCAGCAGAACGCTCATTCGGTGTCGGGGCGAACGGCCGGTTCCTGATTGCGGAGATCCCGAATCATGGCGTTGAACGCGTCGACCTCGCGCGGATCGCCGTTATCGGCCGGAGAGAAATCCCGCACAGGGGGCTTTAAGCCGGGAATGGATGTATGATGTACCCGGCCCCGCGAAATTCTGCGGATCCACTACGTTCGCCATACCTCAGTTTATCGGATGACCAGTTTTGGTCCCAAGCTACGCTTGGTGAACGTCGCCTATTGCTGCCCGTTCCACCGACCCTTGCGGCGTATGCCAAGGATTGTGGCTTCAGTCGTTTGCGCGCGAAGACTGAGGGTTGCGAAAACGAACGACCCGCCGGCAGGACGGGCGGCGAAACTTCCCGACTCGATTAGGTACCCCCCTGGACAACCCGCCGGGCGCCGGCGGCTAATATCCCGGCCCCTGGCGCGTCCCTGTAGCGTGGATGTGCTGATAGGATGAAAGCGCTAATGGCCGCCTCTATGGACCCCGTCGAAACGCCCGCCGCGGATCTGGAGCGTGTCTTCCGCGAACACCACGCCATGGTGTTCCGCGCCGCCTACCGGGTCACCGGCAATGCCAACGACGCCGAAGACGTACTCCAAACCGTGTTCCTGCGGTTGATCAAACGCGACCCCTCCGCCGAGCCGGTCGAGAATATCGCCAGTTTCCTGCATCGCGCCGCGGTGAATGCCGCGCTGGACCTGGTGCGCTCGCGCCAGACCGCCCGCAGCATCCCGCTGGACGACCTGGAGCCGGTGCTGGCCGATTCCGCCCACCGCGCGCCCGATCGCGCCCACGCCTCGGGCGAAATCCGCGAATGGCTGCGCGGCGCCGTGGCGCGCCTCAACCCACGCATTGCCGAAATGTTCAGTCTGCGGTTCTTCGAAGGTAAGGACAACCCCGAAATCGCGCGCCTGCTCAACACCACCCCCGGCACCGTCGCGGTGACCCTTTCCCGCACGCGGGACCGCCTGGAAAAAGAATATCGAGCTTACCTGGGAGGAGTAGCATGACCCCCTCTGAATTTGAACCCATCGATCCGGTTCTGGAAAATGCCGTGCAAGAGATCCGCAATGAGTCCGTGGCCCCTGAGGTGATTGCCGCCGCCGCCGCCCGCGTGTGGGCCCGCCTGGCCCCGCAAGCCCAGGCCGCTCCGTCCGATCCGAATAACCCCGCCGCCATCCCCAACGGCGCCCACGCTTCCGCCCCCATCCGCAACTGCGCCGATTTCCAGGCACTCCTGCCCGATTACCGTGCCGGCCGTCTCCCCGCGGCCCGCGCCACGCTGGTCCAGGATCACCTGCACGAATGCGTCGCCTGCCGCCACGTCTACGAAGGCCGCGTCACGGTGATGCCGCCCGCCCGCCCTGTCCGTCCCGCTGGGTCGTCGCACCCCGTCCGCTGGGCCGTGGCCGCCGCCGTGATCGCCACAGCCGGCGTCTCCATCTGGTTCGCCGTCGATCAGAACGGCGTCCGCACCGGCCATCCCATCGTGGAGGCCGTCAACGGCCAGCTTTACGTCATCGCCGCCGATGGCATCCACCCGCTGGCCGCCGGCCAGGCTCTGCCGGATGGGGTCGAAATTCGCACCGCCAAGGATTCCGACGCCATGCTTCTGCTGCGCGACGGTTCGGAAGTCGAAATGCGCGAGCGCTCCGGTTTCACCACCTCCGGTCCGGCCGGCGATCTCACCATCCGGCTGGCCCGCGGCAGCGTTCTGGTGCACGCCGCCAAGCGCCGCAAAGGCCATCTCTACGTGTCCACTGCCGATTGCCAGGTGGCCGTCACCGGCACCATTTTCAGCGTGAGCTCGGGCGCCAAGGGATCGCGCGTTTCGGTGGTCGAAGGCGAAGTCCACGTCTCGCAGGACAACCAGGAGAAGATCCTCCACCCCGGCGACCAAGCCGTGACCAGCCCGTCCATCGAGCCGGTTTCGGTGAAGGAAGACATCTCCTGGAGCCGCAACCGCGACCAGCTTTACAAGGAACTCGACAAGCTGCGCACCGGCCTCCAGCAGATTCACCTGCCGGCGCTGCGCTATTCGAGCAAGCTGGTGGCCCACCTGCCGGCTTCCACGGTGTTTGTGGCCAGCATCCCGAACCTCTCCGCCTATCTGGCGGAGGCCCAGACCGTGCTGCATTCGCGCCTGGCCGAAAGCCCCGAGCTGCGCGATTGGTGGGAGAGCCGCGGCGCCCGCATTGAGCCGGTTATCGAGAAACTGCGCGCCGCCTCCGATTACCTGGGCGATGAAATCGATATCGCCGGTTGCACCGGCGCCGATGGCAAGATGCAGCCGCCCGCCCTCGTCGCCGAAACTCGCCGCGACGGGTTCGCCGAATTCCTCAAGCAGAACGTGCCTTCGTTCTTTGTTCAGACCCGCGGCACGCTGGTGGTCTTCGGTCCCTCGCAGGCCAGCGTGGAAGCCCTGGCCGCCTCGCTCGATGGCCCGCAAAGCATTCAGGGCACGCCTTTCTTCGCGCGTATCCAGGAATCCTTCCGCAACGGCGCCGGCCTGCTGTTGTGCGCCGATCTTTCGCGCCTCGGCCAGCATCCCATGCCGTCGGTCCATTACCTGGTCTGTGAGCAGAAGGAAATCGAGGGCCAGATGGAGATGTCGGCATCTCTGGGCTTCGATGGCCCGCGCACCGGCATCGCTTCCTGGCTGGCCGCACCGGCACCCATGGGATCGCTCGAATACATCTCGCCCGAGGCCACCGTGGTGGCCGCCGCCACGGTGCAAAGCCCGTCCGCCATTCTGGATCAGATGGTCACCCTCCAGCAGCGCTCCCCGGCTGAGGCTCAGAAGGTGTTCGACGACGTCCGCCGCGAAGTCGGCTTCGACCTCCACGACGACCTGGCCGCCACGCTGGGCGGCGAATTCTCGGTATCGCTGGATGGCCCGGCCTTCCCGGTTCCGTCGGTGAAACTGGTGGCCGAAGTTTACGACCCGGTGCGCTTCGAAGCCACCGTGCAGAAGGCCGTCCAGGCCTACAACCAGTATGCGGTTTCGAAAGGCAGCAAGCCGCTGCGCACCTCCCAGGAGACTTTCGAGGGCCGCGTGTATTATATGATCGCCGGCGCGGATCCCAATCCTCTTACCGAGGTCCACTATACCTTCTCCGATGGCTACCTGATTGCCGGTCTTACGCGCGCGCTGGTGGCGCACGCCCTCCAGGTGAAGACCGCCGGAACTTCTATTTCTCACTCGGCCCAGTTCGTGGCCCTGGAGCCGCACGACCGGCACACCAACTTTTCGCTGGTGGTGTATCAAAACCTAGGCACCACGCTGGCGCCGCTGGCCAACCTGCTGGGCGCCTTCATTCCCAACCGCGGCGGCCAGGCCAGCGCGGTAGAAGGGCTGGCCCATCTGAAGCCGCTTTTCCTTGCGGCTTACGGCGAACCCGACCGCATCACCATAGCCGGCAATGGCAACGGCTTGGGCCAGGGCCTCTCGGCTCTCGTCGGCGGTAACCTGATGGGGATGGTGGGCAATGTGGTGCCGCTCGCTCAATTCCAGGGAACACACCATCGGCAACCTGCGTTTATAAATAAGTAATGGAGCCGGTAATCGATCTGGATGGGCTGGAAGTACGGTTCGGCACGCGCACCATTCTCAAGCAGTTGAAGGCTTCGCTGACGGGCCGCTCCATCGGCCTGCTGGGACCCAACGGCGCCGGCAAAAGCACCCTGCTCAACACCCTGCTGGGCTTTCACCCGCCGTCGGCCGGCACCGCGCGCATTTTCGGCCGGGATATCCGCACCCAGGCTCGCGAGGTGCGCAGCCTGGTCGGCTACATGCCCGAAAACGACGCCTTCATCTCGTCGATGACCGGGGTGCGCTTCGTCCGCCTGATGGCCGAATTGGCCGGCCTGCCGCGCGCGCATGCCCTGGAGCGCGCCCATGAGGCATTCTTTTATGTCGGCCTGGGCGAAGTTCGCTACCGCGCGCTGGGCACTTACTCGCTGGGCATGAAACAATCCGCCAAGCTGGCGCAAGCCATCGCCCACGGCCCCAAGCTGCTGTTTCTGGACGAGCCCACCAACGGGCTCGATCCGCCCGCGCGCAGCCGCATGATCCAGCTCATCCAGGAAATCCGCGACCGTGGCGATCTCCATCTGATCCTTTCCTCGCACCTGCTGCGGGATGTGGAGGAATGCTGCGACCAGGTGCTCATCCTCAAAGACGGCCGCGTGGCCGCATACTGCGACCTGGAGGAGGAGCGCCGCTCCAATCGCCGCTTCCTGGAAATCGAAACCCGCGGCGAATCGAATGGCAACTTCCTGGACGCCATTCGTACATTGGGCTGCGAAACCGCTCCCGGCGTGCAGGGCCGCATCAAACTGGTGCTGCCCGATGGCCTGGAGGTGCGCCGTCTCTACGAAGTCGCCGCCGCGCAGAACGTGCAGATCCGCCGCCTGAACCACAAGCGCGATTCGCTCGAAGACATCTTCCTCAAAGCCATGGAGACCGCCGATGGCCGTTTATAAGAAGACCTACCGGCCCTACGAAGGCGCGCTCACCGGCCGCCTGGCGCGACTCTGGGTGATTCCGCGCTACGCCTTTGAGGACCTGCACCGTTCGCGCTTTCTCACCACCTTTTTCGTGGCCAGCTACATCTACCCGCTGATTTGCGCGCTGATCATCTACGTGCAGCACAACGCCAGCGCCCTGGGACTGCTGGGTGTACAGGGCGCCAACCGGCTGATCGCCATCAACGTGGTGTTCTTCCTCTCCGTGCTCGGCTGGCAGAGCATGCTGGCGCTGTTTCTGGCGTCGTTCATCGGGCCCGGCCTGGTCTCGCCCGATCTCGCTAATAATGCCCTTTCGCTCTACCTGGCGCGCCCCTTTTCGCGCGTCGAATACGTGCTCGGCAAGATGTCCGTGCTGCTGATTCTGATGTCGCTGATGACCTGGGTGCCCGGACTGCTGCTCTTCGTCCTGGAAGGCTACCTGGAAGGGCCGGGTTGGATGTCGGATCACGCCCGCTTCGCCTCCGGCCTCTTCTTCGGCGCCTGGGTCTGGATCCTAATCCTGGCCCTCCTGGCCCTGGCCCTTTCCGCATGGGTGAAGTGGAAACCCGCCGCCGGCGGCCTGATGTTCGGGGTGTTCTTCGTGGCCGCCGGATTCGGCGCGGTCATCAATGCCGTCGAACGTACCAGTTGGGGCCACCTGTTGAACATCAGCTATCTGGTCGGCTCGCTGTGGCTCGAACTTTTCGAGGGTTCCGGGCACACCACCAACGGCGCGGTATTCTTCCGCGTGCCCCTCGGCGAGGAACTGCCGCTCTGGTGCTGCTGGATGGCACTGGCCGCCCTCTGCGGCGTCTGCCTGTATATGCTGGCCCGCAAAATCCGCGGGGCGGAGGTGGTGCGGTGAGCCGCTATAACGCAGCGCGGGCTGGCACGGCTCTGCCACGGCCGCCTTTCGGAGCGCGGTCGGCTGGTTCTCCCGAGGTGGTGCGGTGAGCGCGGATCGCCTGGTCTTCAAAAACGTCTCGCGATTCTACGGCGAGGTGCTGGGCATCAACAACGTGAGCCTCTCCATTCCGCCCGGCATCACCAGCCTGGTGGGACCCAACGGCTCCGGCAAAACCACCCTCATGAACCTGGTCTGCGGGCTGATCCGCCCCACTCAGGGAAGCATCTCCGTCCTCGGCGTGTCGCCCGAGCATCCCGAAAAGCTCTGCCGCCTGGTGGGCTACTGCGCCCAGTTCGACGCCTTTCCCAAGGGCCTCACCGGCTACCAGTTCCTTTACTCCTTCCTGCTGATGTTCGGATTCCTGCCCGCCGAATGCGATCGGCGGACCCGCGAAGCGCTCCAGCTTGTGGGCCTGATGGATGCCGCCAACCGCCACGTGGCCGCTTACAGCAAGGGCATGCGCCAACGGATCAAGCTGGCCCAGGCGGTGGCGCACGATCCCAAGGTAATCATTCTGGATGAGCCGCTCAACGGCCTCGATCCGCTGGCCCGCGCCGAGGCCATCGCCCTATTTCGCCAGTGGGGCGATAAGGGCTGCCACGTGGTGGTATCGAGTCACATCTTGCACGAAGTGGACCGCATTTCCGACCAGGTAATCCTGCTCAGCCAGGGGTACGTGGTGGCCGAAGGCCAGATCCACAGCGTGCGCAGCGAGGTGAAGGAGCAGCCCATGCAGATTCTGGTGCGCTGCGACCGCCCCGCGCTGCTGGCCTCGCGCCTCTTCGCCCAGGACCATGTGGTGGAGGCCAAGATCGCCACCGATAACAAAGGCCTGCTGCTGCGCACCCGCGACGCGGACAGCTTTTACCTGCTGCTGAATCGCGTGATTCTGGAATCGGGCCTGGAAGTGGAGTCCGTCGCCCCCGCCGATGACGATGTCAACTCGGTCTATCAGTACCTGATCGGCGCCGAAGGAGCGGCCCAATGAACCCCACCACTGCTACCGGTCCCTCAACTCCTCCCTCCCAAGCCCAGGCGCCGGGAGCGCCGCAACCCGCCCGCGCGGTGGATTCCACCGTCCTGCGCCAGATCGGCGGCGTCATGCGGCTGGAGCTGAAGAAGACCTTCCTCTCCAAACGCGGCTGGTGGATCTACTTTCTGGCCCTCGGCCCGGTGGGCGTTACGGTGTTGCACTGGCTGGTGGAAGCGCGCCTCGGCCGGGCCGGCAACCGCCACAGCATCGGCGAGGACAGCATCATCTTCGCCGGCATGTTTATGTTCTACTACCTGCGCGCCGGGATTTTCTTCGGCTGCATGGGCATTTTCTCCAACCTCTTCCGCGCCGAGATGCTGGAAAAAACCCTCCACTATTACTTCCTCACGCCCCTGCGCCGCGAACTGCTGGTGGCCGGGAAGTACCTGGCGGGATTGGTGGTGGCCGTGGCGCTGTTCGGCGGCAGCGTGGCCCTCGCCTTTCTCACCATCGGCCGCCATTTCGGCCCCTCCTGGACCGACTACCTGCTCCACGGCCCTGGCCTCCACCAGCTGGGCGCCTATGTCCTGGTGACGGTGCTGGCCTGCGTCGGCTATGGTGCCGTTTTCCTGACCTGCGGGCTGCTCTACAAGAACCCCATGATCCCCGCCGCGGTGGTGTGGGTGTGGGAGAACCTGAACCCGTTCCTGCCCTCGATGCTCAAGAAGATCAGTGTGATTTTCTACCTTAAGAGCCTCTGCCCCGTGGAAGTCCCCATTCCTCCGCCGTTCAATGTCATGGTGGTGGACGCCGATCCCACCCCGTTCTGGGTCGCGGTCCCCGGCCTGTTGGCGCTCTCGCTGATCCTGCTGATTTACGCCGCGGCCACCGCCCGGACTACCGAGATCAGCTACGGCGAGTAGCCGGCGTACGCTTTGTGGCGGGGTCCCTTACCGCGAATGGACGCCCTGCCGGGCAATCGCGCCGCGGCCCCTGCGGATGGCTGTGGGCGCGATGCTCTACATGATCAGTATTGCCTGCCCGCAGTGAGCGTTCGCGCCTATCCCGCTAGCGCCGTCAGCGGATGGGATTACGGCCGGGTCGCAGCCTCCATCGGCTCCAGCGGCTTCCGTGTGCCGCTTTTCTCCGGCGGCGTGATTAATCCTTTAATGATCCCTGGTGGCGCAGGATTTGAGCGTCCGGGTCGGTTATCTCGCCTGGGTCGCCGGCCTCCTGATGATGCTGATTCCGGGCGAAATGGGCGAAAGATAACCGGAGCATTCGCGCTGTGCCCAGTGGTATACTCTTGGCGCGGTGTGACCGCACGTTTTGCAGGGGTTGGGGTTCCGGAATGGGCTTTTCTCCGCATTTTGTGCTCGCCCTAAGGGGGTGTCTTCATGCTCGACCTACTCGTTGTCCGCGCTATTTTTGTGGCGATTCTGGTGTTTTCCGCCTGGGCTCTGGCTCCCTTCCAACAGTACGGACTGTCCCGTTGGATGGCCACGGCCGGAGGCCTGGTGCTGGGCATTGGAATCATCTTTTTCGAGATTCGCCTGGAAAAAGTCAGCCTGACACGGTTGATTGGCGCCGCCTTCGGCTCCGTGCTGGGAATTATCGGCGCGTTTGTGATGTCCCTGGTGCTGGCCCACGCTACACCGGAACCGTTCCTCCAGGTCTGTCTGCTGCTTCTGATGACTTACATCGGGCTGATCGTGGGCGCTAAGAAGGGCGACATGCTCAACCTGGCCGCCTTGGGGGGCGTTTTCGGCGGCGAGAAGTCTTCTAAGAAGACATTCAAAATCCTGGATACCAGCGTGATCATCGACGGGCGCATCGCCGATATTGCGGAAACCGGATTCCTGGACGGCGTGCTGGTGATCCCACAGTTCGTCTTAAGGGAGTTGCAATTGGTGGCCGATTCGGCCGATTCCATGAAGCGCAACCGCGGCCGCCGCGGCCTGGACATTCTGCAGCGGGTCCAAAAAATGGCCCACCTGAACGTGCAGATCGTAGAAGACGACTTTCCGCAGGTCCGCGAGGTCGACATGAAATTGATCGAGCTGGCCAAAATCTACGACTGCAAAATCATCACCAACGATTTCAACCTCAACAAGGTGGCCCAGTTGCACGGCGTGGAGGTGCTCAACATCAACGAGCTGGCCAATTCGCTGAAGCCCATCGTGCTGCCTGGAGAGACCATGCGGGTCTTCATCCTGAAGGAGGGCAAGGAGTACAACCAGGGTGTGGCCTACCTGGACGATGGCACCATGGTGGTGGTGGACAACGCCCGCAGAATGATTTCCAAGACCATCGACATCGCGGTCACCAGCGTGCTTCAGACCACCGCCGGAAAGATGATTTTCGGCAAGTACGACGACCGTATGCACGCCACCGCCGGCGCGGCGGACCGCGCTGGGACGGAAAGACACGAACGGCCGCCGCGCAAGGCCGAAGCCGCGCCTGTGAGCAGCGTCGGACCGGAAAAAACCACGATAGAATCGTAGATCGCATGAAAGTTGCCGTGATTCTTCCCGCTGCCGGTCTGGGAACCCGGATGAATAAGGTGTGGGCGGAAAAGGCCGGCACCAGCCGCAAGCAGTTCATGCTGCTGGAAGGCTCGCCGATTCTGGTACACACGGTGCGCAAATTTGCCGCCGCCAGCCAGGTTTCCGAAATCGTTGTGGCGGTGCGCGGCGAAGACACCGAATGGGTGGGCGAGATGCTCGCCGCCGAGTTTCCCGGAGACCGCGTGCGGGTGGTGGAAGGCGGCGACAGCCGTCAGGAGTCGGTGGAGAAGGCCCTGGCGCGCATTCACCCGGATACCGACCTGGTGGCGGTGCACGATGCGGTTCGGCCGTTCATCGACCTGGAGACCATCTACAAGGTCTTCGACGAGGCAGCGGAGACCGGCGCCGCCATTGTGGGAGTGCCCGCCGTGGACACCGTGAAACAGGTGAGCCGCGGCACCGGGCACGTACGCATCCGCGCCACTCTGCCGCGCGAAAAACTGGTTATGGCCCAGACCCCCCAGGTGTTCCGGCACGACTTGCTACGGCGCGCCTTCGACCTGGCCCGCGTGGACGGTTTTGTGGGAACCGACGAATCCAGCCTGGTGGAGCGCATGGACGTGGAAGTGAGCGTGGTGATGGGCAGCGACCGCAATATCAAGATCACCAAGCCCGGCGATATGGATCTCGCGCGCCTCTACTTCCAGGCCGAGATTGCCAAGGAAGCCGTATCTTGAGCGAGGTGCGGACCGGCTTGGGCTGGGATGTACACCGCCTGGCGCCGGGACGGGCGCTCATTCTGGGCGGCGTGACGGTGCCGAGCGACCTGGGGCTCGAAGGCCACTCCGACGCGGATGTGCTGGCCCACGCCATCACCGACGCGATTCTGGGCGCCGCCGCGCTGGGCGATATCGGCATGCATTTCCCGGACTCGGACCCGCGCTGGAAGGGCTGCGACAGCCTGGTGTTTCTGCGTCACGCCTGCCAGTTAGCGACGGCCGCCGGATTCCGGCTGGTCAACGTGGATTCCACGGTGATCCTGGAGCGGCCCAAATTGAAGGACTACCGCCTGCCCATCCGTGAAAGCCTGGCCGCGGCGCTGCAACTGGCTGTGGATTGCGTATCGGTGAAGTTCAAGACCGCCGAGCAGGTGGGGCCCGTCGGGGAACGGCGGTCGGCCGAGGCCCAGGCCATTGCGACGTTGATCCGTGAGCCGGCTGTGGGCTAATTTCGACTAAGCGGGCGTCTCGGGTACCTCGAACTGGTCCACTGGTCGGCCTGCACGCGATTCCAGCGAGCAGGCG
>DATJRE010000527.1:0-14203 GCA_035505095.1 Bryobacteraceae bacterium | reverse complement strand
ACGCAAGCGCCCGGCTTCCCGGCCAACGCTTCCAGGACGCTTTCGCGGCTCCTCCACGTCAGGCCTCTGTGCCTGGCCGGATTCTTGGGCGACGGGAAGAAGAAGGGACCGGCTTCAGACGAGGGAAGGGTTCTCGTTCAGGGCGAGGACGAAGCCGGAAGAAATGCCGGCCGCCATTACCTCTTGTTGGAAGGGACGGATGCCAAGGTGTATCTGGTCTATTACACGCCGGAATTGGAAGAGGCGCGCAGCCGCGGACGGCTGCGAACAAACTCGTTCATCCGTCTCCAAAAACAGTTTGAGAATGGCCGCCCCGTACTGGAGGTGCAGGATATGGGGGACGCGGAGAGGATTCTTCGTAACAGGCGTCATCTGGAGGAGACGTGTCCCGAGTCGATCATCGGCCAAGGCCATTGGCTTGGGTCGATCGTGCGTCTCTTATTGCCGGCTTCGGCGTCGGCCTTACAAGGTCAATCACGCAACCGGACATCGAGCGCCTCGCGAACTTTTTGCGCCAGAGCGATCGAGGTGAACGGCTTTCCAAGAACGTGGGAATCGGTATCCACGACGCCAAATTGGCCGATAGCGTCCGCCGGATAACCTGAAATATAAATTACCTTGAGTCCGGGCTGCATCCGTTTCAGGCGGGTCACCAAATCCTGCCCGTGCATCTCCGGCATCACCACGTCGGTGACCACCAGACTGATGACGCCGCCATGCTCCCGATAAATGCGCAACGCCTCAAGGCCGTTGCTGGCGTCAAGGACCTTGTATCCGAGCGTTTCGAGGCTCCGGCGGACTAAAAGACGAACGCCCTCTTCATCCTCCACAACCAGAATGGTCTCCGAGCCGTGCACGCGGCGGCCGGGTTGCGCCGCCTCCGTGTCGGCGACCCTTTCGGCGCGGGGCAGAAATATCTCGAACCGCGTTCCTTTGCCCAATTCGCTTTCCACGCGAATGTCGCCCCTGTGCTGTTTGACAATGCCAAAAACACTGGCAAGACCCAGACCGCTGCCCTTGCCGAACTCCTTGGTCGTATAAAACGGTTCGAAGATATGGATCCGGGTTTGTTCGGCCATGCCAATTCCGGTATCGGTGATTGCCAGCAGGACATACCGTCCCCCGCTTCGCTCCTCGCCAGGCGCCAGATCCACCAGACCGGTCTCTATGGTGATCGTGCCGCCGTCCGGCAGGGCGTCCCGTGAGTTGGTGACCAGATTCATGATGATCTGCTCAATCTGTCCGGCGTCGGCATCGACCAGGCACGCCTCATCGGTGAGGTGTGTCAGCAGTTCGATGTGCTCGCCGATTAACCGCCGCAATACGTTGGTTGTGGTGGCGATCACCTGATTCAGGTCGAGCACGCGCCGATAAATCGTCTGGCGGCGGCTAAAAGCCAGGAGCTGACTCGTGAGAGCCGCGGCGCGGTTGGCCGCTTCCACGACAACGCCCAACTGCTTACGCAGATGCAAGCGGAGTGATTTGTCATCCAGTACGAACTGCGTGTAGCCGGTAATGACGGTAAGCAGGTTGTTGAAATCGTGCGCCACTCCCCCTGCCAGCCGGCCTATGGTTTCGAGCCTTTGCGATTGAGCCAGTCTTTCGGTTTGGGCCAGTCGCTCACGAAGCGCTTGCACATCGGAAATTTCTTCGTAGGTCACGACGGCAAACACGATAGTCCCGGCACGGTCGCGAATGGGGGCGGCGCTTGCCCGCACCAATACCCGCGCGTTATCCCGCAAAATCGCAATAGTTTCATCGGTGACGATTTCGCCGGTCTGTAGGACGCGGTTAAGCGGCCATTCCTCCGGCCGATACGCGGCGCCGTCCGGGTGAAATCCTTCCACATGGATTCGGTCCACCGGGTCTCCCACGGCGAGCGCGGAACCGCCGAAGACCCTCTGCACCTGAGCATTCGCCAGGATGATCTTACCCGAAGGAGCTTCGGCCACAATCACCGCCGAAGGCATGTACTGGATCACCATTTCCAATTGGGCGCGCTCCCCTCGAATGGTCGCAAGCAGGTTCTCGCGCTCTTCCTCGACGCGCTTCCGGTTGCCGATGTCCACCAACGTAAGGATGGCCCCCTCAATCCGGTCGTGTTCATCCCGGGACGGCGTGATCCGCAGGAGGTACCAGTTGCCATCGCGGTCTCGCGTCTCGGTCTCGCGCATGGCTCCGCTGGCAACGGTCTCATCGACGAACTGGTGAAGGTTCTCGAATTCCAGGTTCGAGCGTACGTGGGCGAGCGGCCGGCCGATGTCGGAGGCGAGGAAATTAAACAGCCTCCGCGCGGAGGGTGTGAACATGCGAATTTCCGTGTGAGAGCCCAGCACGACAATGGGCATCTCAATGCTGGACAGCAGGTTGCGCAAGTCCGCATTGGCCTGAGTCAAGCCGGCATTACTGGCCTGCAGTTGCTCGTTCACCGTAACCAACTCTTCGTTGGACGATTGCAGTTCTTCCTTTCCAGTTTCGATCTCCTCATTCACGCTCTGAAGCTCTTCGTTGTTGGAGAGCACTTCTTCGTGAGCGCCCTTGAGCTCTTCGATCATGGACTGCAGGTACTCGGTAGTGGCCGCTAGTTGCTGCTCGAGGCGGATAATCTCGCGCCGGTCCCCGTGCCGCTCCGGCGTTACGTCCCCGCGATCGGATGGGACAGCCTCAAAGAGAACCAGATAGTGGGGGCCTGCGCCGGGTAAGTTGACTGGGATGACATCGATGCTGGTCTGGTCATAGCCGCCTTCGGAGCGGACCTGAATCTCACCGGCGGCAACTGGTTGTCCGGTGTCCCGGGCTTTCTGCAGAGCCGCTTGCAGCGGCATCCGCAGTTCAGGCCGCGCCATTTTCAAGAGATCGAAACTCGCCGGGCCACTCACCGGCGCAAGATAACGGCTGGTGTCTCCTCGAAACTGGAGGATTCGGCCGGACCCTTGAATCAGCACGCCGGAATGGCCATCGCGGGCAAACAGCACCCGGTCGGCCTCGGCAATCATGTCCGAGTCGGAAGAGGCGCCACTCCGGAACTCGGGCCGCTCCCGGCCGGCCGGAGGTCTAGCTTTACCCAGAGCCATGTGGTTCCCCGACCCGCCGATCTTGGAAAAGAACCGGTGTCTGGCGTCGATCACCGAAAACATTTCCTGGTATTTCAATAGTGACTCAGAGGCGCCGAGGACGAGGTAACCGCCGGGTTTTAGCGCGTAGTGCAGCCTGTCGAGCACTCGTCCTTGTAACTCAGGGGACATGTAAATGAGCAGGTTGCGGCAAGTGACCAGGTCGAGGTTGGAAAACGGAGGATCCCTGGTGATGTCGTGCCTGGCAAACACGCACAGGTCGCGGATGGACTTGATAACCCGGTAATGGTCGTCAACCTTCCAAAAGAAACGTTCCAGCCGCTCGGCAGATACGTCCATGGAGATGTTCTCGACGAACACCCCGGCGCGTGCGCGGTCGATCGCCCGCTCGCTCACGTCTGTGCCGAAGATGTGTACCGGATAATCCACCCCCCCCCCGGCGCCGAACGCTTCAACCAGAGCGATGGCCAGCGAATACGCCTCCTCCCCGGTGGAGCATGCCGGGACCCAGATCCGGATCGGCTGGTCGCGTGGCCGGTCCTTCACCAGCGGAGACAGCAGTTGCTCCGCGAGTGCCGCGAAGGTTTGGGGATCGCGAAAGAAACCGGTCACCTTGATCAGCACTTCGTTGAAGAGCGCGTCCAACTCTTCCTGGTCCTTGCTTACGAGGCTGGCATAGTCTTCGATGCGCGGGATATGGCGCAAGGCCATGCGACGCGCGATGCGCCGTTTCAGGGTTGTTGGCCGATAGGAGGAGAAGTCGGTACCCTTGGCGGCGTGCAGCGCCGCCAGGATATCCTGTTGGAATTGCTCCGTCTCCGGCGGGAACACTTCCATCAGTTCGTCGTTGTCCTTCCGTACATAGGGATGCTTCGCGATCCGCGCCAGTTCCTTCGCTATGGCGCGCGGTGGGAGCACAAAATCGACGGCGCCGGTGTTGATGGCGTGATGCGGCATGGTGGCATGCCTGGCGGAGCCGTCCTGTGCGAAGGTGATCCCGCCGCTTTGCTTGACCGCCTGCAAGCCAAGTGCGCCGTCGGAAGAGGCTCCGGAAAGAACGATGGCGATGCCATGGGCGCCCTGATCGTCAGCCAGGGAACGAAGGAACTCGTCAATTGGAAGATGCAGGCCCGCGGGTAGCAGCCGCTCGGCTAGCCGCAGCACACCGCCGGAGATGACCATGGTCCGATTGGGCGGGAGGAGATAAACGTGATTGGGACTTACCATCAGGCCTTCGGTTGCCTCCACAACCGGCATACTGGTTTCCCTGGAAAAGATTTCGGCGAGGATGCTCTTGCGTGTTGGGTCGAGGTGCTGGATATAGACGAACCCCATTCCCGTGTCCGCGGGAAGGTTCCTGAGCAGGTCGCATGTGGCCTCCAGGGCCCCTGCAGATCCGCCAATTCCGACGATAGGGAAACTGCTGGAAGGTTTATCACCTTCTTGCGCGGAATCGCCTTTAGGCTCAATGACATCGCCGGACATAGCGGCCCCTCCCCGACGCCCGTAGGATACCACCGAGGGGTTTCACCTCAGCAATGCCGGTGTGCAAGGCACCACAGTCGGAGGGCGGCTTCCGCACGAGGCTACGCCATGCGTCCCGCGGTCGAAGAAGAAATTGGCTGGGCTGCCGGCCCCTCGGTAGTAGTCCAAGTTGACGGTTTGTCGCCAATGCGGATCCTGGTCAGAGCGGCGGTGAAGGGAATGCTCCTTCCTTGCCGCCAAGGGTTTAGGAACGGGCCGATTGTGGTCAGGGCACTTTTCAACGCCGTGGCCGCCGCTTCCCTGGAGCCAGTGTCAACGGCATTCCATTGTGACTCAACCGCGGTACAGGTCAGAATTGTCGACCTTGCGGTGGCGGCCGTCCAACGCGCAAGGGAGCCTGTCATGTCGAGGGTTGCAAACGGCTCCGCAAAGAGCATGATTAGGGAGCGGAGGCAAAGCCGACTTTCGCGGGCCGTCACCGGAGCAGCCTTCGGAGAAGTACGAACAGCCAGCTCGACGAGACTGCGTAGCAGCGGATGTGAAATGGGCCGTACGGGGGATTCGGGCCGCTGATGAACGCTGGTGAACGCTGATGAAAACAATTCTTAGGACCTGCGTTCGTCCCGGGTGGATGCGGGGCCAACTCTTCTTATCCTGCCTGGCAGGCCTTTTCCAAGGCTTCTTTCAAGATTTCGATTTTTCCTGGCGTCAGCTTCCTGCCTTCGGCGGTGACGTAAAACACGTCGATGGCCTTGTGCGCCTGGGTGTCGATCAGGACTACCTCGATGTTGCAACCGGCCAAGGACATGGCCGATGCCAGATCGTAGAGCAGGCCGGGCCGGTCCTGAGCTACGATTTCCACCAGAGTGGCGGTGGCGCCGGCTTCCGAATCGAAGGAAACGCGCGTTTGAATCCCGGCCTTGCGGCTGGGCAGTTTGGGCTTGGGACGGTTGCGCAGCAGCTCGCGCACATCGGTCTTGTGCAGCAGGACCTTTTCGGCGACGGCCCGCAGGCGCTCCACTTCGCTGGGGTTCAGCTCCAGGGTGCGATGGGGATCGGCAAAGGTGAAGGTGTCCAGCACCAGGCCGCGGCGGTTGGAAAACGCTTCGGCTTTCAAAATGTCCATGCCGAAGCTGGAGAGGGTGCCGGCCATGGAGGCGAAGAGGCCCGGGCGGTCGGTGGCCACCAGGGTGAGGCGCCAGGCGGAATCGACGCGTTCCACCTGCACGGCCACGCCGCGCACGCGGCTCTTGTCGCGCAGGGCCATGTGAGCTTCGATCTCGGCATCCGTGTGGGTGCGCAGGTAGCGGGTGGGAAAGCCCTCCAGGAAGGCGACGCGCTCCGGGCCGAAGACCGCCGGTGTTTCGGCCGCCGCGCCGGCAATGCGGTCGCTTTCCAGTTCGCGGGTGAGCGCGTTGTAGACCATGGTGTAGAGCTGCCAGAGCTGCTGCGCGCGCCAGGTGGTCATCACCGTGGGATTCACGGCGCTGATATCGGCGTAGGTGATCAGGGTAAGCGCTTTGAGCCGCTCGACGGTTTCCACCTGGCGGGCCACATCGCGGATGGTGGGCGGATCGAAGACATCGCGGGACTGCATGGCCGCCGAAAGGTCCAGGTGCCGGTGAATTAGAAAACGCACCATGTCGCGCTCGGCTTGCGGCATGCGAATGCGCTCCATGGCGGCGGTGGCCAGGCGCACGGAGCCATCCACGGGCGGCTCGTGCGGCAACCCCTTGCCGGAATCGTGAAACAGCAGGGCGAAGAGCAGCACGGCGGGGTCGCGCACCTCGGCCAGCAGGTCGCGGTATTGTGGCGCCGACACGGTCCACAGCGTCTCGATGGCCACCAGCGAGTGCTCATCCACGGTGTAGCGGTGGAAAAAGTCGCGCACCACCAGGCACTCGATCCACTCCATCTCCGGAAACAGGGCCGAGAGCACGCCGGTCTCATGCATCAGACGCGCGGCCAGAGGGGCGTGCGGCAGGGAGAAGACCCGGTTCAGAATGGGCCAGACCGGCTGCGGAGAGCGAAAGTATGTGCGTAGCCCCGCCAGGCGCGCTTCGATCTGCTGCTCGGCTTCGGTGGAGAGTTCCACGCCATGGCGGGCCACGAATTCGAACATCCGCAACACCAGTTCGGGCTCCAGTTCCAGATGCTGGGGCGACCGGAAATGCGCGCGATCGCGGTGCACACTGAAGTCGGCATTCGCCAGACGTGACCGCCAGTCGCGGAACTGGGCCAGCAGGGAACTCGATTGGGCTTCATGGGCCTCCATTTGCCGCAGAGCGGCGCGAAAGATGGTGCGGGAATGGCGGTAATACTGGCGCATCCACTGCGCCGGGTCGCTGTGACCCCAGTGGTCGGCCAAGGCGTCCTGGGCCTCGAACGACAAGACGTTGTTGTCGCGGCCCGATTGCACGTGCAGGTAGCAGCGCAGGCGGGCCAGGAAGCGCATGGCCTCGCGTAGCTCGGGAGCCGGTTCGGGCGCCGCCATGCGCGCGCCGGCCCCGCCGATCTCTTCCAGCCAGCACACCAATTGATAGTCGCGCAGGCCGCCGGGCGTTTCCTTGACGTTGGGTTCCAGGTGGTAGATGGTGTTGGCGTACTTGGAATGCCGTTCGTGGGTGAGGCGGGCCAGGTTCTGCACCAGCGCTTCGCGGTTGGCGGATACGAACCGCGGCATGCGGCGGGCCAGGTCGGCATACAGCACGCGGTCGCCGGCCAGGTAGCGCTGGTCCAGCAGGCTGACGTTCAGCTCGGTGTTATCGTCGTGGACTTCGGTGCACTCTTCGGGCGTGCGCACCGAGTGGCTCATGCGCAGGCCGGAATCCCAGAGGCGCTGCAGGAAGGCGGAGATGGCGTCCTTATGGGACTCGGCCAAACGCTCGTCTTCCACCAACAGCAGCAGGTCGATATCGGAATAGGGGAACAGGTGCCGCCGCCCGTAGCCGCCCACGGCCAGCAGCGCCAGGCCCAAGGGCAGCGCTGGAAACAGCCAGGCGGCGGCGGTTTCCATGACGATTCGATCCACCTGGGCAGTCCGCTCCGCCAGCACCGTCATGGCATCGCCGGTGGCCAGAAAAACGTTCTGCGTGTTAGAGGGCTGAGTCGCCACGATCGTCGTTCCGGATGCGAACCGCTTCGGCTACCTCATAGACAAAGATCTTGCCGTCGCCGATTTTGCCCGTGCGGGCGGAGGCCGTCAGCGCCCGCAGGACTTCTTCATAGCGGCTCCCAGGCACCACCAGTTCCAGCTTGATCTTGGGGAGCAGATCCACGTTGTACTCCTGCCCCCGGTAGACTTCCTTATGGCCTTTTTGCCGTCCGTGACCGCGGACGTCGCTGATGGTCATGCCATCGATACCGATGGCCTTCAGCGCTTCCTTCACCTCGTCCAGCTTGAACGGCTGGATAATGGCCTCGATTTTCTTCATAGGCTTATCCTACGCTACTGCTCGAAGATATACCCTTCCTCTCCGTGCATGCTGTAGTCCAAGCCTTCGATTTCGTCGTCCGGGCGCACCCGCAGGCCGATAGTGCGGTCGCAAACCCAGAGAATCAGGAGGGTGCCCACGATTGCCAGGGTCCAGGCGATGGCGCACCCGGCCAGTTGATTGAGCACCTGCCCGGCGTGCCCATCGACGAGCCCCAACGGGCGGACGTGGCCGGACGCATCCTTAAAGGTATCGTTGACTACGCTGGTGGCGAACACGCCCGTGAGCAGCGCGCCCAGCGTGCCGCCCGCTCCGTGGACTCCGAAGGCGTCCAGGGCATCGTCGTAGCCGAAGTGTTTTTTGACCCGCGTGACCATGGTGTAGCAGACCACCCCGGCGCACAGGCCGATGAGCAGCGCCGGAAACGGCTTGACGAAGCCCGAGGCCGGCGTAATGGCTACCAATCCGGCCACCGATCCCGAGATGGCGCCCAGGACGCTGGGCTTGCCCGAGACCAGCCACTCCGCCGCCACCCATCCGAGAGTGGCCGCCGCGGCGCCGAAATGCGTAGCTACGAAGGCGCTGGTGGCCAGGCCCGAAGCGGCCAGCGCACTGCCGGCGTTGAAGCCGAACCATCCCACCCAGAGCAGGCACGCACCGATAAAGCTGATGGTCAGGTTATGGGGCTTCATAGGAGCGATGGGATAGCCCAGCCGTTTGCCCAAATATAGCGCACAGACCAGGGCCGAAACGCCCGAGGTGATGTGCACCACCGTGCCACCCGCGAAATCGAAGCACGGGACGCTGCCGCCCAGCGCGGCATTCAGTAACCCTCCCTTTCCCCAGACCATGTGGGCCATGGGGAAATAGACGATCAGGCTCCACAGGGTCATAAACAGCAGCATGGCGCTGAACTTCATGCGCTCGGCAAAGGCCCCCGAGATCAGCGCCGGAGTAATAATCGCGAACATCAACTGGTAGACCATGAAGGTCTGCTGAGGAATGGTAGCCGCGTAATCCGGATTGGGCGCGCTGCCCACGTTGTTCAGCAGGGCGAAGCGCAGGTCTCCCAAGAACGGCCCGGACCCGCCGAAGGCCAGGCTATAGCCCACCACCGCCCAGATCACGGTCACCGTGGCCATAAGGATGAAGCTCTGCATCATGGTTCCCAGTACGTTCTTGCGGCGCACCAGACCGCCGTAAAACAGGGCCAAGCCGGGCCCGGTCATCATCAGCACGAGGGCGGCGCTTACCAACATCCAGGCGTTATCGCCGGCGCTCTGGGCCGATTTCGCGGCGGCTTCGACGGCCGCCAGGCGTGCGGGAATATCCTGCGCCAACAGGGCGGTAGGGAACAGACATAGAACAAGCGCACGGAGCTTGACGGGAAGACTCATTTTTCGGGGACCTCTAGGAAGTCTATCCGAATAGTGTCCCTCCGCGCTTTGCAACTTCCAAACCGAAGTTTCTATGGGGGATATCGGAATTTTTTATGGTTGGGAAACCGGAGGGGAGGGTTATCGGAAAGCACGCAACAAATATTAGCGAGGGGGCTGAGAGGGCGCCCGGGTTTCCGCCTTGGGCACGGGGCGTTTTTCTCCGATCGCCCGTGTGGCGCGCCACAACGGCGGGCGGCTTGCCTGCTATTTGGCAGGAGGAATTAAGCCATGCTTTTGCTGATTATTCTATTGATTATTTTGTTTATCGGGGCGGTACCTTACTGGCCTTATAGCAGCGGGTGGGGATATTATCCGAGCGGCGGGCTGGGACTGGTGGTGCTAATCCTAGTAATTCTGCTTCTTCTGGGCCGAATTTAGCCGTTTGCCGCGCTTTGCCCTACCCCGACCCTTGCGCGCGGGCCGGGGTTTCGACATAATACGGCTCAGGTTGCCGTGAAGCTCAGATCGCCTGGAGGTCTGCCGTGCGACACACGTTAGTAGCCGCTCTAGTTTCTTATGCCGGCGAGGAGGCGCGGGCCCGGCTGCGCCGTTTTCTGGCCGGCCTGTCGGCCGATGAACTGGAGTTTCTGGCCGGCTTCCAGGGTGCGCGCATTCTGGAGCGGTGCTCCGGGCTGCCCTCCGGCGCGCGCCTGGGAGTGCCCTCCGGTATGCCAGACTCGGCTTCCTGGGCCGCCGGGCGGTGCGCCGCGGACTTCGACCATAAGATGTTTGTCCTGCGTGAGTATCTGGTGCACTGCGGCAGCCGCTGGGGCATGTGTTAGCTTACCCGCGTTTTCCCGCCGCCGGTCCCACACCAATACCGATGACCCCACCGCCCCGCCGGGGTTGACATATACATCCAGCCACTGGCCGCGCCGCTCGAAATGGGCCCGGTTGAGGCCGGGTAGCAGAGTCCATGCCTCGGTGCTGCCGACATCGGGGATGTTACCAGAGAAATGCCGCCAGAACCGGGCGAGCAGATCCCAGTGCATCATATTCAGACCGGGGTCCCAGCGGCGCGAATAAATCACCAGCACGTCCAGGCGTTTCCAGTCCAGCGATTGAATGGTGGCGGCTGAGAAATCGGGCAGCCGCACGATCCGCAGCGGATGGTTGACGTAGCCCAACTCCGGGCGATGGAGTTCGGCGGTCAAGGGCCAGACGCTGGCGATGCGAGCCTGGGGAAAGCGCTGCGCCAGAAAATCGGCGGCCTGCTGATGGAGGCGGATGAAGTCGCTGAAGGCCACGTTATCTTCATACGGAAAGGGGTAAGGCGGATTGATGAGGTTGCCCGCCGCCACTCCAACCAGCAGGATGGCCGAGCACACCCACCGCGGCACCGGCCGCAGCAGCATCAACCCGGCGGCCATGGCGGTATACAAGATGGGCATGGCCGGCAGCAGGTAGCGCTCCAGCACCGCTCCGCCCAACAGCGTCACGGTAAACACGTGTGCCGCGCCGACCCAGATGGCGACGCGCCACGCCCGGCTGCGAAACAGGTGGGTGGTGCGCCACGCCAGCAGGATGGCCTGGGTGCCCATCCAATGGAAATTGGCGAACAGCAGGTAATACAAGCGGCGGAGGAGCGCAAGGGCGAAGCGCACGGGGTGGAGGGGATAAATCAGGTTGTATTGGACGAACTCGGGAGTGCCCAGCCAGTGCCCGGTGGCATGGTGCAGGAGCAGCACCCAGACGGCCAGTAAGGCGAACGGCGGGAGGAATAAGGCGGCTGCGCGGCGCCGGCGCTCATACACCAGCCAGAGCAGAAAGACCAGCGGAACCACCGCGCCGGTTTCTTTCACCAGCACCAGCAGCGCGCAGGTAACCGCCGCCAGCCGCAGCCTTTCCTGCAAAAACAGCAGCAGCGCGAGGGTGGTGAACAGCATGGCGGGCGCATCCAACTGGGCCAGCACCGACTGGGCGAAGAACACCGGGCAGGCGCACACCAGCGCCGCCACCAGGAACGCCGGCACGCCGCGCACCTCGCGCGACAGCTCGATGGCCAGCAGGAAGGCCGCCAGCAGGGTTCCGGCGGACAGCAGCAGCATCGCCGAACGGGTGACCGCCGCATGGAAACCGGCCAGCTTCCACCACAGCGCGAGGTAAGCCATCACCGCCGGAGGATGAATGGTGGGCGGGGCCGAGTGGGGGAACAGGGAGCCGTGCATCAGATCGAGCGACGCCGGAATGAACTGGCCGGCTTCATCCCAGAAATACGGCAGCGTGAGCGCCCACAGGTGGCTCAGAAAGACCACCAGCAGGAACACTACGAAGAAGACCAGGTAAGTGCCGCGGCGGATGGGACGGCGCGGCGCCGGCTGGGCTTCTACCGCGGGATTACTGGGACTACTGTACGATGCCACCGGGAGTTTGCGGCTCCAGCTTAATTTCGCCGAAAGCGGCTTCGTATTGCGACACGTTCTGCTGCAGGATGTTCAGCAGCGCCTTGGCCTGCTGCGGGCTGACATACACGGCCTGAAAGTTATGAATGGCCACATTGTCGGGCGCGGTCTGATCCACACGGCCGAACAGCAGCATGAAATCCCACAGATTCATGCGAATCTGGACACTATTGGCGTAATTTTCACGATATTCCTGGCTGCGCAGCAATTGGATCTTGGGAGCGGGGGGCTGAACCATAGCTTACAGGGTAGCACCGGGCCGCCGAAACTATGGTCCGGTTTGCTCCGGACCGGATTTAAGAAACTTTACGATATTTGGCACAACCGGTGCAGGGATAATTTCGTCCGATGGATTGAGGAAAGAGCCATGAAAGCACTCGTTGAGAACCAAATCAGGGGACAAGCCCATTGCCCCATCTGCACCCATACGGTGCCCGCCAACATCGATTTAAAGGGAAAGTATCCGCGGGTAGCTCCAGGGCAACGCTGCCCGCGTTGCTCGTCTTCCCTGGATGTGGCGGTAGTGATACAGATACCGGAAGCGGCCTGACTGTCTACCGACAGGGCTGTCGAACGGTAAACAGACCGTACCGCGGTACCCCTGGACAATGGATAAGGTTGTTCGGGGCGACCGTTTCTGCGATAGTGAAAAGGACTGGGGGCGTATGAAACGCAAGGCGCAAATTAAAGGGGAAGCGGTGGTACCTGCCGAGATACTGGAGCAGGCCAAGCGATCCATCTCCACGGATCGTTTGAAGAAGCCGGGTAAGTGCTCGGTGTGTGGCGGAGAGACCTCGGGCCCCAGCGCCGAAGCGTTGTGCTGGGTATGCCGGCGGCTGAAGATTAGCGCCTGGCGCGAAATCGAGCAGCAGGCCCCCGCGCAGGAATAATTCTCGAAGTGGGGCCAAGGGCGTTGGCCCCGCCGCTTCACGCGGTCGAAGACCTAGCCGCCGGCAATCGCACCCACCAGCAGGAACGGCTCGCGGCCGTCCGCCACGGCTTCCGGCAGCAGGTGGTCGGGCGGTTCGTGGGAGAGATCCTCACAGCAGGCGAAGAAGCGCATAAACGGCCGCCGCTGGCCGGTGATCTGGTCGCGGATGGTGCCCCGCAGCATGGGATAGCGCGCTTCCAGGGCGTCGAGAACCGAGCGCTGGGTAACGGGGCCTTCGACCTGCAATTCCACATCTCCGCTGACGCCGGCCAGTGTGCGCAGGTGGCCCGGAAGCACCACTCGGATCATGGCAGGGTTTGCACCTCCACGGAAAGGACCGCCGGCAGGTCGTGTACGATGGGTGCCCAATGGTCGCCACCATCGGCCGACGAATAGACCTGGCCGCCGGTGGTGCCGAAATAGATACCGCAGGAATCCAGCGAATCGACCGCCATTGCGTCGCGCAGCACATTCACGTAGCAGTTGCTTTGCGGCAGGCCCTCGGTAAGCGGCTCCCACTCATGGCCGCCGGTGCGGCTGCGATAGACGCGCAGCTTTCCCTCGGGGGGATAATGCTCCGCATCGCTTTTGATAGGGACCACGTAGACGGTTTCGGGCTCATGCGCGTGAACGTCCAGGGCGAAGCCGAAGTCGGTGGGCAGATTGCCGCTGACTTCGCGCCAGGTATCGCCGGCATCGTCGCTGCGCATCACGTCCCAATGCTTCTGCATGAACAGCACGCCAGGACGCGACGGGTGCATGGCCACGTGGTGGACGCAGTGGCCCACCTCGGCGTTCGGGTCGGGGATGTAGGCGGAGACGAGGCCGCGATTGATGGGCCGCCAGGTGGCCCCGCCATCGTCGGTGCGGAAGGCGCCCGCGGCGGAGATGGCGATGTAGATGCGCTCGGGATCGCTGGGGTCGAGAATGATGGTGTGCAGGCACATGCCGCCGGCGCCCGGCTGCCAGCGGGGTCCCGAACCGTGGCCGCGCAGCCCGGACAACTCCTGCCAGGTCTGGCCGGCATCGGAGGAGCGGAAGAGGGCTGCGTCCTCTATGCCCGCATACACGGTATCGGGGTCGGTCAACGACGGTTCCAGGTGCCACACCCGTTTGAACTCCCAGGGGTGCGGCGTGCCATCGTACCACTGGTGCGTGCCGGGGACGCCATCGTAGGCGAACTTGTTGCCGACCGGCTCCCAGGTCTTGCCGCCATCGTTGGAACGCGGGATCACCTGGCCGGACCACGACGTGGATTGCGACGCGTAGATGCGGTTCGGGTCGGCCGGCGATGCCTTGAGGTGATAGACCTCCCAGCCGGCGAAGTGGGGACCGGAAATCTCCCACTGTTGGCGCGTTCCGTCGGCGGTCAGGATGAACGCGCCCTTGCGCGTTCCGACGAGTACTCTGACTTGGCTCATTAGGCTTTACTCCTCCA
>DATJRE010000526.1:0-39029 GCA_035505095.1 Bryobacteraceae bacterium | reverse complement strand
GCGGACCAGTTTGGGCTGGCGTTGAGCCTTCAGTGCGAAGGAGACGCCTTTCGGTCGGCTGCGCGTTTCTCGAAGGGCGCTGAATCGGTTGCGGCGTACCAGCGAAGCCGCGACCTCTACCAGGAATCGTTGGGCATCCTGCGATCCCTCCAGAATTCGGATCGCCTCTCCGCCGCCGGCAAAGCCTTGCTGTTTACGGTTGGCAACGATCTTGCGGATAATGGCGAGCGCCTGCGTTCCTCGACACTGCCGGCGAATTCCGTGATGCCGGGCGGGGCGCGGTAGAGGGCGACAAGCCGTAGTCGAAGCCGCCGCTGGGGGATGCTACCACGTTGTGGTACGGGCTGAGTCGGTGACCCGGAACTGAAGATCGGGGATGGGTAGGAGTGCCGGATCACGGCGTACGGCCGGGAAGGCCTCTCCTCGACACCGAGCGTTTCGATACTAATTAATGGCGAAAGTTCCGCGGGGTGCTACGGCTGCCCCGGTTTGCGGTGGTTTCCGGTGAGAGCCGGATGGGCCGGGCGCGGGTCGGTTACTGATCGCCGGCGCGGGCGGAGCGGGGGTCGGCGATGGCTATCGAGACGAGGCGCGCCTTCTGGGTGTAGGTCTTGCCGCCAGTGTGCAGGGCGAAGGTGTATTCGCCGGGCTCGGCACGGCCGCTGGAGGTGGTCAGGTTCCAGGTGACCTGGTTCATGCCAGCGCGGGCGGCGAGCGCCAGAGTGCAGACGGACTGGCCGCCGGGGTCGGCGATGGTCAGGTAAGGACGCGCGTCATCGGCGGGAGTCGAGACGCACTGGGCGAAAGCGAATCCACCGCGGCCTCCTCTTCCGCGGCCGCCTGCTTCACGGCCGCGCCCCCCTTCGCGGCCGTTTGGGGAAGCTGCGGCGCTCTGGAGGTTGGCGGGCGCGTCCTTCAGGTAATAGGCAATGACCATGCCGTTGGGTTCATTGGGCGTGGACGGGTAGCGATCGCCTAAGAGCCGGTAGTTTCCCCAGGCGCCTTCGTGGCGCTGGGCGAAGGAGCGGATGGGCAGCAACGCGGCGGCAGTGGCGGGGAAATCGCCGCCCATGCCGCGCAGCGGAACGATGTTGGTGACCCAAACGCCGCGGCCGTAGGTGCCGACCACCAGATCGCCTTCGCGCGGGTGGACCAGCAGATCGGTGACCGGGGCGGGCGGCATGTTGGATTGGAAGGAGTGCCAGTTGGCGCCGCGGTCGAACGAGACATACACGCCCGCGGTGGTACCGAGGAAGAGCAGATTGCGGTCCACGGTGTCTTCGACGATGGCGGCAGCCTCGGCGGCGGCCGGCAAGCCGCGGGTGAGCATGGTCCAGGTGGCGCCGTAATCGGTGGTGCGCAGGACGTAGGGCTTGAAATCGTCCTGGCGCCGCCGCGACTTGGTGACGTATGCGGTGGCGGGATCGTAGCGGGATGCGTACACGCGGGTGACCCAGGCGTCTTCGGGAGCGCCGGCGGCGGCTACGGGGCCGGTGACGTTGGTCCAGTGGGCACCGGTGTCGCGGGTTACCTGCACGCGGCCGTCGTCGGTGCCGGCCCAGATGACGCCGGCTTGGGCGGGAGATTCGTCGATGGTCACGATGGTGCAGTGCTGGATGGAAGTGTCGCGGGTGTTGATCTTGTCGGGATCGTTGGTGGTGAGATCGGGGCTGATGATGTCCCAGTGATCGCCGCGGTCGCGCGAGCGCAGAAGAAACTGGGAGCCGTAATAGATGGTGTTGTGGTCTTGCGGGGAGATGCGCACGGGCGCGGTCCAATTGAAGCGATAGAGAATCTTGTCAGGCCCGTTCACGCCGGTCGGGCCGAGGCGGCCGACGTTGGTGAACGGATGAGGCGCGCCAGGCTTGGTGGGATCGACGATGGTGCGGGTGCGAAGCTGCATGTCGACACGGCCGAGACTGCCGAGTTCCTGATCGTTATAGAGCCAGCGGCCGGTGGGGTCGGGCTGATTGTACATGCCATCGCCGATGCCGGTGGTGACCCAATCGTCGATGGTGACGGAGCCGGACCAGCCGTCCACGGGGCCTTTCCAGTTTTCGTGATCCTGGAGACCTTCGTAAATGTTGTAGGGCTGCTGCATGTCTGCGCCGATGGCGTAGACCTCACCTAACTCGAGATTGGAGAAATGGTCGGTGGTGCGGCCTCCATCGTAGGAGACGGTGACGCCGCCATCGGAAGTGGCGACCATGTGGGTGGAATCCTGGGGGTCGATCCAGAGGCTGCGGAAATCGCCGAAGGTGGATTGAAACGGCAGGCGGCCTCGACCGCCGCCAGCGCGCAGGCCCGGCCAGGTGCGGCCGCCATCGTCGGATTCGAGCAGGCTGGAGCCGGTGATGAAGACGCGGTCGGGGTTGTTGGGGTCGACGCGAATCTGATTGAAGGAATAGCCGGCCTTGCGGCTGACGTCCTCGGCCTGCGGGCTGACTTTTTGCCAGGTGCGGCCGGCATCGGAGGAGCGGTAGACTTCGCCGCCGATTTTCTCCTGTCCGCCGGCGCCGCCACGGCCGCGGGGAGGGCCGGTATAGAGATTGAAGTTGTCGATGACGGCGTAGAGCACTTCGGGGTGGGAACGGCAGAGGTCGATGCCGATGCGGCCGAGGATGCCTTGGGGGAGGCCGTTGGCGAGTTTGTCCCAGTGCTTGCCTCCATCGGTGGTTTTGTAGATGCCGCTGCCGGGGCCGCCGTCCTGAATTTTCCAGGGATAGCGCATGGCGTCGTACAGGGCGGCGTAGAGAACCTGGGGATTTTGCGGATCGATCACCAGGTCGACCGCGCCGGTGGTGGGGTTGACGAACAACTGGCGGGTCCAGGTGCGGCCTCCATCGGTGGACTGGTAGACGCCGCGCTGCTGCTTGGGCGAATACTCGTGCCCGAGCGCGGCGACCCAGACGATATCGGGATTGGAGGGGTGAATCACGATGCGGGCGATGTGCTGCGAATCGTGGAGGCCCATGTTGACCCAGGTAGAGCCGCCGTCGATGGATTTGTAGACGCCGTCGCCGAAATAGGCGCTGCGGGTGAGCGAATTGTCGCCGGTGCCGACCCAAACGACGTTGGCATCGGAGGGGGCCACGGCGACTGCGCCGACCGAAGTGATGCCGGCGCGGTCGGTGACCGGCTCCCAGGTGGTACCGCTGTTGGTGGTGCGCCATACGCCGCCGGTGCGGGCGCCGGCGAACATGACGCGGGCGTGGGCGTGCGGCGGGGTTTCGGGGACGGCGAGGGCGGCTACCCAGGCACCCGCGCGAAAGGGTCCGAGATTGCGATAGGTAAAGGCTCTCAGGAGATCGGGATAGGAAGGATCGGCCGCCAGGGCGGTGCTGAGGGTGGCGGCTAACAGCAGGGGGATCGTCAATCGACTCATAAAATCACCTTGTCCGGGGCGGTTTGGCTTGACAAAACCACGCGACCACCCCAGAATCATAAATTATAGATTAACGATGAGAGTCAATTGGCACGGCGTATTCCCCGCCATCACGACGCAATTCCGGCACGATCAATCGCTCGACCTTGCCGCGACCAGCAAACATTTGAACACCATGATCGAGGCCGGCATTCAGGGAGTGGTGGCGCTCGGGACGGTGGGAGAGAACACGGCGCTGGAATATCACGAAAAGCTGGAAGTGTTGCGGGAGATCAAGCGGACGGCGCACGGCCGGATCCCGGTGTTGACGGGGGTGGCGGAATACACCACTGCTCTGGCCAGCCGCTTCGCGCGG
Source organism: Bryobacteraceae bacterium (assembly GCA_035505095.1). Classification (GTDB taxonomy): domain Bacteria; phylum Acidobacteriota; class Terriglobia; order Bryobacterales; family Bryobacteraceae; genus JOPF133. The sequence goes on along the minus strand of DATJRE010000526.1, from coordinate 35,289 downwards.
GACGCCGAGAAGGCCGGAGTGGAAGGGCTGATGGTGCTGCCAGGGATGGTGTACAAGTCCGACGAGCGGGAGACGCTGACGCATTTCCGCGCCATCGCGCAATCCACTGGTTTGCCCATGATGATCTACAACAATCCGGTATCGTACGGGGTGGATCTGACGCCGCGGGCCTTTATCGAGCTGGCGGGGCAGCCGAACATCGTGGCCATCAAGGAATCGTCGGAAGACGTGCGCCGCTTGACGGATCTTCGGAACACGGTGGGCGACCGGTTTATCCTTTTCGGCGGAGTGGACGACCTGATTCTGGAGAGTATTGCGCTGGGGGCGGAGGGCTGGGTTTCCGGCCTGGTGAACGCCTTTCCGAGGGAAAACCGGGAGTTGTGGGACCTGGCTACTTCGGGGCGATGGCAGAAGGCTCTGGAACTGTATCGCTGGTATACGCCGCTGCTGCACCTCGACACAAAGGTGAAGTTGGTGCAATATATCAAATTGGCGATGCAGGAAACGGGTTTGGGTTCGGAGCTGACGCGTCCGCCGCGGCTGCCGCTGGTTGGGGCGGAACGCGAGGAAATTCTCGGAATCATCCGCGACGCGATCGCCACGCGGCCGGCGATCGGGGCGGCCACGGTACAGTGAACCCAGCGGCCGCAGCACCGGACCTGACCTTCGAGGAGCTTTCCCGCCAGTTAGGGCGGCGCGCGCCCATGGCGGACCAGATTGCCGAATTCATCCGCAAGATGATTGTGGCAGGGGACCTGGACCCGGGCGAGCGGATTGTGGAATCGCGCATCGCGCGGCAAATCGGAGTGGGACAGCCGACCGTGCGCGAGGCGCTGATGTCGCTGGAGCACCAGGGGCTGGTGGTACGGAAGGCCAACCAGGGGTGCGTGGTCACGTCGCTGACGCGGGCGGAAATCTGCCAGTTGATCCGGGTGCGGGCGGAGTTGGAAACGCTGGCGGTGGAACTGGCGGTGGAGACGGCCACCAAAGAGGAAATCGGCGAGCTGCTGCTGGTTACGGAACGGATGAAGGAAGCGGCCGCATTGGGGGATCCGCAGCGGTTCTTCGAGCACGACCTGAGGTTTCACCAGACGCTTTGGAATCTTTCGCATAACTGCTTTCTGCCGCGGCTGCTGGAGCAGGCGCTGGCGCCGCTGCTGGCGTTTCTTTTCATTCGCAACCTGCGCCGCAATCCGGGGATTGACATGATGGTCTCGGCACAGGCACATGTGGAGATGGCGGAGGCGATTCTCACCGGGGATAAGTGTGCCGCGCGCCGCGTGGCGCTGGAAAAACTGACGATGTTCGCCGACCAGCACCTGGCTCTGTACGAGTAGGTAGGGGACGGCGTCGATTCACCGCAGCGGGGGTGGCCTCGATTCACCGCGGAGACGCGGAGGAAGCGGAGGAAGCGCGGAGAAGAATAAGAGAGAGAAACTGCGGAGATCGGTGGGCGGCCTCGATTTACGGCGGAGCACACGCATCGACTGCTGTCGACGTTCTTGGGGCGAGGAAATTCCCGAGAGACCAGCGGCGGAGCCCATTCGACGCGGAGACGCGGAGGAAACGGAGGAAGCGCGGAGAAGAATAAGAGGGTCGGCTATGGATCTCAGGCGACCTTGCGGCGGCCATTCTGGGTAACTGGCTTCGCGTGGCGGAGTCATGCGGCGGTATGTGGGCGGCAGTCACTTACAGCCGGGGACCAGAAATGAGCCGATGCGGGTGGTTGATGTGGTGTTGCCGCTTTTGAGGTAGTTCCCGACAAACCAGAAGGTGCAGTCGTCGGATGGGTCGACGGCTATGTTGGTGAAGTCCTCCCAGCGCAGGCTGCCGGTTTGGGAGGCTTGGCCTTCGGCCAAAACGGATTCGTGGAAAGTAAGTTGGCCTTTCGGGTCGTTGGCTTTCCGCGCGGCGAAGCGCTGGCCGGGATAGTTGGGATCGCCGCCAAAGGAATAGCCGATGCCGATATCGCCTTTGCGGTCCATGGACATGCTTCCGAGCCAACGATAGAATCCGCCAGGGGCGTAGGTGCCCTGCTGGTAGAGGACGGGGTCGCGCTGTTTGTTGAGGCGAAACTCGTACCAGCGGACGCCGCCTCCGGGGTGCTCCCGGGTTCCCGCGGCGACGGAATGTTCCGCCAGAATCGATTCGTGGCCGCCCATGTTGCGGTAGACGAGACGCTGGATGAGCTTATCGCCCTGCGAATCGAGGCGGCGCTCGGTTCCGGGCTGCGAGACGCAGCTACTCAACTGGCCGTCGCAGAGGTAATGGTAGGGCGCCACGGAGATTTTTTGCGGCTTGGAGATGGTGGTCTTGGAAGGGTCTTTCCAGTCCACGTGGACCTTATAGAAGTAGATGCCGTCGTCTTCGAAGATCTTCATGAGCTGCGTGCCGCCGGTGGACATCATGATGTTGGGGGCGCCTTTAGGAGGCAGGCGGGTGCCATCCACGTCGGTGTTGAGCATGAAGACGCCGCCATCGATGACCACGCACTGTTCGGTGGCGGGGAGTCCCTGGAGCATCTGGTTGCGGTCGGCGATGCAATCGTGTTTCTGGGTGATGACTTCGGGAAGCAGGTTATCGCTGCTGCTGGTGGGGTTGTAATAGCCGTCCGGCCAGACCGCCGGGCGGGGGTAATCGGGGAACAGCGGGCGCTGAAATTCGTAGCGGTAGTAGGGACCCAGCGGGTCGGAGGTGACGCTTACGGCGTAGCACATGGCATAGGGTCCCTGGGGATTGTCGGGCGGACGCGAGAAGACGGGAACCACGATCAGCCAGCGGCCGGCGAGTTGGTCGTAGCGCACCACGGAGTCGCTGTTGTTGCTGACACCGCAGCGCACGCCGAAGCCGGCAAAGACGGTGTTGTTGGGGACGGGGCCATAGAGTAGTTTGCCGGTGGAATCGTATTTGCGGCCCTTTTTGGTGAAGACGGCCAAATTGCCATCGAGGATCTCGAAGAGATGGTCGGGGCCGACGGCGAGGCTCATATCGATGCCGCCACGCCGTCCGCCACCGCGGCTTCCGGCGGGTTCGGGGGCAGTTTCAGCGCCGGGAAAGAGACGGCCGGTGAAGCCATCGCCAAGGCCATCGAAGCTGGCTCCGACGGGGATGGCGGGGCGCTTGCCCTGGGTGGTCTGCTCGACGGCGCGGCCGGCGGCGCCGATTTCCGGAGCGGGCGGGGGCGGCGGAATCGGCGGGGGACCGCCGCGGCCTGCTCTGCCACGGCCCGCTCTGCCGGCACGGCCGCCACGCGCCGCGGGTGGTGTGGGCGGAGTTTCGCCGAGGCCGTTACCGGGACCTTTCAGGGCGCCCTCCTGTTCCGGATGGCTTTCCACGGCCGGGTGAATGACCACCGGTTTATCGGGGATAAACTGCTCCATGTCGGCGAGGGGCGCGGATTCATCGAAAGCCACGGCTGCGCGGGCGATTACCGCGGGCGGCGTGGCGGCATGCGGTTTGGCGGCGTGGACATTGCCGGGTTGTGCCACCCATACACAGATAACCGCGACTGGGATTGCGACAAACAAAAACAGGTTGGAACGTTTCATGAGGTTGGGGCCGGTCCGGTGGTTTGCCGGATGACGAGGCCGGTGGGGACTTCGTAATCGCCGCCCGGGGAATCGTGCATCAGGCTCCAAAGGGACTGGAAGGCGAGGCGGCCGATTTCCGCACGGGGCGCCGCAACGGTGGTCAGCGCCGGCTGGGTGAACTGCGCGAAATTGATGTTATCAAAACCGACGACGGAGAGGGCCGCGGGAACGGGAATCTGGCGATCGTAGGCGTAGTGGAGGGCGCCGATGGCCATGAGGTCGTTGGCGGTCATGATGGCGGTGGCGTCGAATCCGCCGAGCACGCGGGAGCAGCCGAAATAGCCGCCCTGGACGGTAAAGTCGGAGTCGAAGACACGCGTCTCCATGCCGGCGGCGGCGGCGCATTCGAGGAAGATGGCCTTGCGGCGGAGCGAGAAGACGCCATCGGACGGGCCGCCGATGAACCCGACGCGGCGATGTCCCAGGGCTTCGAGGTGATGGACGGCCTCTTCGATGCCCTGGCGCTGCTCGATGGAGATGTTCGAAATCTTCGGTCCGGGCGAACCGAAACCGAGGTAGGCGGCGAAAATGCCCTTTTTGGCGATGAGTTCCTTGACCGGCGCATCCACCTGTGACGTGAGAAAGGCGATGGCGGGGGCTTGCAGGCCCAGCAGGCGCTCGACGAGGTTGCGGGTGCGCTGCGGATCGTTGTTGCCGTCCATGGTGACGGTTTCCATGCCATAGACGGCGGCTTCGCTTTGAAAGCTTTTGGCGATCTCCGGAAAGAACGGGTTCAGGATGTCGGGGACAATCAACCCAATGATGGAACTGTGGCCTACGGCAAGGCTGCGGGCGGCGGTGTTGGGCTGATAGCCCAGTTCGCGGGCGGCCCACAGGACACGCTGTTCGGTCTCCGGACGGACCTTGCGCGCCTCGTTCAGGACGTACGACACGGTGGCGGGCGATACGCCGGCCTTTTCGGCGACATCTTTGATGGTGGCCATTTCCGATTTGCCCGCACACGCGGCGTGGCAAAGCTTCGCTTCGCGGCATGTACAGATTGCCAGAATTACCTCTGGCCTGTCAAGGCGTGGTGAAGCGCTTAAATGAGACGGGCAGGGATCCCCGCAAGAAATAATGCGCTTGTTTGCCTGGAGATACGCGTGGGCGGACGGGTGGTACCGGGAGGGGCGGCGGGAGAATTTAAGTGGCCGTCACGGGCATAAACAGGCTATGATTGAGATAAAAGAAGACCTGATTGACTGAAATTGGCTCCAGAACGGCGGGTGAGATAGAAGCTTCCGCCCTGATCTTCAATGTGATGCGGTTTGCGGCGCAGGATGGTCCGGGCATCCGCACGGCGGTGTTTCTGAAAGGCTGCCCGCTTTCCTGCTGGTGGTGCCACAATCCGGAAGGCCGGAGTTTTCTTGCGGATCGGCTGTATTTCGAGGAGCGCTGCCGGCACTGCCTGGATTGCGCGGCCGCCTGTCCCCAGCACGCGATTCAGGAGGTGGATGGCGTGCTGTACACATCGGCGGCCTGCACTTTGTGCGGCTGCTGCGCGGAAGCCTGCATGGCGGAAGCCCGGCAGATGGCCGGGAAGCGATACAGCGTGGGCGAGTTGCTGGCGGAGGTGGAGCGCGACAGGGTGTTCTTCGACGATTCCGGCGGAGGCGTGACGCTTACCGGGGGAGAGCCGGCCGCGCAACCGGCGTTTACGGCTGCATTTCTGGCAGCGTGCCGCGAGCGCTGCATTCGCACGGCCATAGAAACCAGCGGGTTCGCGCAGCCGGGGGCGTTTCGCAGCGTGGCGGGGTTGGCCGACCTGGTGCTGTTCGATCTGAAACTGGTGGACAGCGAGCGCCACAAGCAGTACACCGGAGTGCCGAACGGCGCGATTCTCGCCAACCTGGAAGAGTTGGTGTGGCGGGGGCGGCCGTTGACGGTGCGTATTCCGGTGGTGCCGGGGATCAACGACAGCGCGGAGGATACGGCGGGGTTCGCCGCTTACCTGGGCCGAATCCATCCGGCAGTCGTGGAGTTGCTGCCGTATCACGATATCGGGGCGGGCAAATACCGGCGGCTTGGATTGCATTACAAGCTGAATGGCACGCCGCCAGCCGCGGCATCCGACCTGGCCCCTTTGCAAGATGCCTTAATACGGGCCGGTTTGCATGTGACTGTGGGAGGTTGAGCATGACGGAACGAGTGCAAAGACTGCGCCAGGCCAGCCTGGACGCCAAGCCGTGGGTTTCGCTGGAACGCGCGCGGCTGTTGACGGAGTTCTACCGGCAGGCCGGGCCGCTATCGCCGCCGATGCTGCGCGCCAAGGCTCTGGAATACATTTACGAGCGCCGCGGCATTTATATCGGGCGAGAGGAGTTGATTGTGGGCGAGCGCGGCCCAAGGCCGAAAGGGACGCCGACTTATCCGGAGCTGTGCTGCCACAGCATGGAAGACTTCGAGATTCTGAACACCCGCGAGAAGATCTCGTACTGTGTGGACGACGAGGCGCGGCGGACGCAGCGCGAGGAGATCATCCCGTTCTGGCAGGGGCACAGCATGCGGGACCGGATCTTCACGGAAATGACGCCGGAGTGGAAGAATGCCTACGAGGCGGGGGTCTTCACCGAGTTCATGGAGCAGCGCGCGCCCGGCCACACGGTGTTGGGCGGCATCATTTACCGGAAGGGCCTGCGGGAGCTGCAGCGGGAGGTGGCGGAAGCGATTGCCCGCCTGGACTATTGGCACGACCCGCTGGCGTACGACAAAGAGCAGGAGCTGCGCGCCATGGCCGTGGCGGCCGGCGCTGTGATCCGTTTTGCGGAGCGCCACGCGGAACTGGCGGCGGAGATGGCCGCCCGCGAAACGGACCAGCGGCGCAAGGGCGAGCTGGAGAAAATCGCGGAAGTCTGCCGGCGCGTGCCGGCGGAGGCGCCGCGAGATTTCCGGGAAGCCCTGCAGGCATACTGGTTCACGCACCTGAGCGTGATCACGGAATTGAACGGGTGGGACTCTTTCAATCCGGGCCACCTGGACCAGCACCTATACCCGTTCTACCGGAGCGGACTGGAGGCCGGCACTCTGACCCAGGAGGAGGCGCGCGAACTGCTGGAGTGTTTCTGGGTCAAATTCAACAATCAGCCGGCGCCTCCCAAGGTGGGAGTTACGGCGGCGGAGAGCGGCACTTATACGGATTTCTGTAACATCAACACGGGCGGGCTGAATGCGGATGGCTCTTCGGCGGTCAACGATCTGTCTTACCTGGTGCTGGAAGTTATCGATGAGATGCGGCTGTTACAGCCGTCGTCAAACCTTCAGCTCAGCCGGAAAAGCCCGGACCGTTTTCTGAAACGCGGCCTGGAGATTGTGCGCAAGGGCTGGGGGCAGCCCTCGATCTTCAACGCCGATATGGTGGTAGAAGAGCTGCTGCGGCAGGGCAAGTCGATTGAAGACGCGCGGGCTGGAGGGACGTCGGGCTGCGTGGAAACCGGCGCTTTCGGGAAGGAAGCATATATTCTGACGGGCTATTTCAACCTGCCCAAAGTGCTGGAAATCACGCTGAACAACGGCCTCGATCCGCGCACCGGGAAGATGGTGGGGATGGAAACCGGGGACCCGCGCGACTTCCGGTCGTTTGACGAGACGATGGCGGCTTTCCGGGCGCAGTTGCAATACCTGGTGGACGTGAAGATTCGCGGCAACAACGTGATCGAGCGGCTGTTCGCGCGGCTGATGCCGGCTCCTTATCTTTCGCTGCTGGTGGAAGACTGCGTGGCGAAGGGACGCGATTACAACGACGGAGGACCGCGCTATAACTCGACTTATATTATGGCCGTGGCGCCGGGCACCTGCACGGATAGCCTGGCGGCCATCAAATATCATGTCTTCGAGCGGCGCAATGTGAGCATGGCGGATTTGCTGGGGGCGCTAAGTGCGAATTTCGAAGGGCACGAAAAGACGCGCCTGATGTTATGGAACAAGACGCCGAAATACGGCAACGACGACGCCTATGCGGATGAGATTCTGGCGCAGGTGTTCAACCTGTTTTTCGATGCCATTAACGGCCGGCCGAACACCAAGGGAGGCCCTTATCGGGTGAATTACCTTTCCACCACCTGCCACGTTTATTTCGGCTCGGTGACGGGGGCCACGCCGGACGGGCGCAAGGCGGGCGAGCCGCATTCCGACGGCATTTCCCCGGTGCAGGGGGCCGACCGGCACGGTCCCACCGCGGTGATCCAATCCGCCGCCCGGATGGACCATGCGCGCACCGGCGGCACTTTGCTGAATCAGAAATTCACGCCCAAAGTTGTGGAAGGCGAGGAGGGGCTTGACCGGTTGGCGCACCTGGTGCGTTCGTATTTTAAGCTGGACGGCCACCACATTCAATTCAACGTGGTGACGGCCGAAACGCTGCGTGCCGCGCAAGCCGAGCCGGAGAAATACGGCGACCTGATTGTGCGGGTGGCCGGGTACAGCGATTACTTTTGCGACCTGACAGCCGGCCTGCAAAATGAGATTATCGCGCGCACGGAGCAGACCGCTTTATAAGGCGAGGGGTGCGGCGGGCGCTTTGGGATTGGATCCCAGGGCTGCTGGGGAATGGCATGAGTGTGCCAGTTAGCGCTTGCTGACACGCGCAGGTCGGAAAGTGGTGGCGGGCTGGGAAACGATACTAGCGTGGGCGGGCGGTGGTCTGGCGGATCACGAGGTTGGTTCGGACTTCGCAGGTGGCGCCTTCGGTGTCCGGGCTGGCGATCATGACCGAGAGGGCTTCAAACGCGAGCTTGCCGATTTCGGCACGGGGCACCGCCACGGTTGTCAGCGCCGGCTGGGTGAATTGGGCAAAGGTGATGTCGTCGAAGCCGATGATGGACAGGTCTTCGGGGACGCGCACGCGGCGGTCAAAGGCGCAGTGCATGGCGCCGATGGCCATGAGATCGTTGGCGGCAACCACGGCTGTAGGAGGGGAGGCGGAAAGCAGCTTGGCGCAACTGAAATAGCCGCCCTGGACGGTGAAATCGGAATCGATGGTGCGGGCCTCGAGGCCGGCGGCGGTGGTCCCTTCGAAAAATGCCCGTTTGCGTTTCTGCGCCGCCACGCCATCTTCCGGTCCGCCGATCAGGCCAACCTTGCGGTGGCCGAGCTGTGCGAGGTGGGCGATGGCCTCGAGCATACCCTGGCGGTAATCCACGGCTATGGTGCCGATGCCTTTGCCGGGAGCGCCGTAATCGAGGTATACGGCGGGGATGCCTCGCTGCACCAGGTCTTGCTTGGCCGCGGCGTCTACCTGGGTAGTGAGGATGGCGGCCCCGGCCACCTGAAGGCCGGCCAGGCGCTCGATGGCCTTGCGCGTCCGCTCGGCATCGGAATTGGTGTTCATGACGATCAATTCCATGCCGGCGAGACTGGCGGCGCCCTGAAAGGACTTCATGATTTCGGGGAAGAAGGGGTTGCCGATATCCGGCACGACGAGGCCGGCAAACGAACCACAGGCGGCCTCGAAGCCGGGGGCCGCGCGGTTGCGCCGATAGCCAAGTTCTTTGGCCGCCAGGCGCACACGCCGTTCGGTTTCGGCGCTAACTTTGCGGATATCGTTGATCACGTACGATACCGTCGCAATTGAAACGCCCGCCTTCCGCGCGATTTCCCTGATGGTGGCCATGCCGGCTCTTTGGAAAGCCGGCATACAGAGTGCCACGCGGGAGCCTGCGTGTCAAGTCAGGGTGAAGCGGTTCAACGATTTTCCGCAAGTCTTAACGGAAGCAATTAACACGTTTGTTTTCAGTAGATAACTCGCAGGGAAAGGAAGCCTTGACAGCCCCTTCGAAGTGGCATATACTTGCCAGCATTTCACTTTGGTTCAATTTTGTTCACTCGCTTTGTCGGTGGACGGTAGTGGGAACCCCTTCCCACGGCAAGAGGAGAAACGTATGCTTCAGAGGGTTGCTCGCAATTTTCGAAGGATCGCCTACATTTTGGTGTGGGCCTCGCTGGGGGCCATGGCTTTCGGCCAAGTGACGACGACGGGAATCCACGGGGTGGTACGCGACCCGTCGGGCGCGGTGGTTCCGAAGGCCACCGTGACGGCCACCGATACAGGCACCGGCATCGAGAGAACGACGACGTCCGCCAGCGATGGCGGCTTTGTATTTCCAAACCTGTTGGCGGCGACGTATCGTGTCGCGGTGACCGCCCCTGGCTTTGAGACCGCGGTAGTGGCGGCAGTAGTGGTGGACACCGGCCGCATCACGGACGTACCGGTGAAGTTGACGGTGGGAACCACGACGCAGACCCTGGAGGTTACGGGAACGGCGGCGCAACTGGAGACCACCTCGAACGAAGTCGGCACGACGATCAACAACAAGAATATTCTGAACCTGCCGTACAGCAGCCTGGATTCGCTGAATTTTGCGCTGCTAATGGCCGGCGCGCAGACGGGGTCGGGCGGGGACACCTTCAACAACCTGCCCAATGCTTCGATGGCGATCACTATTGACGGCATGGACAACAATTCGGAGCGGTTCAAGAGCGGCGGGACGAGTTTTTACGCTTTTGCTCCGGAGCGCATCGGGTCGACCGACGAAGTGACGGTTTCGACCACCGGGATGGGCGCGGATGCCTCGGCGATGGGGGCCATGAGCATCCGGTTCACCACCAAGCGCGGCACCGATTCGTACCACTTCTCCATCGGCGAGCAGTTCATCAACGAAGACCTCAACGCCAATACGTTCTTCGGCAATCTGCGCGGCCAACCGATCTCGAAAGCGCGGCAGAATAATCCGTACGGCGGTATTGGCGGACCGCTGTTCCCCTTCAACGATAAATGGAAACATAAGCTGTTCTTCTACGCTTACTTCGAAGCACAGCCGCAGCCCGGGAGCACCACGCTTACGACGAACGTGCTGACTCCGGCGGCGGCGCAGGGCAACTTCACGTACCTGGGAACGGACGGGCAGCAGCATACGGTGAACCTGCTGGCGGCCGCGGGGCAGGCGGGGTTCACGAGCACCATCGATCCCACCGTTGGCAGTATGCTGAGCGCTATCAACAGCTCGGAAGCGAAGGCGAGCGGATTCCTCTCAATTACCGGCCAGCCCTATTGGCAGACCATGGAATGGACCCAAGGGACAGACACGACGCAACTGTTTCCGAGCGCGCGCGTGGATTACCAGATCACGCCGAAGGTGGCGTGGCACGGATCCTGGAACCTGCGATATGAAAATATCGCGGGCAGTGCTCCACCGTATCCCGGCGAGAGCCAGTACGCGTTCCCGAACGGGTACAAGATTACCACTTATGTAGCAACCGCCGGTCTGGATTGGACGGTGACTCCGCGGATGATCAACAGTTTCAACTTCGGCGTGCAAAGCAACGGCGAATACTTTTACGACGGCGCTTATCCCCAACAGTGGGCCCCTTACGGCAATCGCGCGCTTTATTCGCCGCTGATCAACACCACCATACCCAATCCGGTGAGCGCCAACGTACTGCCTTTCATACGCAACAACCCGGTGTACCAGATCCGAGACGATTTGAACTGGAGCAAGGGAAAGCACACCATTCTGATTGGCGGCATCTATAAGACCACGCATTTCTGGGAGACCTCGTACGGCACGGCCGGCGTGCCAACATACACCCTGGGCATCGCCTCGGGCGATCCGGTGGTGACGGCGTTGACCGCGGCCTTGCCCGCCATCAACGCCGGCAACGGCGACCTGACTAACGCGGAGAATCTATATGCGCTACTCACCGGCCGCGTCAGCAGCATCAGCGGCAATGTGAATGTGGACGAGCACACGCACCAGTACGTCCAATACCAGCCCGAAACACAGCGATGGTCCTTTAGGACGGGCGGTCTGTATATTCAGGACAACTTTCGCGTATCCACGCATCTGACTTTGAACTATGGGCTGCGCTGGGAGTTTGACGGCGCCATCAACAGCACCAACGGGATTGACGGCGAGCCTTCCGGCGGAGCGTTCTTCGGGCCCTCCAATGGACTGTTCCAGCCGGGGGTACTCAGTTCCAATCAGAACCCGATGTACTCCGCGGTCAGCGCGCCGTATAAGTCCGACATGGCGAATCCGGCGCCCAATTTGGGATTCGCGTGGAATCCGATGGCCAGCGGCGGCCCGATGCAAAAGCTATTGGGGAATGGCAAGACCGTAATTCGCGGCGGCTGGTCAATTACTTATTACAACGAGGGCATGAATACCATCTCGAATACGATTACCGATAACCCAGGGGCTACGCAGTCGATCACTTCGACGCCTGGCAGCCCGGGATTTGCGTTGGGCGGGTTGAACCTGAGTTCGCCGGCCCCGCCGCTCTCGGTATTCCCGGCTTCGTTCGGCTATCCTTTCCCGGAATCGCAATTTGCGCTGGCGGGCGGGCAAACGCTGGGCTACGTGAACCCCAACCTGCGCACGCCATACGTGCAGAACTGGAACTTTGGGATCCAGCGGGAGATTCCGAGCCACACGGTGATCGAAGTGCGGTATCTGGGCAATAAATCCACGCACATGTGGCATTATCAGAACCTAAACGAAGTGAACATCTTCGAAAACGGTTTCCTGCCGCAATTTACTCAGGCGCAACAGAACCTGTCGATTAACCAAGCCAATGGCAAAGGCAACACCTTCATCAACAACGGGCTGCCGGGACAGGCGGCGATGCCGATTTTCGATTCGGCATTCGGCGCCAACGGCACATTTGCGGCCCTGGCATCCAGCTCGGGTTACAGCAACAGCACCTTCGTTACGGACTTGGAGGAAGGGCTGGCGGGGACGCTGGCCGGCTCGCTGGCCAGCACCACCAGCACCAGCCCGGGATATTATTGCCGCCTGGTGGGGAGCAATTTCAACCCGTGCGCGAACGCGGGTTTCACCACCAAGACGAGTTATCCACTGAATTTCTGGACGCCCAATCCTTTCGCCAGCAACCTGGAGTACCAAGACGATAACGGCAACAACAATTACGAAGGGTTTCAGGTGGAGGCGCGCAAGGCACTGGGCCACGGGCTGGCATTCACGGGCAATTTCGTATGGAGCCACTCGCTGGGCGACCTTCTGAATTCCAGCGATCAGACGGCCACTTATCAATGGTTTACTCAGCGGAACGGGCATCTGAACTACGGTCCGTCGCCGTTCGATCACCGGATGGCATGGAATTCATTCTGGACTTACGATCTGCCACTGGGCCGCAACAAGGCGGTGAACCTGCAGAATCCGATTCTGGACCGCGTACTGGGCGGATGGACTTTGGGCGGCGTGGAGCAGATCGCGACCGGCGCTCCGAGCATCCTAAACAGCAGCCGCGACACGTTCAACAACCGGTCGCAGAGCGGCGTGGTGTTCGGCAACGGTCTGACGCCGAGCCAATTGCAGCACGACCTTTCGACGATTCCGAATATGCACCAGGTAGTGAGCGGCAACCTTGTTAGTAATGTGGCAAGCGTGGCTCAATCCAACGGAATTGCCAACCCGTCTTACTACGGGCCGGCAACCACCCCGGGCGTGTTCAGCGATTTCACTTATCTCTACGGCACGACCACGTTCACTTTGAACATGAGTCTGAACAAAGCAGTGCGGATCAGGGAACATCTGAACATGGGCTTCCGTGTGGAGGCGATTAACTTCCTGAACCACCCATTCTTCAGTTTGGGAAGCACCAGCGTGACCGCCAACAGCTTCGGCCAGATCAGTACGGCGAGCGGTAACCGCACCGTGTACCTGCGTGCGTTCCTGAGCTGGTAGAGTTTGGGCGTTAGGGTGGAAGCCGGCAGGCGGCACCGGCTGCCGCATATAATGAGGCTATCTTGAAGCGAGGGACCCCATGAGTGGTGGAAAAGGAAAGCGAACAGCATTTTGTTTTTTGGCGGCGGCGTTGGGCTTGCTGGCGAGCGCGCCGGCGATGTGGGGACAAGGCACGCTGGCGGACTACGAACGGGCGCGTGGTTTGCAGGCGAAGGCGCGGGGCCTGGTGGTGGACACGCCGGGTGCGGCAGTGTGGATCGGCCACTCGGAGCACTTCTGGTATCCGCGGACGGTGAAGGGCGGAACGGAATTCATGCTGGTGGATGCGGCCGCGGGCACTAAAAAGCCGGCCTTCGACCACGACAAGCTGGCGGCGGCGATCTCCGGTGTAACAGGCCACTCATACACCGGGCTGACATTGCCATTCGCGCCGCGGACCGGCAGGGGCGGCGGTGGCAGAGGCGCGGCGGGGGCGACGCCAATGACCGCGCCGCTGACCTTCGCGGACGACGAGCGATCGATTGAGTTCGGCACGGGCGGCGCCATGTACAAGTGCAGCCTGACCGGTTACACCTGCACCATGGGCGGGCCGATTCCTCCGAATGCCGGCCGGGGCGCCCGGGGCGGCGCGCCGCAGGAAGACCCGGCGCCGGAATATCTCACCGAGGAGAATGGCGGCGACCCGGTGGATGGTCTCGAATACCAGCCCTTTCCCCAACAGGGCGGAGGCGGTGGTGGAGCGTTCGGCCGCGGTGAACCCGGCTGCGCGCCGGCCCCGCGGGGACAAGGCGCGGCGCAAGGCAGCGGGCGCGGAGGACGGGGAGGCCGCAGCGGACGCGGCGCGACGGCATCGGCGGCGGAAACTCCTACCTGCCGCTCCTTCGACGGTAAGTGGGAAGCGCTGATCGAAAACTACAACGTGTTTCTGCGGCCCACCGGATCGAGCGAACCGGCCGCACCCCTGAGCTTCGACGGCTCCGAGGGCAATTACTACACGCTGCGCTCGGTGGCCTGGTCACCCGATTCGAAAAAGCTGGCGGCGTACCACACGCGGCCGGGTTACGACCGGCAGGTGTACTACGTGCAATCGTCGCCCACCGACCAAGTCCAGCCGAAACATTTCACCACCGCGACGATGCCGAACTCGGCCATGGGCGCGATGTATCGCAAGCCTGGCGACGCGCTGGATATTGCCTATCCGGCGCTTTTCGACATCGCCACGCGGAAGGAAATCGAAATCGACCACGCGCTGTTTCCGAATCCGTATGACATCACCTCGCCGGTGTGGTGGAAGGACAGCCGCGCTTTCACGTTCGAATACAACCAGCGCGGCCACCAGGTGTATCGCGTGATCGAAGTGGACGCGCAAAGCGGCAAAACCCGCCCACTGATTGACGAGCAGAGCAAGACCTTCATCTATTACAACCAGCTTGGGCCGGGCATGTCCGCGGGCCGGCGCTACCGCCACGACCTGGAGGATGGCAAGGAAATCATCTGGGCTTCGGAGCGGGATGGATGGGAGCATCTCTACCTGTACGACGGGATCACCGGGAAGGTGAAGAACCAGATCACCAAGGGCGACTGGCTGGTGCGCAACGTGGATTTTGTGGACCCGGACAAGCGCCAGATCTGGTTTGAAGCCGGCGGAATGATTCCGGGGCAGGACCCGTATTTCACGCAGTATTGCCGCATCAACTTCGACGGCACGGGACTGACCCGGCTTACCGATGCCAACGGCACGCACACGGTGACCTTCTCACCGGACCGGAAGTATTACGTGGACATGTGGCAGCGCGTGGACCTGCCTCCGCAGGCGCAGCTTCGCCGCAGCGACGACCAGAAGGTGATCATGGATCTGGACAAGGGCGACGCCTCGGCGCTGCTGGCGGCGGGATTCCGGTTCCCGGAAGTGTTCGTCGCCAAGGGCCGCGACGGGAAGACGGATATCTGGGGCATTATCATCAAGCCGACCAATTTCGATCCTTCCAAGAAATACCCGGTGATCGAAAATATCTATGCGGGGCCGCAGGGTTCTTTCGTTCCCAAGACGTTCAGCGCGGTTTCGGCGGACCAGGCGCTGGCGGAGCTGGGCTTCATTGTGGTGCACATTGACGGCATGGGCACCAGCAACCGCTCCAAGGCTTTTCACGATGTGGCGTGGAAGAACCTGGGCGACGCGGGATTCCCGGATCGCATTCTTTGGCACAAAGCGGTGGCGGCGAAATATCCGTGGTACGACATCAGCCGGGTGGGCATTTTCGGGACCTCGGCAGGCGGGCAGAATTCTTTGGGCGGCGTGCTGTTCCACCCCGAATTCTACAAGGTAGTGGTGACCAACAGCGGATGCCACGACAACCGCATGGATAAGTTGTGGTGGAACGAGCAGTGGATGGGCTGGCCGGTGGGACCGCAATACGCGGCGTCATCCAACGTGGACAATGCGTTCCGCCTGCAGGGCCGCGCGCTGATCATCGTAGGAGAGCTGGATACCAACGTGGACCCCGCGTCTTCCTTGCAGGTGGTGAATGCGCTGGTAAAGGCCCACAAGCATTTCGACATGCTGTACATTCCGGGGCAGGACCACGGAGTGGGGATTTTGGGAAGCGAGCATTACCGCGACGACTATTTTGTGCATTACCTGCTGGGAGTGGAGCCGCCGAACTGGAATCGGGTGTCGCTCCCGGCAGAGCCGCAGGCCACCAATGGTGGAGATAACTGAGCGCCGGAAGCGGGCGGGCGCGGAGGTTGGGCGCGAGACACAGGGTGCTGTCCGGCTTAACGCTTGCGTAGGCGCGGGGCTCCGAAACTGGATTTGCGACGGCGAGGAGTTGTTCGGTTGCGCGACAGACGCTCCGTGACAGTCGCGGCTCTGATCAGAACCACGAGAGCGGCAGCCGGATTCAGACGGAGTGGAACTATGCAAGGAGCATTCAATGGGCGTGCTCTGCCGGTCGCTTTTGACCACGACCACGCGGCGCGCTGCCGATTTCGGAGGCAGGAGAATTGAGGACCAGGGACTTGGTATCGCTAAAAAAGATGGTAGCGGTTTTGGCCGCCGCAGCATGGGCCATTTTGTGGGGAACTGCTGCGGGATTGGCGCAGGGCCGGCAGGCGCCAGGGCACCCCATCGGGAAGATCTCGACGCAGGGCGACCTGATTGTGATGACGCTTGACGAGGGAGTGCTGGGGAAGGCCAACCTCTTCGACCTGGGCGGCCGCACTGTGCGGTTCACGCCAGACTCAGGCGGATACCGGGTGGAGAATCTGCCGTTGCGCTGGGACGCCGAATTCGGGTCGGAGATGAGCGGACCTCAGGCCACGCTGGAACACTTCACCTTCCCGTTTTCGGGAAAGCAGTGGAATGCGCTTTCGGTGGGCATGACGGGGTCGATCAGTTTCGGCGCGCCGGGGGGAGGCGGACGCGGGGGACGCGGCGGGCGTGGGGGACGTGGCGGTGGGGTCTCCGTGGAACGTTTCGCGCAGTTGCAGGAAGCCGGACGGACGCTGATCAATACAGTTCCGGCGATCTGCGTGTTTTTCAAGCCGCGCATGTCCGGAACGCGGTATTTGAAGGAGGCGGAGGATCGGGTAGTGGTCACGTGGAACCTGACCGAACCGATGGGTGGCATCCAGGATTTCACCTGGACGCCCACGGTGAACCGATTCCAGGCGGTCCTGCGGAAGGATGGCTCGATTGAAATGTCGTACCAGCAGGTGACAGCCAAGGATGCCATTGTGGGGGTCTATCCGCTGGTCACTGGTGGAGAGGAAAAAGAAGTGGGGGTCGTGGAGCGGAAAGGAAATCCTGGCGCGGCGGCCAACCTGGATATTCAGAAGATTGTGCTTTCGGCGGTGGATGGCATTTTCCTGAGAATCACTTTAGAGACTCGCGGACCGGTGCTGCCGCAGGGGGACGCGGGGCTGGCGGGTGTTACGTACCGGGTGGCGCTCGACGGGCCTGGCGATCACGATGCCGCGTGGACCATCCGCGGGGGCATGGGCGGACGGGGCGGACGCGGCGGTCCGCGCTACACCGCCTTCGGGCCGGGCGTTTCGCCGGCAGTGACGGTAAGTGGGAATCGCATTTCGATGCAGGGCACCCTGCCGGCGGGATTTCATGAAGGAGAGCGCATTGCGGTTTCGGCAAGCGCCACGGGACCCGGCGCTGCGGAAGCCGCCGCCGAGGCGCCGGTGACTGTGAAACTGCAAGGAATCCGCCCGCCGGAGTTACATCTGTCCGCCGTCAAGCGGGACGAGGGACCCTTCCCGGTGGCGTACGAGGCGTTTCATTACCTGTCTCTGCCGAACCCGCGCGACCTGACCTGCACGGTGATCAAGGCTTTGGGGGATAAGTTCGATTTTCTGGCGTACTACTCCGATTTTCGAGTGGACAATCAGGAGGCGGGCACGCCGAGCAATGGGCCTTTGGGCGGCGGTCCGGGGGGCGGC
This sequence comes from Bryobacteraceae bacterium, assembly GCA_035505095.1. Lineage (GTDB taxonomy): Bacteria > Acidobacteriota > Terriglobia > Bryobacterales > Bryobacteraceae > JOPF133. Next base: position 17,549 of record DATJRE010000526.1, on the reverse strand, counting down.
GCGGTGACGGGGATTGGCGCGGAGCAAAGGGGCCTGGAATCTTATTGCAGCCAAGGTAGGTTCCAGTGGCAGTTTATACAACCGGTGTATGTGGGATCTAACCAGATGCAGGAGCGGCCGCCCGAGGGCATAACCGATACGAACATCCATAATATCGTGACTTATGCCCACCAACTGGGCCAGCGGACTGCCGATGGGAAGATTCCTCCCTACGATTATGCGATGTCTCAGATCGGTCATGAGCTGGGGCACCGTTGGGCGGCATTTGTGTCGGCCAAGATTGGCGGCGAAACCATTCCGCTGGGTCCGACCCATTGGGCGCGCGGTTTGCAGGCGCGCGTGCCGTTCCCCTACCAGCGGCCCACCGAAGCATCGGCCATGGGTGGCGGCGTCTGGCAGGACAACTACGACGGCACGTTCACCCAACTGGATGACGATTACTACGTGCCGGCTACTGGTTACTCGTATCTCGATCTCTATCTGATGGGCCTGCTTGCGCCGTCGGAAGTACCCGATTTCTTCATGCTCAGGAACCTGGTTCCGGCGGGCAGGGACCGCAACGGTCATCCCATCTTCAAGGCCGATCGTACGAAGGTGACGATTGAAGATGTGATCGCGGCGGAAGGTCCGCGGCTGCCCGATATCGACCACGCGCAGAAGAAGTTTAATACCGGAATGGTGGTGGTGGTGGAACACGGGACCAAGCCGAGTAAGGCGCTGATCGAGCGGACCAATGGCATCCGGGAGCGCTGGATCGACTATTGGGCGACGGTCACTGGGCATCGCGCGTCGATGACCGCAACGCCGCGGTAGGGTTGGGGCACCGGCTGTCCAGTTGTGGTTTCCCGCCAGCCGGGCGCGAACATCATTCAAAACGTTGATCGCGTGCACGCGCTGATGCCTCTCACAGGGCACAGGGCGGAGATGCGCCATGAACCAGCGCGTGGCGGGCCGCGCCGGTCTCGCTGATCGGCACCTTCGGGGTCGTGACCTGCCCCGTTTCAGCATCGACAACCTGTCGCTGATGGCCCTGACCATCGCCACCGGGATCGTGGTGGATGACGCCACCGTGATGAACGAGAGGGCCGCGGCACCTGGAGGCTGAACCAGAGCACTCGGCGCTTTTCCTGGCCCGCCGTGAGAATTCCATTTCAATAATTCCCCTTGAAAATCGGCGCCACTTAGTCCCGCAGAATGTGAGGCTTACGGATTGGCAGCCCCTCCCGTCGCCTGGGCCGACTCGCGTCCATTTTCATCCCCTCCTGTGCCGAAGCGAAGCGCGCGCCAAGCGAAGCGCGTGCCAAGCGAAGCGCCGCCGTCTCCTGTTCACAAATGTCGATGGACTATCGTCAGCCTATTTTCAATGACTTACGGCCCGGCAGCATGCGGGTCCGATATCTGGCGGTGATAGTCTCAAATCAGGAAGGGAACTGACGGAGTGAGCGGCACTGAATGAGATAGCGAGTCTGATGCGGGACATAGTCTCGCAACGCGCGATAGGGGTCAAGCGGCTTCGCAGTGGCGGGGCCGCTTTTCTATTACTGGCGACCAGGCTCGAGGCGAAGGCCGATGGACAGGGAACCAGATGGGATGCCGGGCGCACAAAGACGGCTCGGGATTCAGGTCCAGTGGCGGAATGCAGAAGCAGCCGGGATTACGGTGGAGGCCCACGAATTTCGGCTGTGTTGGGCGAGAGATTAGCGATCGCCCATCTATCTTCATCGGAGCGTACAAGCCGACGGCGGAAAGCGGTTTGCTCGCGTGCTTTTGTGAGCAGTCCTGTTCCACCGCCCGAGCAGTCTTACTTACTGGGAGAGATATGGACAAGAATCAGGCAGACGAGGGGTTACCTCTCAAATCGTGCCGGGCATGCAAGAACTGGAAGCAAGTCAAAGACCGGGTGAGGGTGGTGGAAATGCTGGAGTCGGCAATCGATAAGGTGCAGAAGGCACTAGCGGGGAACGAGTTCAAGCCGACGCTTGGAGACTACCTGAAGTTAGTGCAGATGGAAAAAGAAATAGGTGAAGTGACCGAACACGCGAAGGAGATCCGGGTGACATGGGTGGAACCGACGGATTCCGAGAGCGAGGAATAAAGTACAGCCCGCTGCCTTCGCAAAGGAGGTTTCACAATCTCAAGACCCGCTTTAAGGGGTTTTCGGGGCCCATCGGGAGCGGGAAAAGCCAAGCGCTTTGTCACGAAGCGATCCGGCTGACCTATTTGAATCCGGGACGGCTGGGACTGCTGGGGGCACCCACGTACCCTATGTTACGGGATTCCACGCAGGCGGCGCTATTTGCAATTCTGGAGGCCAACGGGCTGCCGTTCGATCACAACAAAGCGGAAAACTCGCTGGTGATGAAGGATACCCGGTCGAAGGTGCTGTTCCGGCCGCTGGACGAATTCGAAAGGTTACGCGGGACGAACCTGGCCTGGTTCGGCCTGGATGAGCTGACTTACACGCAGGAAGAATCGTGGCTGCGGCTGGAAGGGCGGCTGCGGGATCCAGGCGCCAGCCAACTATGCGGGTACGCGGTGTGGACGCCGAAGGGTTACGACTGGGTGTATCACCGGTTTATCGCCAAGACGATAGCGGGTTACGGAGTAATACGGGCGCCGGCATTTGAGAATCAATTTCTGCTGGCGAAGACGCCGGACTATTACGACCGGCTGAGAGACAGCTACGATCAGAAGTTTTACGACCAGGAGGTGCGGGGAGAGTACCTAAGTCAGGACGGGCGCCGGGTATATTCGGCGTTCAACATGACCGAGAACGTGCGCGAGCTGACGCTGGACCCGGCGCACCCATTACTTTGGGCCTTGGACTTCAACGTGGATCCGATGAGTTCGGTGATTGTGCAGATCGTTGACGGGGAAGTTCGGGTAGTAGACGAGATCGTACTGCGCCGCGCGACGACAGCGGACGCCTGCACGGAGTTTCTACGGCGGTATCCGCGCCATCCGGGGAGCCTGCGGGTATACGGCGACTCGTCAGGGAACAACCAGCACACCACCGGGTACTCGGATTACGAAATGGTCCGGGAATACTTTAGGGATAACTCCAATTACACGGTGGATTACCGGACGGCGGCGCAGAATCCACCGATTCAACAGCGGGTGAATATGATGAACGCGAAACTGCTTTCGGCACGCGGGAAGGTGGGACTGGTGGTAGATCCGAAGTGCGTGGAACTGCTCAAGGACTTTGAAGAGGTGTGCTACCGGGCGGAGGACAACAAGCCGGATAAAGACAGAGACCGGATGCGGACGCACACATCGGACGCCCTTGGGTACCTGGTTTGGCAGGAGTTCAAGCCGGTGAAAATGATTGGGGAAAAGCAGCAGAGGGTATTGTAAGCATGGATAACATCAACCGGGAGCATCCAGACTACGTTGCGCAGAAGGCGATGTGGGAGCAGTACGAGGATTTGTACGCGGGCGGTGAAAAGCTACGCGCTCACGCGACACAATACCTGGTGCGGCGGCACAGGGAACCCGTTGACGTATACCTAGAGCGGCTGAGCCGGGTGTTCTACGAGAACTACCTGGGGTCGATCATCGACTGGTATGCGGCGACTCTGATGAGGCGGGGGCCGGCGCTGTTGTTCGAAGGAGGCGACACGGCCGCCAAATCGTTTTACAACACGTTCACGGAAGACTGCGATTTGAAGGGGACGAGCCTGAGCGAATTCTTCCGGCAGCGAATGGTGGACGCACTGGTCTGCGGGAGCAGTTACACGGTAGTGGACTTTCCGCGGGCGGGGGGTCCGGCGATAACGCGGGCGGAAGAGGACGCTTCAGGGCGGTCGCGCGCGTACCTGGTGGATTACTCGCCGCAGGAAGTTATTAACTGGAACTACGATGAGGGCGGAACGCTGGAGTGGATAGTGATTCGCACTTCGTGCCTGCAGCAGAGCAAGGTGACAGACTCGCGGTGGGAAAAGGAGACGCGGTGGATTTACTACGACCGCGAGAACTTCCAGGTATTCCGCAAGGCCGGCGACGGACAAGCGATAGAAGCAGTGGATGAAGGGCGGCATGGCCTGGCGTCGCTGCGGCGGGTGCCGGTTTTTCGAATGAAGGTGTCGTCCGGGCTGTGGCTGATGAATAAGGCCGGGCTGTTACAACTGGAGCACTTCAATAAGTCGAATGCGCTGGCGTGGGCGCTGACGATGGGCTTGTTTGCGATGCCGGTGATTTACTCGGACCGGGAGTGGAACCAGATTGTTGGGGAATCCTACTACATCCAATTGGGGCCGCAGGACCGATTCGGGTGGACGGAACCGGACGGGAAGGTCTATCAGATTGCGGCCGACAACCTGGAGCGGCTGAAGGACGAGATCTACCGGGTTTGCTACCTGATGAACCAGGCGGGGAATGGCGGGAGTGGCGATCAGCGATCGGGATTGAGCAAGCAGATGGACTACGAGACGACGCAGGAAGTATTGCGGGCGTACGGGGACATGGTAAAGGGGGCAATGAAGCTGGTACTGCGGTCGATTGTAGCGGCCCGGCAGGACGAAATGGCGATCGATATCGCGGGATTGGACGAGTTTGACATCGAGGATTTCGGTGGCGAACTGGACGACGCGAAGAAGTTGCTGGATCTGGGCATTAACTCGGAGACATTGAAGAAACAGGTATTCAAGAAGCTGGCAGCAAAGTACTTATGTGACGCACGGCAGGAGATAAAGAACCGGGTGGCGGAGGAGATCGACCGGGGGTGAAGGGAGAGCGGAGAACGCTGGGGTTGAGACGGCGAGTTTTTGAGGAGGTGTATGGAAGGAATCGACGTTCAGGCGATCGTGCAACAGGCAATTCAAGAGTACGTGAGCCGGGAACAAGGCAAGACGGAACCGGCTTACAAAGCGGAGTTGCAAGAAGAAAAGAAGCGGCGCGAGCAACTGGAGCGCCGGCTGAATGAGCTGGTTGCAGAGAATAGCCGGAGCAAACAAATCGCGGAGGAGGCGGAACGGAGTTCGGCGATCAAGTCCGAATTACACAGGCTTGGCGTAGCCAAAGTCGATCTGGCCTATCGCGCGGTGAGAGATGGGATTGTGCGCACGGAGGACGGGCGGATCGTAGCCCGTGCCGACGGAGGCGGTGAACTTCCGATGACGGAGTATCTGGCCGGCTTCGTGAAAGAGAATCCTGAGTTTCTTCCGGCACGAATTGCGGGAGGGACGGGGATGACGGGAACGCTGAAGGCCCCCGGCGCGGGGCGCGAGCCGATTGACCTGGACCGGATTCGTCCAGGCATGAGTGCGGAGGAGATGCAACGGGTGCGCGAGGAGATCGTGCGGGTGGCATCGCAGAGTCTGCGGGGAATGTAACAAAAAGGAGAACGAATGGGGATTATTACTTCAACGAACGTAGCAAGCGCGATTGTGAAACTGGTAGCGGCGGATGCTTTGCCGGTACTGACGTCGAACCTGGTGATGGGAAACCTGGTGAATCGCGATTACGAACCGGTTTTGGCGAATGCCGGGGATACGGTCAACGTGCCGATTCCGCCGACCATGGTGGCGAATAACATTCTGGAAGGCAACGGCGTGCAGCCGCAGAACCCGAGCATCGGGAACGCGGCGATCGTGCTGAACAGCCATGTGGAAGCCACTTTCCAGATACCGGATGTGACCAAGGTGCTGGCGGTCCCGGACCTGCTGAAGGTTTATCTGCAGCCGTCGGTGTCGGCGATTGCGGAACGGATCGAGAGCGACCTGCTGAACCTGTACGCGAGCTTCACCTCGAACACACCGGTGGGAACGCCGGGAGTGACGCTTACGGAAGCGACTATCGACGCGGCGGAAACGGCGCTGTTCCTGGCGAAGATTCCGCAATCGGAACAGCGGTATTTCGTGGTGAACGCGGCGGCCTACTCGGCATGGCGGCAGATTCCGCTGTTCGAAGAGTTCCAGACGGCGGGCAGCGCGGGACTTCGTACGCTGATTGACGGGACGATCGGGAAGTTCAAGGACTTCTTCGTGTTCCGTTCGCAACTGGTTCCGCAGACGGGCACCAGCCCGGTGAACACCCACAACCTGGCGTTTACGAAGAGCGCGATCGGCCTGGTGATGCGGCGTCTGCCGCAGCCGCTTCCGGGGACCGGCGCGATCGCGGAGTACGCGGAGCTGGGCAACTTTGGCATGCGGGTGGTGATGAGCTATCAGCCGAATACGCTGGCGCAGCAATTCACCGTAGACGTTCTGTACGGATGCGGCGTGCTGCGGAACCAGGCCGGCGTGCAGGTGAACACCTAGGCGGCGGCGAGGTGCGCCCCGCTCCCTGACGGTCGCGGCTCGGATTGGAGGTCGCGGGGCTGGGGAACTGACAGGGAGTGGAAGGCTCAGGTTGCAGACGCGGGGAAAGCCGGGAGTGATTCCCGGTTCTCCGCGTCGGGTGGTGAAAAAAGGGGCGAGGCCGTGGAAACGAGCTTCGCCCTCTGTATATGAAGGGTAAGCGCCGGGGCGCCTGAAGGAGCGGCCCGCAAAGGAGAAACAGCATGGATGTGAGAGTTTATTACCAGAAGATACGGGATGTAGAAGCAAAGATACCGGGCGCGTTTGCCGAGGTAGTGAGCGTAGCTACCCCGGATGGCGGCAAGGCCGGGACGATTACCGAGGTGCCACGGCGAGTGGCAGCAAAGATGGTGGTAGACGGCACGGCGACGCTGGCCACGGACGGCAAAGTGGACCGGTCCCGCAAGGGTTAGGCAGACTTTATGGCATTGTTCACGGACGGCCCGGTGTCCACCATTGAAGAACTGGCGGGGCACGATTCCCAACTCCTGAACGTGGCGACGGTGGAGGGGATCGACGTCACAACGAAGCTGGAACTAGCTCAAGAGGAACTGGGGATCGAGTTGGAGACGCTATTGGAGCGGCGGCTTCTGGACAAGGTGGTGGTTACGCCGCCGCTGCGGCTGTGGCACGCGTACCGATCGCTGGAGATGGTTTATCAGGATGCCTACAGCAACCAACTCAACGACCGGTACGCGAACAAGCGGGACGAATTCCGCGACCTGGCGCGGTGGGCCATGGACCGTCTGATCCGGCTGGGGGTGGGGTTGGTGCACCATCCGGTGCCAAAGGCGGCGGAGCCGTGTGTGACGCTAACCCCGGGGCTGCTTCCGGACGGCACGTATTACGCGACGGTTTCCTGGGTGAACGCGGCGGGCGAAGAAGGGGATTGCGCAGACGTGGTGAGCGTGGTGACGGCAAGCAGCACGTTTGTGGTGAATCCCAGGCGCGCACCGGGAGTGGCGGTGGGATGGAACGTGTATGCGGGCGCGGCCCCCGAGCAGGTGGTATTGCAGAACACGGTGCCGAATCCGGTGGGAGCGACGTGGGTGCAGCCGGAACCATTAGTGACGGACGGAAAGCGGCCGGGGCAGGGGCAGGGGCCAAACACGCTCTATCGGATTGCCCGGCGGATCTCGAGAGGGTGACCAATGGCGGCGAACATTGCGAGCGGGACGACGGCGGCGGTATTGAGCCTGATGCAGGGGGCGAGCGGGATCAACGCGAGCCTATTGGCCTTGCAACAGGCGGGAAGCCCGGGGGGCGGGTTTGCGGCGACGGTTCAAGTGACGGCGCAGAATGTGGCGCCGGACCTGGTGGAGCGGAGCACGGCCATGCGATACCCGACCGCGAACATTTATTGCGAGAAGGTGGTGAACACGCTGAAGGAGAAGTTCCGCAGCTTCTCAGGGCGGGTGGAGATGGTGATGGAGATCCGGCATTCGCAGGATGGGCTGGAGGGCCTGGAGAGTGCGCTGGAGCTTTACACGGACGCCGCGTCGCAGGCGCTGGACGCGACGCGCGGAGATTGGGGCAACGGGATGTTCTACTCGGGGGGGTACGAGATCACCTTTGGAGCGGTGAAGCGGGGCGGGCGGGGATTCGTGCAGTCGGCGCGGATTGGGTTCGATGTGGGGGTGAGTAAGAGCTAGCGAGGTCTTGGACCTCAAACCGACGAGGCATGTAGACGCGGCCTTCGTTGGTCTCTCGCCAAGCCGCCAAGTCGCAAAGAACGCAATGCGAGAGGGGCTATTGGCGAAATCCGCACGACGGGAGATATCCCGATCTGCGGTCATTGCCGACCGGCGTGACTCCCGGCTCATGCGTACCGGGATGCGGAGACGCGGGGGAAGCGCGGAGAGGAAGAAGAGAGACGCTTATGAGTTCATATATTTCGTCGAATGCGAACCGGTTTTACACAGGACTAGAGAGCGCTTATGGCGCGGCGGCGGCGGTCACGGCAGTCAACCGGATTCCGGCTTTGAAGCTGACGGTGCAGCAGGAAACGGCGACTGCGGACCGCAAGGATAAGACGGGGAGCCGAACGTTTGTGGGCAACCCCGCGGGGGGAAGGCTGCGTACGAATTACGAGCTGCGAACCTTGTTGACGAGCTGGCAAGGTGGCGCCTCGGGGCCTTCCTACGGGCCGCTGTTCCAGGCGGCTTTGGGTGGCACTCCGCTGGTGTTTGGCAGCGGGATCGTGGCGTCGATCACAGCGGGCGGGCAAGTGGGATTCACAGCTCCTCACGGGTTGGCGGCCGGCCAGGCAGTGCAGTGGGGCGGCGAGATCCGGTTTGCAACGGTGATCGTGAATGCGAACACAGTGCAACTGAATGCTCCGTTCACGAATCCGCCGGCGGTAGGGGCGACGATTGGCGCGGCGGTGACCTATGTGCCGGCGACGAACCTGCCGAGCGTGAGCGTGTACGACTACTGGAGCCCGCAGACGGCGGTGCAGAGGCTGCTTTGCGGCGCCGGCGTGGACCAGATGGAGATCCTGGTGAACGGCGACTATCACGAGTTCCGATTCAGCGGGCTGGCGCAAGACGTGGTGGACAGCAGCAGCTTCAGTGCCGGCGGAGCGGGACAACTCGCGAGCTTTCCGGCGGAACCGGCGCTGGGCGGGTTCGACTACGCGATCGTGCCGGGCAATCTGGGCGAGGCATGGATGGGGACGGCAGCGACTCAGTTTCTGACAATCACCAGCGCGACGCTGGTGCTGAAGAACAATCTGGACACGCGGTCGAAGGAGTTTGGATCGAGGCTGCCACTGGCGCTGGCGCCTGGCGAGAGGACGGTGACGGCGGCGTTCTCGCTTTACGGAATGGACGACACGGCTACGGAATCGCTGTATCAGGCGGCGCGGCAGGAGTCACCGATCAGCGTGATGTTCCAGTTGGGAACGACGCAGGGACAGGTGATGGGGGTGTATTTGCAAAGCGTGCTTCCGGAGGTGCCGGAGTACGACGATAGCTCCAACCTGCTGCAGTGGAAGTTCCGGGCATCGCGCGCGCAGGGAACAGTGGATAACGAGATTGCGGTGGCGTTCGGATAGGGGATGGGCATGGATTATTCGAGCTCACAGGTTGTGGAGTCGCTGAAAGTGGCCGGGGTCCGATTCACGGTTTGGAAAATGTCGTTCGGGCGGCGAACGGAATTAATGGCGCGGGTGAGAGAGTTGGCGCGGCGGGCGGAGTTTCTGGCGGCGGGCGAATCGGCCGAGGAGCGCATGGACGCGGCGCTGGCGCGTGCGGAAATCGACCGGTTGTATGTGTGTTGGGGTCTGCAGGCGATTACCGGACTGAGGGTGGATGGAGTGGAGGCAACGCCGGAAATGCTGGCCGATGCGGGTCCCGAGGAGTTGTTCCGGGAAGCACTGGGGCTGGTGCGGCGGGAGACGGGTCTGGACGAGGCGGAACGAAAAAACTGCTAGTCGCCTTCCACTTTCAGTTATCCAACCAGGCCGGTTGGGAGTGCGACTTGTGCCGGAGATCCGGCCTGGAGAAGAGAAGGCGCTGCGGTTGGCTGGGCGCGGAGGAACAAAGCGGCGGGCGGCCGGTGTGGGCGCGGGCGGACGTGGCGACGGAGACGTGCCCGAAGTCGTACATCACGGCGGAGAGCGCGGGATGGGTGGAGGAGTTTCTGGTGCGGCGGCGGCTGGGCGGGATGAAGTTTGAGGAACTGACGGCGCGGCAGGTGGAAGCATTCCTGATTCTGGAGAAGGCACTGACGAGAGAGATGAAGCATGGCGGACACAACAGAAGAAACGCTTCTTGAAGAATTCTCGGCGATTTCGGGAGAGACGGCGGCGGGAAGCAGCGCGGGTCTGATCAACCAGATGACCGCGTCGATGGGAACGATTCCCTACACACCGCAGACGTTAACGACGAGCGGACAGGTGGCGGGCAGCGCGACAAGCAGCAGCGGGGGCGGCGGGGATTCGGCGTTGTCGATTGCTTCGACGGTGCTCGAGAGCGGGCTGGGGATCGTACCGCTGATTGGCGGGCTGATCGGGCTGTTCGACGGGGGAGGAGGCAACTCGACACAGCAACCGCTGACGAAGTATGCGATGCCGGATCCGGTGAGCTTCCAGGGGGCCGAGACCAGCGGAGGGATCGAGGCTGCCGACACTGACCTTAGCGGAATGCCGCGGGCGGCGGGTGGCGGGGGAGGGAACTCGGGGAGCGGCAGCACGGCGGCGACGAGCGGCGGAGGGTCCGCGGGGAGCGGTGGCGGATCGGGAATCACCGTACAGGTGCAAGCAATGGATGCGCGGTCATTTATGGACCGCAGCAGCGACATTGCGGCGGCGGTGCGGGACGCGATGTTGAATCTGAACTCGATTAACGACGTAGTGAGCAACTTGTAATGGCGACCTTTCCGGCACTAAAGACGAATGCGGTGGCGCAGTATCCGGCGAAGCGGACGCTGCGCTTTCAGAACCAGAGCGTGCGGTTCGTGGATGGGACGGAGCAGCGATACAGGGACTCGGCTGGTCCGCTGCATCGGTGGGACATCCTGCTGGATGAATTGGACGAGGCGGAGATGACCGCTCTGGAGGCGTTCTTCCTGGCGAATCAGGGAGCGTTTGCGGTGTTTCCATTTACGGATCCCTGGGACGGGCAGGTCTATAGCAACTGCAGCCTGTCGAGTGACGAAATGGATTTGACGCACAGCGGCGAAATGCAGGGAAGCACGCGGCTGACGGTGGTGGAGAACCGGTAATGGTCTACCCGCAACTTAGCAGTGGGAGCCTGGCGCAGTTTCCGATCCGGAAACAGCAACTGCAGCGCACGGTAGTGAACGCGGCCCTGGATGGGAGCGCCATCCGGCTGGCGGACCCGAATGGGGCCAGCACGCAATGGGTGTTGAGCTACGCGGGGCTGACGGACAGCGAACGCGAAGCGCTGGAGACTTTTTTCGAAGCGGCAGAGGGATCACTCAACGCGTTCACGTTCCTGGACCCGACGGCGAACCTGCTGGCCTGGAGCGACCATTTGACGAATGCGGTATGGCAGGCCGCGCCGTTGCTGACGCTGACCGGTGGCGCAGCGGACCCGGCGGGCGGTACGCTGGCGTGGAAACTGGCGAACAGTGGCGCGGGCACGCAGAGCATTTCGCAGACGCTGCAAGCGCCGGCCGGATACGAGTATTGCCTGAGCATGTACTTGCGGGCGGACCAGGCGACCACGGTGACATTGCTGGCGGGGAGCCAGCAGACGGAACAGCCGGTGACGACGGGGTGGACGAGAGCGGCGTTCACGATGGCCGGAGATCCGACGGCAAGCTCGATTACGTTCGGAATTCAACTGGCGGCGGGGGCAACGGCGTACGTGTACGGGATGCAAGTGGAGGCACAGGTGGGAGCGTCGGAGTACAAATCGAGCACGACAGGCGGGGTATACACGAATGCCCGCCTCGCCACCGATGAACTGGCGGTGACGACAACGGGACCGGGACAGCACACATGCACGGTGAACATTATCAATGTCAACAACGCCAACAATCTTTAATCTGAAAGAGCAGGCCGTCACGGACACGCCGCTGCTGTTGTTCGACTGCACGCTGGCGAACGGGCAGACGGATTCCTGGTGCACGCACGGGGTGACGGTGGGGGCGACCACCTACGCGGCGCGGGTGCTGCAGCAGAACGTATTCGAGATGCAGACGGCTTCGCAACAGGGCGTGGACGGAATTCCGAAGATTTCGCTGGTGCTGGCGAATGCGGACTCGCATTTCTCGGAGATCGAGCAGCAGACCGGCTGGAAAGGCGCGACGTTGACGGTGAGTTTTCTGTTCTACGATCTGCCGAACAATGCGCCGGCGACGGACGCGAGCGTAATCTTCCAGGGAATCTGCAATCCTCCGGACGAGATCCGGCAGGCGACGTTCCGGATCACGGCGACCAACGTCATGAATCTGCAGAGACTGCTGATGCCGGAGGTGCGCATTCAGCGGATGTGCCCTTGGGATTTTCCAGCGACAGAGGCCCAGCGAGTGGAGGCCATCGACGGCGGAGCGAGCGGGCAATATTCGCAGTTTTACCCCTGCGGATACTCGGCCGGAGAGACCGGCGGCACCGGGAACCTGAACAGCGGAGTGCCCTTCACGGCGTGCGGTTACACGCGCAGCGATTGCCAGGCGCGCGGGATGTGGTCGAACTTCGGAGGGATCGAGTTTGTGCCGCCGGCGATTTCCGTGCGGAGCTACGGGGCGGGCAGCAATACGACCTCGGCGGTATCGGTGAACGCGGCAGAGTACAACGATTTTGTCCCGATGGTATATGGGACGGTATGGTACAACCCGCCGGTGGTATTCGCGCGCAACGACGGCAACCTGACGCGGATGGAAGTGCTGTTGGGGATAGGGCAAATGCAGGGCGTGATCACGGTGCTGGTGAATGACGTGGCGATCCCGTTAGGGGTGGCCGGGACCAACATGACCGGAACCGGCTGGTATAACGTGATCACGCTGGGAACGCGTACGGGAGCGTTCGACATGAACTTCACCGATGCGACCGGGCAGCCGGCGGGCGACCCGTATGGCAGCATGGCGTATCTTTCCGTGGTGGTACCGACTGCTCTGAACAACGGGACCTCGCTGCCGGAAGTGCAGGTGCTGGCACAGGGGCTGATCCTGCCGACTTACGCCTCCGACGGGACGGAGACTGAGGCGCAATTCACGAATAATCCCGCGTGGATTCTGCTGGACCTGTTGCGACGGATGGGGTGGAGCACTTCCGAGATCGACATCGCGAGCTTCGCTGCGGCGGCGGCATATTGCGACGAGCAGATCAACACACTGGATTTGAATTCGAACCCGATCACGCTGGCTCGATTTCAATGCAACTTCGCCTTGCAGAAGGCCCGCAGCGCCGGCGATCTGGTGCGGGGCGTGCGCAATTCCTCACGGTTGTTGATGACGTATGAGGCGGGCGGCCTGGTGCAGTTGCGCGTAGAGGACACGATTGCCAACGAGGCACCCACACAGGCCGCGTGGTCGAATAGCACCGAAACACTGAACGGCGGCTGGCCGAGCTATGAGTTTGGCGACGGCAGCACGGGCGTTTCAGGAATTCTGCGGAAGCCAAGCGGTGAACCGAGCGTGCGGGTGTTTTGCAGAAGCATTGCGGACACGCCTAACCAGTTTGTGGTGGAATTCCAGGACTCGTTGAACCAGTATCAGCAGGACAGTTACACGCTGGTCGATCCGGACGATGTAGCGCTGTGCGGGCAGGTAGTGTCGACGACGCTGGCGGCGATTGGGATACCGAATTTCGACCAGGCGGGGCGGATGCTGAAGGTGAACCTGGACAAATCCGTACAAGGTAACACCTATATCGAATTTGAGACCAGCGTGCAGGCTTTTGGAGTGCGGCCCGGCGATTTGATCACAGTTACTTACTTGAAAGAAGGCTTCCAGCGGCAGCCATTCCGAATTCTGAAGATCGCTCCGGGGATGAATAACCGGATCACCACGATTACGGCACAAATCCACGACGATGCGTGGTACGCCGACAGCAACGGGCAATCGACCACGGGAATTGGCGGAACGCCGCAGGTCAATTCGGGCATTGGAGTACCGCGACCCCTGGTAGGGAGCGTGGTGGATGCGAACGGCGACATTCAGTTCGGCGTAGCAGAGACATCGACGATGAACAGCGATGGCACGGTGAGCGTCAACCTGGCGGTGAGTTTTGTGCCACCGGCGACAGTGGTTGCGGCGGGTCCCCCGGTTCCGCTGTTGAGCCTGGCGGTTCAATTGAGCACTGGCGGAACGCTGACCAGCGGGCAGACGCTTTACTATGCGGTATCGGCCCTGGACAGCGCGGGCGACGAAAGTCCGCTCTCCTTTGTGGTGATGGCGCAGATCACGGCGGGCCAGAACAGCGTAACGCTGACGGGTTTGAGTTTCGGATCGGCGGTGAGCGGGTTCAACGTGTACCGTGGGCAGACGCCGGCGGAGATGTTCCGAATCGCGACAGGGCAGGCGGTGGCGGCCCAATTCACCGACTCGGGGCTGGCGGAGCAGCCGATACCGCCCGCCGATCCGAATTACGATCACGCCAATTTCTACTGGAGGATGGAACTGCAATCGGAAGAGGGGGCTACGGTATATTCCGCAACCACGGTGGGGAATGGCGCACTGCAGATGGCCGTTAACGGATACCGCGGAATGACGGCGCGAATCACTCGGGGGACAGGCGCGGGCCAGGAGCAGACAATCGCAGCGAATACTGCGACGACTCTGACCGTGGCGCCCGCGTGGACCGTTCCACCGGACGCGACCAGTTTCTTCGTGGTGGCTGAAGCCGGGTGGCATTTCGGGGCACTGGCGGCGAGCAGTCCTGCGGACTTCGAAGTTCCCAACCAGGCGGGAGAGGTTGTGGAGGTGACTGGAAGGGCGGCCAACGCCAACAACATAGAATGCCCGGCGGCCATCTCGCTTGTCACCCGATGGCAAATCGGCGGAGGAGGATCGGGCGACAGTGCGGCGCCGGCGCAGCCCACGTTCGCGATGGGGGCCTCGCCCCTGGGTGGCGCCGCGCAACTGAGCGCAGTGTCGTTCAGCGACCTGTCGAACACGCACAGCATTTCGTCCGGGACGCTGACTTTGCACTACTGGAACGAACTCGCGGGGCAGCCGTCGGTCACCCTGGCGGCGGCGGTTGCGGCGACGGATCAGACGCTTACCCTGAGCGCCGCGGGCGCGGCGACAGCCGGCGCGTTTCTCCAACTGGACGGGGAAGTAATGCAGGTAACGGCGGTGGGCAGCAATGGCCTGTCGTATACCGTGACGCGCGGTATGCATGGCAGCGCGGCAGCGGCCCACGCGGCTCAGGCGCCGATTTATACCCTGACCAGCGCCACGCTGATCGCTCCGTTTCCGCCGCAATTCTTCGGCACGCCATACAGCGGAAGCTGGCTGTTTCCCATTGCGTTACCGGATGTGAGGGTGGCGAGCGCGGAGTTATATGTTACTAACGACTGGGGAAACAGCCCGACTGCCAGCATTTGTCTGACGAACAACGACGACAATGGACTGCGCACGCTTTCGGGCGGTCAGTATACGATCCAAGTGGGAGGGTGCCTGGCGGTAGACCAATCAGCCGCGCCGCCGCTGGTGGTGGAGGCTTCGCACTCCGTGCGGGATGTGTTTGCAGTGCTGGGCACGGCGGCGGACGCGGCTGTGGAAGTTCAGTTGAATGTCAACGGCGGTACTTACTGCACGACGACTATTCCCGCGGGGCAGTTGGTGTCCACGGTGGTCTCCGGGTTCACCTTGCCACCGCTGGCTGCACAATCGCAAATCACCCTATCGGTGGTTTCGGTAGGCCAGACCTATCCTGGGGCGGACCTCACGGTCCTGATTCGACTCTGATGCCGAACCCACTTACCAAGCTGGCACCTGACGGTGATCTGCAATGCTACTTTCAGGAGCCCACCGCCGTGGCGGCTCTTAGCGGAGCGACGGCCAACGGGTTCACGGTATCGGGCTGCTGGCGGCAGCCATTCGACTGGGCAGTGGTGGAATGGAACCGGGACAACGTATTTGAGCATCCGGCGCTGAGAAACCTGCCGGATGGAGATCTTAGCGGCATTCAGCTCTGCTACACGGAAAGCCGGACAAATTGTATGGCGATGGACTCGACGGTGTACGATTCGGTCGGGTGGTCCTATCTTAGAATCTGGGAGGATTCAGAGGGGCCGGAGAACTTCCATATCGTTCCGCTGATGCCATACGCTTCCCCCGTTGGTTCCTATACTTCCGCTACAGTAACATTCACCCTGGAGGGGACGCCGACGGTGGGGGACTATATCGAATTGGCTTGGTTGGATCAGCATCAGAATTATCAGTTCGCGGCTGGGGATACACTGGCGACAGCGGTGGCGGGATTGGCGGGGTTCATCAACGCCAACACTGCGACCAACGGGGTAACGGCGAATTCCAACGGCGCCCAAATTACACTGACTTACAATTTGCAGCCGGGTAGCAACGGGAACCGGATCGGAGTGTATGGGACGATTCACGGAGCGCAAACCGAATCGTGGTCCCCGGCATGGGGCATGTTCGCTGGTGGAACGTCGCCACAACAATGGCAAATCAGTCTGAATTTCGGCAATCTGACTGATAATACGCAGCAGCAGGTTCCAGCTCAGAACGTCCGCAAGGTGCGATGGACATGGGCGGCCGATTTGCAGCTTGGAAACTTTCAAGGCGGTGAGTTCGCGGTTTCGGTGACGAATTGGCAGGTCACGGGCGCGAACGTGACATATTCCGTGGCCGGACCGGGAAGTCAACGAATCGAAGATAACTCTTCGCAGGTTGCGTATAGCGGTGCGTGGTTACTAGAGACCGGGAATTACTCGGGAGGATCGATTCACCATAGTACCAACCCGAACGATAGCCTGGTATGCACTTACGCGGCCGACCAGACGCACCAATTGTATGTGGGAACGAGGTACACCAACAACGGTGGGGTGATCACAATAAAGGTGGACTCGAACCCACCGCAAGCGGTGAATCTGTGCAGCCCTTTGGAGGACGTTCTTATCCGGGTGTCGGCCGGGGAGTTCACCGGGGGCGTTGCCCATAAGGTAACGATTACAAACACAGGCGGCGCCGGAACGGACGTATATTTCGATTTTCTGGAGATTGCGTATCCGACGCAAACCTTGCCGAGCTTCCCGGCGATTGCGGACAGCACTCTGGCTACCGACTGGGATACGAACCATTCCCTGGCGCTGCCGCCCGAACGGACGGCGTGGCTCATCCACACCTTGGGATTCCAGGGCCGGGCGAACCATTACGCTGGAGCGCTGTGGTTCTACGAGCTGTATAACTTCGGCAATCAGTATGCGACGGCAACCATCGTATTCTCAGGTACGCCTGAGTTTGGCGGCACTACGGAAATTGCGCTTACGGGAAGCAGCCTGCAACACGTAAACCTGATTGGCGACTCAGCGGAATCGATTGCAACGTGCTTTGCACTGTGGATTACGGCGGGGTCGTCGGCAGTTTGGGCGCAAGCTTCCGGCGCTACGTTGACAATCACCGCCCGTACGATGGGGAGCGGGGGGAATGGGATCAGCATCGCGGCGAGCACCGGGAGCAGCGCGTTCACGGCGTCATCGAGCCAAAGCGCGCTTGCCGGAGGCGTAGATGGGACCTGGTACACGGATCTGTACGCGGCGCCCCGAATCAATCGGGCCGCACGGGATTGGAGCATCAGCTTTTTTCAGTCGCTGA